>CAYFUW010000082.1:0-8506 GCA_964346495.1 uncultured Dysgonomonadaceae bacterium
ATAGATAATAAAGAAAAGCTGTGTAGTGGTTGTTGGGCGCAAAATATTTGTGCGGGCTGTACAAGAAAATGGTTTTTCAACGAAGAAAAAAGTAAATATGGTATGCAGCCTAACAAAAATCTTTGTGAATCTAACAAGCAGCATATTGAAAATATACTATTATTGATTGCACATATACGTAGAACTCCTCAAAAATGGACGGAATTTATTAATTTTATGGACGAAAATTTCCGTACAAATAACGATTAAGCATTATAAACATAAAAGATAATTCAAATGAAAAAAGCAATACTTACAATCATTTTTACTACTTCGGTAATATTATCTTCGATCGCACAAATCAAAGGATTTGTTGTAAGCACAGATGGTGCACCTATAGAATCAGCCAATATAGTATTAATTGATGCAGATTCGACTTTTGTAGAAGGAACAATAACCGACCGGAAAGGTGCTTTTACACTAAGCGATAATATAAAACCTATATCAAGCTATACACTAACGGTTACCTGTGTCGGATATGAAAGTCAGTCCGTTCACTTGGAGAATATACCTGAAAAGATTGATTTGGGAAATATCACACTGCAATCTCTACAACTCGAAGAGGTAGTAGTTACCGCTGAACGTTCTATCACGAAGACAGACCGACGTTTAATTTTTCCGACAGAAACAGATAAAAAACATTCTACAAGCGGTTACGACCTTCTAAATAGAATAATGATTCCGGGATTAATGGTTGATATTGTAAATAAAAGTATTAGCAAAGCAGGTTCAGGAAGTGTGCCTGTGTATATAGACGATAAAAAAGTAACACAAGCCGATGTTATAGCATTGCGACCGGATGAAATAATACGTGTAGAATATATCGACAACCCTGGTTTAGAGTATAATAATGCTCCTGCTGTAATAAATTTCGTGATAAAGAAAAAAGTCTCGGGCATGGTAACCGGTATAAATACTACAAATGCCGTGACTACCGGAAACGGCAATAATTTCTATTATTTCAGATACAATAATAAGCTATCTGAATATGCAGTAAATTATTCTATGAATTATGGAATTATGAACAAGCGATTTATAAATCAAAAAGATATTTATACCTTGCCCGACGAAAACGAGCATATTATTGAAAGAGAGGGTATAAGTACATATCTAAAATATGCACAACAGCGTGTACAATTAAGATATAATTTGACGAATCCTGAAAAATATGTTTTTGAAGTCAATTTGCATGGTGGTTTTTATGATAGTCCTAATCGTGGACACAAACAAATTATTAATGAAACCGGGCAACAAACCTATTATTCACTGACAGAGCCGACAGAGAAAAACTATGCACCTGTATTGGATTTATATTCAAAAATATACTTACCTAAAAACCAGACACTCCGATTTAATGTAGTAGGAACATATATAGATACCGAATACGGTTATTCATATAAAACATTTGAAAACAATTTGTTCGAAACACCTCAACAACATTATTGGTACAATACGCAAGGAAAAAGATACTCCCTAATTGCCGATGCAAGATATAACAAACAATTTGATTCCTTCAGATTTGTTTGTGGTTTAAATCATTCGGAAGGTTATGTCGAAAACATTTATACGGGAAGTAACGATGTTATAAATAAATTTAGAGATAGAAAATCTGATGGTTTTGTCCAAATTACGGGTAATATTAAAAAATTGAGTTATTATTTAGGGTTAAGCACGGTTCGTCAAATGTATGACCAAGAAGAGATTCGTATTTATTGGTCTTGGTATGGAAACGGTGGTTTGTCATATTCTCCTTTCAAAGGTGGAAATATGCGTCTTGGTTTTAATTATATTTCTGTTCCACCGAGTTTATCTTCAATCAGTAATGTCAAACAGCAAATAAACAACATGGAGTATAGGCTTGGTAATCCAGAGCTAAAGCCATATTTAAGTATGTTGCATTCCATTATATTTAATTACCAACACGACCGTTTTTACATTCAAAATACCATTGCGCACAAATATTTGAAAAATCCTATTATGGATAAAATAACAAGAGGAGTTGATAGTGACGGTAATACTTTTTTTGAATTTAGTTCTGATAATCATAAGTATGCGTCTGAGTTTTGGAACTATACATTCGGACAATACTATGTTATTCCTAAAAAACTTACACTACAAGGGGGAATTTCATATTTAGTACATTCAAGTCATGGCAATAATTACACACATAATTTCGACCGTTTTTGGGGAACACTACAAGCTAATTTAACACTGAATAAATGGAGTTTTGGAATGAGTTGGAATTCAATGGAGAGATTCTTTTTGGGAGAATCAGAGATATACAGATCGAGATATAGCAACTTGTATGCAAATTATAAGTTTAAAGATATGATGTTTGGTTTAAACCTATCTTATTTCTTATCAAAAAATGAGTATCGAAGTGGCGAAAGAACTACAAGTCAATATATAAATAAAGATTTGGCAGTTTTTATTCCTGACTACGATGACATGATTTCTTTCACATTCTCGTGGAATATAAATAAAGGTAGAAGATATCAAAGCGAAAATAAATCTATTAATCATAGCGATAGCGATACAGGTATTTTGAAATATTAGTATAGTATTAGATATGTCTTTCCCCCTTATCCACCAACCCGATGCCATGGACTGCGGTCCCGCCTGCCTCGGAATGATTGCCAAATACTACGGCAAAGATTACGATATAAGCCGTTTGCGAAACACTTCGCATATCAGTCGCGAAGGCGTGTCGATGCTCGGTATAAGCCGTGCAGCCGAAAATATAGGTTTTCGTACCGTGGGCGGTCGCATCACGTTCGAGAAGTTGGCAGAAAAAGCACCGCTACCCTGCATTGTGCATTGGAAACAAGACCACTTTGTGGTAGTGTATAATATAAAAAAACGTCGTGACCGAGGGCGTGGCTCGGAGCCACACTCTCGGTGGGATGTATATGTTGCCGATCCGGGCAAAGGTCGTATTCGTTATTCGCAGGAGGAGTTCTGCAAAAACTGGATAAGCACACGAACCAACGGAGAAGAGAAAGGAGTAGCCCTGCTTTTCGAGCCAACCGCGCTATTTTACGAAAAAGAGGGCGATGCCGTAAAAAAAGAGAATCGACTGAAATTTCTCTGGAAGTATTTGGTAAAATACAAGCGGTATTTCATGCAACTTATACTCGGTCTCTTTTTCGGCAGCATTCTGCAACTAATATTCCCGTTCCTTACCCAGGCAATAGTAGATGTGGGTATAAACGGCAAAGATATAGGCTTTATTTGGTTGGTGCTTATCGCTCAAACGATGCTGCTTTTCAGCCGTACAGCTATCGACTTTATTCGCCGGAAAATCTTGTTGCATATCAGTACACGAATAAATATCTCTCTTATATCGGACTTTTTTATAAAGCTGATGAAACTGCCGATGAAGTTTTTCGACACCAAACTCACGGGCGATCTCTTGCAACGCATCGAAGACCATCGCCGTATCGAAAACTTCCTTACGGTTCAAACGCTTAATATGCTCTTTTCGGTGTTCAGTTTGGTTATTTTCGGCATAGTGCTATTTATCTATAACGTGCCTATATTCCTGGTTTTTCTTGTCGGAAGCATTATCTACGGTTTGTGGATAATGGTTTTCTTGAAAAAACGCAGGGTATTGGATTACAAGTTTTTCGAGCAACAAGGAATAAACAGAAACGTGGTTTATCAGCTTATTACCGGGATGCAGGAGATAAAACTGCAAGGTTGAGAACAACGTAAACGTTGGGAGTGGGAGGATGTGCAAGCAGACCTTTTTGATGTGAATATGCAGTCGCTATCGTTGCAACAAAATCAGGAGGCGGGAAGTATTCTTATCAACGAGTTGAAAAACATTATTATTACCGTGCTGGCTGCAACCGCCGTTATCAACGGAAATCTGACACTCGGTATGATGCTTGCCATTCAGTATATTATTGGTCAGTTGAACTCTCCGGTAGAGCAGATGATGAGTTTTATCTATAGCTGGCAGGATGTTAGTATCAGCCTCGACCGAATGAACGAAATCCATACTCAAAAGAACGAGGAGGACGAGAATCGCACGGTAGAAGATTTGCCCGAAAATCGTTCGGTAAAAATCGAAAATCTCTGTTTCAAATACGACGGTGCAAGACCCGATTATGTGCTTGACAATATCAATCTGGATATTCCGCAAGGCAAGGTTACGGCTATCGTGGGAGCAAGCGGAAGCGGAAAAACCACGCTCGTGAAACTGCTTTTGGGATATTACGAACCTGATAAGGGAAGAATTGAAATCGGCAACGAGAATCTGAATAAATTTAGTTTGGCATGGTGGCGTACTCAGTGCGGTGCGGTAATGCAGGAGGGTTATCTCTTTTCAGACACTATCGCACGCAATATCGCTCCTGTTGACGATAAGATAAATATCGAAAGACTGCGTTACGCTGCACGAGTTGCCAATATTGCAGATTATATCGAGGCTCTGCCACTCGGCTACAACACTCAAATCGGGCAGGACGGACAGGGTGTAAGTCAGGGACAACGACAGCGAATTTTGATAGCTCGTGCTGTGTATAAAAATCCGCCGTTTATCTTTTTGGATGAAGCCACCAACGCTTTGGATGCCAATAACGAGAGGGCGATTGTCGAAAATTTGGCTGAGTTTTACGAGGATAAAACCGTTGTTGTGGTTGCCCATCGATTGAGTACGGTAAAAAATGCTAACCAGATTGTTGTTCTCGATAATGGCAAAATTGCCGAAACAGGTACGCACGAAGAGCTTACGCGAAAAAGAGGGAAGTATTACGAGTTGGTTAAAAATCAGTTGGAGTTGGGGAATTATCTATTGGTTGTTGGTGCGAGGTACGTTTTTGAGTATGTAGTTTGTAGTGTGGAGTAGGTAGTAGTTGCGTGGTACGTGGTGCGGGGTGCGAGTCACTAGGGCGACTGCGTGAGGGGGGAGACTGGGAGATTGTCCCGAAATCGCTTCGCTCATCGGGATCTCCGCTGCGCTTCGAGGAGACGATGGTTGTACCTTTGTCAATTAACAATGTGCAATGTGCAATTATTAAATATGCCAATGGCTAATATTTAGGTGCTCTGCACCTATATGTGCCGGGAATAATCGAATGCTACAAATATTATCGGTGCTCTGCACCTTTTAGATAAGCATAAAGTTATTGTGGTATTATACGACTTTATTAGGTTAGGGTAGTTAAATTATTATTGTTATGTACAAATGGCGCGAGCAACTCAAAGCTCCACACTCCACACTCAGAACTATAAAACCCCTCCCCCGCAAGCGGGTACTCCCCTTTCGCAAAGGGGAGAGTTGCAGTGTTCTTTTACGAAAGTTTGTGTTGTTGATGATAGAAGCCAATGGCAAATAGCCAAAAGCTAACAGCAAAAAAGCTACAGAGTAGCAAAATATTTGTAGTTATTGACAATATTGGATTAATAAGGTACGGTGTACCGTGATATTTTTCGGCTATTAGCTTTTTCTTTGGGCTGATAATTTTTAGTTCCTTATTATATCAATTCTCGTCAAAACGAGCGAACAAGTTCGAGCGGCCACTGCCCTTTAGGGCGTGGATGTAAGTGATAGTCAGGGATGTGGCTTTAGCCAAAATTTATTGAAATTGGAATTGTTTTGTATTGCCGGGTTTAAAGTCGGGATTACAAATCCCTCCGACGAGAGGATTGTTTCACGCGAAGCACGCTAAGAAATATCGCGAAGCACGCCAAGCAGTTCAACACAGCAACCAACGGCTCAAAGTCCGTTTGTTGCATTTCTAAATTAACGTGAATTTGATGTAAGATAAAAATGTAAAAATCGGTAATAAGGTAATAAGGTGAAGTAATGTGTGATTAATTTTGCTACTAATGTATAGTTGAAATAAACAAGGTTCTTAATAATTATTTTTAATCTCTATTTTGGCACACAAACCTACATTCTATTTATCGCCCATTCTCCAAGCCACTACGCCTTGCACCACAAACCCCGTATCTCGTAACCCGGAACACGCAACTAATCATAACTTGCGTTTAATAACAATTAACTACAACTTAATCAGAATAAAAAACTATAAAAATGATTTATAAAGAAATAGCAGAAAATGTTTACTCCCCTATCTTCTCAAAAGAATCCTCTTTAGGAGATAGAAAGGTTGAATTACGTAGTGAAAAAGTCCGTAATATTATCGGGCAGGTGCCACCTGCATTGCTACGATACGGAATAATGATAATAGGTGGTGCTCTTTTGGTTTTGGTGGGTGTTTCTGCTTTTATACCGTATCAACCTGCAATAAATGTAGAAATAACGGTAACACAATCCGATAACGGAACGCTGCAATATTCAACTCGCATCCCCAAAAGTGCAATGAAGTACAGAGCAAAGTTTGAGGAAGTTGTATTAAACTCATCATCAGAACTGCCATTTCCAACACTGTTTGATATTGAAAGTATTTCAGAAGTAGTTGAAGTTTCTGAACAAGGTGCTTGGCAATCGGCTACGTTTATCCCGATAGATAATATATCTGAAAACATTTTATTGGATAAAACTGTAACTGTACAAGGCAAAATTTTACTTGAAAAACAGAGTGTGATGAGGTGGGTTATTAGCCGTTAGCTTTTATTACGTGTTACGAGGTGCGGGTTTCGTGGTGCGGGTCACGAGGGCGAGTGCGTGAGAGGTAGGAGACTGTGAGAGAGGGAGGCAGCGTGATTGGGTGAAAGCACATTGCGGTTATAAAATCCGCATTGTGCATAATTCTCATGTCGGAGAGATTTGTAATCCCGCCAACTCATGACTCATAACTATCCCCTTGCCGGCGAGCTTTTGTAAAACTCGGTCACTGAGTCAGTCTAAGGCAAATGTTTGCTTCGCAACACACCATTCTCATAATGTCGCGAGCAACTCAAAGCTCATCCTCCCGTTTCACGGGATACTCCCCTTTAGGGGCAGGGTGTTGCAAGGCGATTTGTAAACACAATTGCTTTCGCTGAAATTATTTTAAAGTAAAAAAAAATATTGCTGTCCGATAAAAAATATCTCATCGCCTGAAAGGCGAGATTTTCATAACCTCGCTATCGCGCGAATCCTTTCGCGTGATAAATAATACCACACGATAGAATCGTGCGGTAGCGTGGAGCAGCTTGCGGTGAGACAATCGACACTAGAACCCTGCCTGAAAGGCACCGATATTCATCGGCACAGGCAGTACTTTATAAAAGTCCAACCACTTCGGGTTGAAGGGTTGGGGGCATATTTATACCGTAAGCTACGCTCCGCTTGCATACGGTTATGAAAGTTTGGCTTTCCAAGCCACTTATTTCAAAGAATTACTGAAATCGTTTACAATAAGTCATTTCAGAGAAAAATGAAAATGTTTATCGGACAGCAATAAAAAAACATGAACAGTACTGATTTTATTTGCGATTTTCTATCATTTATTATATGGTGCAGTGAATCAAGTAAAACAGTTAAAATCAAACTATTGATTTGAATTATTAATAAATTTCAGTATATTTGCTCAATAACAAAAAACGATTATTATGAAAAATACTATTTTATCAATCATGGCTATCGCACTACTTTTTATCAGTTGCGACAAAAACAATGACTTAACAGAGAATGAAAATTGCGACTTTGTAAATTTTAAATACTACAAAGGGGAACAATACTTTTTGGGCGAGTTACAAAACAACTATATTTTACTTGGCATTGACACAACATATAGCGATGATGAAATTAGACATTTTATTTCAACAGTTAGTCAAATAGACCCGGAATACGACTATACAATTCATAAAGATGGAGCTTACAAATTCAAAGAAATTCCTTTAAGGCTTAATTCTGCACATACTTGCGAACAGATTGGTCAACTAATTTCAGATATGGAACAAAAAGAGATAGTTTCGTATGTTCACTACACTATGCAAACAGACAATTGCGATAACGATATATGGGAACCAATGGGGAATTTATGTATAAATACCTACGGAAGCTATTTTCTTGTGAAAGTATTTGATGAAAACAATTTGACTGACTTAAACAAAGTCATTGCTAAAACTAATACTGAACTGATAAAACAGGACACATTTATGCCTGAGTGGTTTATATTGTGTGCAACAAAAAAATCTAAAGGTGACGCTTTGAAAATGGCTAATTATTTCCATGAAACAGGACTTTTTGAATGCGCTGAACCTGCTGATGGAAAATACCCTGTTGAATAAATATAGATTTTTAGCAGACAAAAAATCATTTATCCGCAATTTGCTTTCCTCTTATCATCATTTGACA
Source organism: uncultured Dysgonomonadaceae bacterium (assembly GCA_964346495.1). Classification (GTDB taxonomy): domain Bacteria; phylum Bacteroidota; class Bacteroidia; order Bacteroidales; family Dysgonomonadaceae; genus JBGZFC01. Next base: position 8,294 of record CAYFUW010000082.1, read on the forward strand.
AGCTACAGCCCGTGCAACCTCTGCAATAAGGTGGTGTATCGTCTTTTACAAAAAAGAGCCGATAAACTTTTTTTGCCACAATAGCAACAACTACAATGGCAATCAATATAACTATAATCAACTGTATATTCATAATTATATAGACTAATAAATTAAACCGACTAAAAAATCGATATGATTATCAATTAGCTAAGTGCTACAGAGTAGCAAAAT
>CAYFUW010000083.1:0-8389 GCA_964346495.1 uncultured Dysgonomonadaceae bacterium
TATAAGCTTTTGTTGTCAGTTTGCTCATTGAATAAGTCCGACCACTTCGGGTCGAGTTTTGGCAGGATGCCTATACCGCAGGTCGTTGACCTACGGTTATGGAAATCACACCTTTCAGGTGTTTTTTATGGCACATTGCGGTTGTGGAACCATCGGGACACGATGCCTTTGGCTTCGTGAAAATATTGACGAAGGCAGAGCCATCGTCTCCTCGAAGCGCAGATCCCGATGAACAAAGCGATTTCGGGATACATTCCCGCTTTCGCGGGAATGACGACAGGCGAACACGTAACTCGTATCTTAAAACTAATTTAACCCCTCCGCTCGTATCTCGCTTCCCGAAATGCTTCGGAACAGGCTCTCCCTTAAAATAAGGGGACAGCTGAGTATCACAAAAAAACCTTAACACGCAACCCGCACCAACAGTGGCAATTGATATTACAAGGAACAAAAAATTACCAGCCCAACGAAAAAGCCAACGGCTAAAAGCAAAAAGCCAACAACCAATTATCTACTTCCTCACATCCACTCCCCACATCAATTTGTCTCTTAGTGTTTCAAAAAAGGTATGTCCAACTCGTGTTACCACTTTCAATACAAAGTCAGCTTTTTCTATCTCTATTTCGCTGTTTTCGCTAAAAATTTGCGATTGCCCATCGAGTGAAACTAAAAAATTGTGACTACGACTCTCGATTGATAGCCTTATTTTGCTGTTATCGCCTACGATTAATGGTCGTGAAGTTAGGTTGTGCGGTGCAATTGGCGATAAAACAAAGCTTGGTGAATTTGGTACAAGTATTGGTCCGCCTACGCTCATAGAGTATGCCGTGGAGCCGCTCGGTGTCGCAATAATCAGACCGTCAGCCTGATATGATGTGAGAAAGTCGTTGTCGATAAAAGCGTGAATTGTCATCATAGATGAAGTATCTTGTTTCATCACGGCAACTTCGTTAAGTGCCGTAGTATTAAATCCGGGTTCGAACGTGGTGCCTGTCGCATGTAGTTTCAGCAACGACCGCTCTTCTATAATATAATTGCTTTCCTTAATCTCTTGCAAAGTGGCTTCGACATCTGAAAAATTGATAGCGGCAAGAAATCCCAATCGTCCTGTATTTATCCCTAAAATAGGGATTCCGGAATTGCCAACAATTGCAGCAGTTCGTAAAAATGTACCATCGCCACCAACACTAAGAGCCATATCAACAGGCGGAAGCGTATCGAAAAGTGTGCAGAACTTTATCAACTCATCTCGCGAATTTACACTAAGCGATTCGAAAAAGTTTTCGGGTAGATATAGAGACATTCCTTGTTTCTCTATCAGATGACAAACATCCAATATCTGTTGTTCGGCGCTCTCTGTTTTATCGGGATAAATACTCCCTATAAGTGCTATTTTCATTTTGTTTGCGTGATAATGTGTTACATGTCAAGATAAAACAACAACTCATCCAATCGCTCTTTGTGTGTATCGGTAATGGTGCCATCTTTCATATAGTAGTATAAAATATCGTAGTTAAAACGCTCAAACCCCATCATTACCAGGCTTAAGTCCTGTATGTTGAGTTTGATACATACCAATAGCGATGTGCCTTCCGCGATGGGAAGCACGAAAAGACTCATTATTCTGGCGTTGTTGCTCTCTACAATTCTTGCAATATCGGTAAGCGTGTAGTCGGCTAGTGGTATTTGCAGAATAATAAGCGAGTTTTCAGCACCGGAAAGTTCGAAAAATTGGTCAACGGTAAGCGTTGTTGATAACTTCTCAAGCTCTTTTCTAATAAATTTTTTCACGTTAATTTTTAAAGTCGTTATTTCGTATTAATTTTGTATCGTCTTACAAAGATGAGAAAAATTTAATTGATATTCATCTTTATGTTGATATTAATTTAAAAGAATCAGATTATTTAAAACATAATTTTTTAATATGACAAAGTTAAGCGTAAATATTAATAAAGTAGCAACAATAAGAAATTCACGCGGTGGTAATTTACCAAATGTTGTGCAAGTGGCAATCGATTGTCAAGAGTTTGGTGCAGATGGCATAACCGTGCATCCCAGACCTGACGAAAGACATATACGTTATGCCGATGTGTACGATTTAAAGCCAAAGGTAATAACCGAATTTAATATCGAAGGAAATCCTGTACCTCAGTTTATGTCTTTGATTAAAAAAATAAAACCCACACAAGTTACATTGGTACCCGATACACCCGATGCTATCACTTCCAATGCAGGATGGGACACAATAACTCACAAAGATTTTCTTACAGATATTGTTGGTGAAATTCAGTCATTGGGAATAAGAGCTTCTATTTTTGTTGACCCAAATCCCGAGATGATAAGCATGGTATCTCAAATTGGTGCCGATAGAATTGAACTTTATACAGAGCCGTATGTTGATATGTATAATATTGATAGAGAAAAAGCTATTGCACCGTACATTGAAGCAGCTACAATTGCTAAAAATCTAGGATTGGGTGTTAATGCCGGACACGATTTAAACTTAGAGAATCTAAATTATCTCTATGTAAATATTCCATGGCTTAAAGAGGTGTCTATTGGTCATGCACTTATCAGCGATGCGCTTTATATGGGATTAGAAAAAACAATTAAAGCCTATAAAAATTGTTTAAAACCTGCTGAAAGTATGGAAGAATAGCATATTGTGCTTATCTTTACAATCAATTAATAATTTTGAATAGATGAACTTATTACAAATTACTCAACCGGTTTATGACTCGTTGCAACAAGCGCAACAAGCGGTTGTAACTACTATGGAACCTGTAGCTCCCGAAACGATAAGTGTTTTCGATCTGGCATTAAAAGGCGGATGGATAATGGGAGTTTTGGGACTTCTGCTTTTATTGGCAATTTATGTGCTGATTGAGAGAGCTTTTGTTATTCACAAGGCGAGCAAAGAAGATGCATCTTTTATGAACAGGATAAAAGATTATATCCACGATGATAAAATTGATGCAGCTGTTAATCTTTGCAGAAACTCCAATACTCCTTCGGCAAGAATGGTGGAGAAGGGTATCGCCAGACTTGGACGACCAACCGCAGATGTAATGGCGGCTATCGAAAATCAGGGAAATATTGAGATTTCCAAATTAGAAAAAGGGCTTCCCATTATGGCAACTATTGCATCGGGTGCGCCTATGCTTGGTTTTCTTGGTACTGTTACAGGTATGGTAAAAGCCTTTATGAGTATGGCAAGTGCCGGAGCTAATGTGGATGTAACTGTTTTGTCAACAGGCATATACGAGGCTCTTGTAACTACCGTTGGTGGGCTTATAGTAGGAATTATTGCGCTGTTTGCTTACAACTATCTCACAACCAGAATAAAAGGTATTATAAACCAGTTGGAGATGCGCATAATGGAGTTTATGGATATATTGAATGAGCCTATACAATAAAATTTTAGGAAAATATTCAATTGAACAAAACTTTTTAAACATCAAAAAATGGGTCTAAAACAACGATATAATATTGAGGCAAACTTTAGTATGGCATCAATGACAGACGTAATTTTTCTGTTGCTGATATTTTTTATGATTACATCTACCATTGTGGTGCCAAACTCTATTAAAGTGTTATTGCCGAAATCGCAACAACAGGCGCAGGCAAAACCCATTACAAGAGTTACTATCGATGCCGATTTGAATTATTACGTGGCAAATGCCAACGAAACTGAGCGACAAGTCTCTTTTGAGGAGATAACTCCATTTTTACAATCGGCCTATTCTGCCGAACCGGAACTTTTTGTGGCTCTCTATGCCGACGAAAATGTGCCGTATCGTGAAATTGTACGCATATTGGATATTGCAAATCAAAACAAGTTTAAAATGGTTTTGATGACTCGGCCCAATTAAACGAACAGAGAAACTATTTGTCGAAAGTGTGTGATATCACGATAAATAACTTCACAATTACCAAATGACATTAACTAAAGAGAAAATATATGGACTGATTGGCACAGCAATATTCGCCGTGCTTTTCTTTCTTATACTCTTTTTTTCGTATCTTACGATTACTGCTCCAGATAATGAATTAGGCGGCATTCCTGTTATGTTTGGGAGTGTAGAAGATGCCGGCGGTCTGTTTGAATCGCCATATTCCGAATCATTCTCAACCGAAGCTGATGCATCTTCTTCAATGGCAAATGCTATTGATGAGCCGCTCATAGCTCAAACAACTGAGTCAACCATAGATGTGAAAGCTCAACAAGAGGCAGAACGAAAACGTCGTGCACAACAAGAAGAGTTGCGTCGTGCACAGGAAGAGGCAAAACGTCGCCAGCAGGAGGCTGAAAATCGTCGCAGAATAGACCAGCAGATGTCGGGTCTTTTCGGAGAAAATGCATCCAGCAGAGGTACTACACAAGGATCCGGAACACAGGGAGTTGCTACGGGAAATGCGTCACAAGGAGCAGCTACCGGAGTTGGCGGAAGTGGACATACTTATAACTTAGGCGGACGAGGTGTTGGAGCCGGTGGACTTGTACAACCAACCTATTCGGTGAACGATTATGGTGTTGTAGTTGTTGATATTAATGTGGACCCTAAAGGAAATGTTATTGAGGCTCGGATAGGCAGAGGAACAACAACTCCCAATACAACTCTTCGAAACGAAGCATTACGAGCAGCACGACGAACCAAATTTGTCGAAATCAATAGTGTCAATAATCAAAAGGGTACTATCACTTATAATTTTAAACTTAACTAATTAATACGAAAGGAAAAATGATGAAAAAAGTAGCTTTATTTTTAGCTGATGGCTTCGAAGAAATTGAAGCGTTAGGAACTGTAGATATTTTAAGAAGAGCGGAAATCGCTGTCGATACAATCTCTATAACCGATAAAAAAGAGGTGAAAGGTGCTCACGGAATACCCGTTTTGGCTGATAAAACTTTCGATGAAGTTGATTTTTCTAAATTTGATATGATTGTTCTACCGGGAGGTATGCCGGGTGCACAAAATCTGAATGAACACAGCCAATTGAAAAAGCATGTGGCAGATTTTGCTCAAAACGATAAATTTGTTGCTGCAATTTGCGCTGCACCAATGGTTTTGGGCGATTTACAACTGCTTGATGGAAAAAATGCAACTTGCTACCCCGGTTTTGAATCTAAATTGGGTGATGCAAAAGTTACAGGCGAAAGTGTAGCTAAAGCAGACAATATTATTACAGGAAAAGGACCCGCTTTTGTTTTCGATTTTGCATTACAACTTGTTGAGAGTTTGGTTGGCAAATCAGTAAGAGATGAAGTGCAAAATGGATTGCTTTTGTAAATTGAGATTCAAGATTCAAGACACAAGACACAAGACATAAGACACAATAATTTGGGATTTGGGAATTGGGAATTTTTTCATCGAAGAATCGTAGAGACGGAGCCCCGATAAATCGGGATTTACGCGTTGCTTCAACATGCCGCGTCTCATTAGTGGTAAAAGGTTTCTAGAAAAGTATTTCGTAAAGAATTTGAATATTGTTATCATTATTAAAGACTGCAACTGTCCCCTTATTTTAAGGGAGAGCCTGTCCCGAAGTATTTCGGGAAGCGAAGCGGAGGGGTTAAATATTTATTTGTATAATACTGTATATACAAAACTAATCTAACCCCTCCCCGCCTATCGGCGGTACTCCCCTTTTGCAAAGGGGAGGGTTACAGCATTCTTTTACAAAAGTTTATGTTGTTGATGATAGAAGCCAATGGCTAATAGCTAGTAGTCGTTCCTTGTAATATCAATTGCCACTGCCCTTTAGGGCGTGGGTTTAAGTAATAATCAAGGAGGTGGCTTTAGCCAAAATTTAATGAAATTAGAGAGGTTTCGTGTTGCCTGGTTTAAAGTCAGGATTGCAAATCTTTTCGACATGGTTTCTCGCAAAGCTCGCAAAGAAATATCGCGAAGTTCGCAAAGAGTGCATTGCGGTTTCAATCCGCATTACACATATTATGTTTTTCGTAACAATAAGCCAGAGTGTGGCTCTGAGCCACGCCCTGGCTATAGTAGGGCTAAAGTGCTGCTTTTCAAGCATGTTAGTGGATGGGTTTATCTGCCGTAAGCTGCACTCGTTCCTCGTATGATTAATCACGCGAAAGGATTCGCGCAACAGCTAGGTTATGAAAATATTACCCTTCGGGTAAATCGATTTGCAATTTAATTAATACGACCAAAACACCTGAAAGGTGTGATTTCCATAATCGTAGGTCAACGACCTGCGGTATACATCAGCAAAAAAAAATCTGCCTGGAAGGCAGTACTAAATGGTTAATGTCGGTATTACAAATCCCTTAAATAAGGCACGAAAAGGATTGCTATTGTATAAGTTTTAGCTGATCCGCATCTTTCAATTTTATTGCTAATTGTTGGAATATATAACAAATTAATATCGATTTCGGAGCGTTTCTTATAAATTAATAGACTTTTATTGAAAAATTACTCTTTAAAACAAGAAAGAGTAATTTTTTTTTATAAATTTGCAGAAACCATATTTATAATTAAGCCTATGCAACCGACAACTGCCCCAAAATTCGATTTCAATAATTCTGAAATTGCTTTCCGCGACAAATCAAACAACACATTACGACAAAGCCAACTGCTTTTTAAAGTCATGAACAGCGAAGGATTAGTTAAGCTGGGTAAAAGCCTGGTTAACTTTGCTTTTGCAATACGTTTCCCTGTAAATGGAATAATCAGAGCAACTATTTATCGCCATTTTGTAGGTGGTGAAACAATAGAAGATTGTAGCAAGGTCGTTAATAAACTGTATGAAAGAAATGTGGGTTCAATACTCGATTTTGCCGTAGAAGGTGAAGAAAACGAGGATATATTTGATTCCACCTGTGCTGAAGTAATTCGCACTGTAGAGTATGCCCAAAAGCACCAAGAAGTTCCTTTTAGTGCGTTCAAGATAACCGGAATCGGACGTTTCGACCTATTGGTAAAAGTAAGTGAAAAAGAACCGCTAAATGTGGAGGAGCAGGGAGAGTACGAAAGAGTTGTTAAGCGAGTAGATGATATCTTTAAACGTGGATATGAACTGGGAGTACCCATTTTGATAGATGCCGAGCATAGCTGGATTCAGCCAATGCTTGATGATTTGGTGATGGAGATGATGGCGAAGTATAACAAAGAGAAAGCTATCGTTCAAAACACATACCAGATGTATCGCCACGATAGCATAGCGCGTATAAAAGAACACCATAAAATGGCGTTGGATGGTGGTTTCAAATTCGGTTTGAAAATTGTGCGTGGTGCATATATGGAGATTGAACGTGCGCGTGCTTTGGAAAAAGGTTATCCTTCACCAATTCAACCGGATAAACCTGCAACCGACAGAGATTTCGATGCAATTATGCGATATTTTATCGAAAATGTGGATACAATCGACTTTATGGTGGCTACGCACAATGAGAAGAGTACTCAACTATTGGCAGATTTGTTGGCTGAATTTAATTTGCCTAAAAATCATCCGTCAATCTATTTTGCACAGTTGTATGGTATGAGCGATCACATTACATACAATCTTGCAGAGCATGGATATAATGTTGTGAAATACGTTCCTTACGGTGAAATAAAAACTATGATGCCTTATCTTTTCAGACGTGCCGAAGAGAATACATCAGTAAAAGGACAGTCGAGTAGGGAGTTGAACCTGATAAATCAAGAGATAAAACGAAGAAAAAATTCGTAATCTGTTGTTTTTGATATTAACTCAACAATTTCTTCACCATTTCGGAAATAGCTCTTCCATCAGATTTGCCGGCAAGTTGTTTGGTAGCAATACCCATAACTTGCCCCATCTCTTTCATGGATGTTGCCCCAACTTGTGCAATAATTTCCCTGATATGTGTTTCTAATTCCGCTTCGGTAAGTTGTTTCGGTAAAAAGCCACGAATAACTTCTGCTTCGGCTATTTCTGTTTCTGCCAAATCGCCACGACCTTGTGAGTTGTAGATAGCAGCACTATCTTCGCGCTGTTTTACCATTTTCTGCATAATTTGGATAGCTGCTGCATCAGAAAGTTCATCGGTTGCACCTTTGGCTGTTTTTGCTTCGAGAAACTCTTTTTTTACTCCACGCAAAGCACTTAGTCTGATTTTATTCTTTGCAAGCATCGCTTTTTTTATCTCGTCGTTTATTGTATCGAATAGTGACATATTTCGTGTTTTTTAAATTGTTTTTTATGAATATTTGCAAAACTTCCTAATCAATTGCCACTGCCCTTTAGGGCGTGGATAAATAGTTGAAAATTTAATCGGCTTTAGCCAAAAATTAAATAATCTTGGGCTAAAGCCCGCTTCCTAAGGTTTTTTATCCACGAGTTCCCGAAATTCTTCGGGATAAATTGCACTCGTGGTAATTGATAAAGATTTTTAAGACAT
>CAYFUW010000084.1:0-8345 GCA_964346495.1 uncultured Dysgonomonadaceae bacterium
CTTTTAATCGTACTATTGTAGAATTGAAACAGCGATAGGAATGATTGCAGCTGCATTTTTTCGATCTTTTAATCGTACTATTGTAGAATTGAAAAATCGGTAAATTTACAAGTCAATATCTCGCAAATCCTTTTAATCGTACCTTTTGGAATTGAAATCAACATACTGTACAGACGGAACGCACCCCGTCTCTTTTATCCACACCATTTAGCATTGAATCATTTTAATTTGTACAGATGCAATGGCGTCTCTCATCGCTTATCATTAATCACTCATCACTCATCTTCCTACCTTCTAATCTATCCAATTCGATATTCCAAAAATAAATAATTCTAAAACCACACCCAACAATTAAACTAATCTCCCTTTTATTACGTTTAAAAAGAGTACATGAAATAAAACTACCTTCTTATGAAAAAATTTATATCGATAGCTTTAGCAGCTTTGATTTTTTTCTCATTACAAGCACAAAACAGACCAATAATGAACTACGACCAAGAATGGAAATCCGTTGCGAAATTTGAAGAACAATCGCTTCCGAAATCAGCGGCGGAACAGGTTGACAAAATTCTGCGAAAAGCTGTTGCGGATAAAAACAGTCCGCAAATTATTAAAGCCTTGATACATCAGGGGAAATACGATTTGGCAGTAGATGGCGAAAACAACACAGCTATATTCCAAAATTTGCAATCGATATTGGAGAAAAGTACCGACATTGTAGAGAAATCGCTATTGCATTCGATGCTGGGAGAACTCTATCTACAATATTATCAGATGAATAGCTGGATGATAGATGAACGTACCGAGATAAAAGGTTTTGTGCCACAAGATATAAAAGAGTGGACAAGAAACCTGTTTTACGACAAGGTAGTGGAGCATCTTAATGCATCAATCTCATCACGAAAAGAGTTGGAAAACGCACATGTGGAAACATATACCGCTGTGGTGGAATTGGGTAAAGATTCTCGTCGTTTTTACCCGACTATGTACGACTTTTTAATGCTTCGTGCTATTGATTTCTACGGACAAATAGAAGATAATTCAGATTTAAGTCGTTCATTGGCAGCAAAAAACATTTCGCCAGAGGATTTGTTTGTTCCGGCAAATGATTATGTAAAATTGAACATTAATCCGCAACCAACAGATTACAATCTATGGTCTTTTGAAACCTACAAAAAATATCTGATTTCCCTTATTGACAGAAATATGAGTCAATCGCTATTACTTACCGATTTGAAGAGAATCGGTGCTCTTTCTAAACTTCGTAACACATACAATGCTAATGTGTTACCGTTGTTGAAAAACATGCTTGAAGATTGGAAAGAAGAACCAATAAGTGCGGAAATTGTTGAGGAAATAGCCGATTTTTATGATGATGATACTTTATTTACTGATGATAACCTTAAAGAGGAGGAAAAGAGCAAGGAGCTATACGAATTATTGATGAATACTATCCGCAAATTCCCAAATTATGAAAGAATTTCAGTTCTAGAAAATCGAATTGCCCGACTTATCCAGCCCGAGTTTAGCTTTTCAGGTAAAAATGCTTTTTCAGCAAAAGGCGAAAAGAAACTTTCAGTCTCTTACAAAAATATAAAAAGCATTAAAGCCAGACTTTACAAATTACCATCTTCAACAATCCCATATTTTGATAGATACAATAACTCCGATTATCCGGAAGAAAAGAAAACTTTTGTAAAAGAGTTCTCTTTTACGTTACCGGGTAGAGAACCTTATTTGGAAGGAAAAACCGACATAGAGCTTGATATAAACGATTTTGGTATTTATAAATTGGAATTCGATTATCCCGAAAAAGATAAATCCAATCGATACAGAGAGGGTAATTACTACTTTGTTGTATCAGATTTAGCAACTTTTGCCCGCTCTTCTGGAGAAAACAGGTATGAGTTTTTTGTGGTAAATCGGGAGAGCGGAAAGCCTGTAAAAGGTGCAAAAGTGAATATATATAGAAGAAAATATAGGTTAGGAAATTATCAATGTGATTTAATCAAAACGATATATACAAATGAAAAGGGCTTAGCCGAAGAGGTTATAAATGACAAAAGCGGGAATTTGTTATACAACGCATCACTTGATAATGGTTCGCAGTTATTTCTTACACAATTGCCCTATTCTCGCAATTACTCAAGTAGCGAAACAAAAGTAATTGAAAGGACAAATATTTACACCGATAGAAGTTTGTATCGTCCCGGACAGACTGTATTTTTCAAGGCTATTGCTACTATAACTGATAATGATAAATCTACTATTTCTGATAATAAACCATTAGATTTTATATTAAGAGATACCAATTGGCAGGAAGTTTCCAAACAGACATTGAGAACTAATGAATTTGGTTCTGTTTCGGGAGAATTTGTATTACCGCAAGGTGTGCTTTCCGGTAATTTTTCAATATCTACTGAAAACGGGAATATCTATTTTCGCGTAGAAGAGTACAAACGTCCCACATTTGAAGTCTCGTTCGATAAAATAGAGAAAACGTATAAATTTGGCGAAGAGATTGTTTTGACAGGAAAAGCCGAAAACTATTCGGGAGTAAAACTACAAAATGCCACAGTAAACTACCAAATAACTCGCCAACAAACGTCGTGGTGGAGATGGGGAGGAGAATCAGAGCATTTCGCAGAGGGAATTACCACAACTGATGAAAATGGAAAATTTAATATTGCTTTTACACCGCAAAAAGCAGATGATGGATTTTCTGCATACGGTATCTATACATTTAGTGTAGAGGCAGTGGTTACTGATATGAATGGTGAAACTCAAGTTGGGAATTATTCCGTTACGGTTGGCGATGTTTCGATGGTGCTCAATATGGTAATTCCCGATAAGTTCGAGAAATCATCTGCCGAAAAAGTTATTATTTCTGCCAGAAATTTAGATGGAAACGAGATAAAAACAACGGGAAGTTACACGGTTTTCTCATTACATGATAATGATTCGATTAACACACAAGTGTTGAATGGCAATTTTGAAACCGGAGAGCAGAAAGAGTTAAAAGAGCAGTTGAAAAAATTTACATCGGGAAAATATCGTATCACGTTGCAAGCTAAGGATGATAGAGATAATAGTATTGAAGAGAAAAAAGATTTTATTCTCTTTTCTTATTCCGATAAGCGACCGCCTATAAAAACTAACGAGTGGCTTGTGGTTAAAAACAAAATGTTTTCATCTGACAAACCTGCCGAAATCATCTTAGGTTCAACCGATAATATAAATGTGTTGTACGAACTTTGGAACGGAAACACTATTTTGAAACGTGAATGGATAAAAATAAACAATGAGAATCGATTGTTTACCATTCCATTTAAACCTGAATATAAAAACGGTTTAACGGTAATGATGACCTATGTAAAAGATGAGAAATTCTATTGTCACTCCACAGACATTAATTTTGAAAAAGAGAAAAAAGAATTGGAGATAAAACTAGATGTATTTCGCGATAAAATCCGTCCCGGTGCCAACGAAGAGTGGCGACTAACCATAAAAGACAATAGAGGAAATTCGGTTTTGGCGGAAGTGTTGGCAGGAATGTTCGACTTTTCGCTCGACCAAATTTATCAGGCACCAAAATGGATATTGAATTTACCTTATTTGGAGAGTTATAAAAAAGCATTTTTACTACAAAGCGACAACTCTTTTCAGACTAGGTGGGTAAGTGAATATATTCCTATGTCTTTAAAGAATGAAGCTTCATTTATTTTTGATAGATTTAATTGGTTTGACTTTTCGTTTTATAGTTATGGAAATTATATGATAAGAGGAGCACGTTCATCATCGAAAGCTCAGCCTGAAATGGCTTATGATGAGATGTTTGCAGATTCAGGTGATACTCTTGATGAAGTTGTAGTTGTCTCTTACCATACCAACGGCGTGGCAGTAGAAGCATTACCCGGCGGAGGAATGAAGTTTGATAATGAGAGTTCTTTTACACCACCACTTCCACCGCCATATGCCACTGATGAGAGTCCACAAATTCGTCGCAATTTCAACGAAACCGCTTTCTTTTTCCCGCAACTGCGTACCAACGAAAAAGGCGAAACACAAATCGCGTTTACCGTTCCCGAAAGCAATACTCGCTGGCGTTTTCGCGTGTTGGCTCACGATAAAAACCTGAATTCGGGATATGCTGAAGCATTTGCACAATCGCAAAAAGAGCTGATGGTTACGCCAAATATGCCGCGCTTCCTTCGTCACGGCGACCGCACAAGCATCTCGACCAAAATTTCCAATCTGTCGGAAGAGGCGGTTAGCGGAAACGTGAAGTTGGAGTTTTTCAATCCGGTAACCGATGAGATTATAAACACTATTTCGGTAGAAAATCAGTCGCAACCGTTTTCTCTGAAAAAAGAGGAATCGTCTGATGCTAAATGGGTGTTTGATGTTCCAGCAAATATCGATATTATCGGTGTGCGAATCGTTGCACAAAGCGAATCGTTTAGCGATGGTGAACAGCACACTCTCGTGGTACTTCCAAATCGAATGCTTGTAACCGAAAGTATGCGTATGGATGTGAACGGAACGCAAACCAAGGAATTTACGATGGATAGACTGGCAAACAGAACATCGGAAACAATCGAAGATTATCGCTTGACGCTCGAATTTACATCAAATCCGGCGTGGTATGCCGTGCAGGCACTTCCCGTTTTGAGCAATCCCGATAGCGATAACGCTATTTCGTGGTTTGCATCATATTACGCAAACACGCTCGGAATGCATATTTCAAAAGCATATCCAAAAGTGTCGGCTATGATTGAAGCGTGGAAAAAACAGGGTGGCGATTCGGAAACATTAGTGTCGAATCTCGAAAAAAATCAGGAACTTAAAAACGTGTTGTTGGAAGAAACGCCTTGGGTATTGGAAGCGAAAGACGAATCGGAACAGAAACAGAAACTTTCACTTCTGTTCGATTTAAACCGCAACCAAAATCTTACTCGTCAGGCTATCGACAAACTAGCTGAATTGCAAACTTCGTCAGGCGGATGGAGTTGGTTTAAAGGATTTTATCCAAGTCGCAGCATCACGCAATACATCCTTTACGGATTTAATCAACTGAAAGAGCTAAAAGCTGTTGAGTTTACCGACGATATTATCGCTATGCAGACGAAAGCCGTTTCCTATATCGATGCGGAGGCTGTTCGTAATTTTGAAGAACTGAAAAAATATAATAAGAATTGGCGAAAAATAGAATCTATTTCGGTTTTCGAATTGGAATATCTGTATGTTCGTTCATCGTACAATCAACCGATGGATGCCAAAACCAAAGAGATGGTCGATTTTTACACATCGGTTGTGGAGAAAAACTGGACTCGATTCGATTTGTACGGACGTTCGTTAATCGCCGTGTTGATGCACAGAAACGGAAAAGAAAATATTGTTCAAAATATTCTCAAATCGTATAGAGAACACGCCACCGTTTCCGAAGAGATGGGAATGTTTTGGGCAAATAATCGTGCACGTGTGTTTATGTCGCAATCGGCAACATCGGTGCACACGTTTATAATGAATGCTTTCCGTATCGGCGGAGCAAGAGCCAATGAAATGGACAATATGAAACGTTGGCTGTTGAAACAGAAACAGACTCAACTTTGGGAATCGACTCACGCTACAATGGATGCTGTTTATGCACTGTTAAGCACCGGAAGCGACTGGTTCTCGTCCGAAAACAAGACCACCGTAACCGTTGCCGACAAACGTATTGAGCCTGAGAAACAGGAACTCGGAACGGGATATTTCAAAGAATCCTGGCATAAATCGGAAATCGTTCCGCAAATGGGAAAAGTGAAAATCGAAAATAGTGGAAACGCACCGGCTTGGGGTGCGCTTTACTGGCAATATTACGAAGATTTGGACAAAATATCGAAAACCGATGCATCGCTTGATGTGGAGAAACTACTTTTCGTAGAGAAAACCGATGCGTCGGGAACAAAACTCAATCCGATAACAGAAGATAGTCCGTTGAAAGTGGGCGATAAAGTAGTTGTACGTCTGACAGTTCGTGCCGATAGAGATTTCGAGTTTGTGCATCTGAAAGATATGCGAGCTGCATCTTTTGAACCTATACAAACGCACGGCGGTGCTCTATCGGGCGTGAAATGGCAAGGCGGAACAATCTATTACCAAACATCGAAAGATGCATCAACCAACTTCTATTTCGATGTTTTGCCACGTGGAACTTATGTTTTTGAATATGCTGTTTTCGTTAACAGAACAGGTGACTATTCCAACGGAATAACCACTATTCAATGTATGTACGCACCGGAGTTTACATCGCATACGGCAGGAATCAGAGTGAAAGTTGAAGAGTAAAAATTACACATTTTAGTGAAAAAGAACGTTAAATTCAGTTCTTATATTAAACGAAATGCTTAATTTTGTGTCTATCATATATTAAAATCAAAATAAAGATGAAAAAAACAGGATTATTGCTGATGTTCAGCATTATTTTTACTTCGTTTGTGTTTTCTCAATCAGCTCCAAAAATGGAATTCAATAAAAAAGTTCACGATTTTGGAGTTATTAAGGAAGAGGTAGGTGCAGTTACCACTCAGTTTGAGTTTACAAATACAGGTAAAACACCCATTATCATTCAGCGTGTTTCCACTTCGTGCGGATGCACTACACCAAGTTATACAAGAGAACCGGTTTTGCCGGGTAAAAAAGGGATTGTTTCGGCTAGATATTCAACTGTACGTCGTCCCGGAAACTTTAATAAATCAATAACAGTTTATACAAATGTTCCCGATACGATATTTACGTTAAATATTAAAGGCACCGTAACGCCCAAGGAAAAGTAAAACTGCTGAAATCACAAATAGAAAAACAGATAGAACAAATATTTATCTGTTTTTTTAGCAAAAATAAGAGCCGAATAGAGTATCTTTGCAAAAATACTTTATTCGGTTCTCTATATTCAAACTTATACCGAAAAGTAATATCGATATTTATAATTTTCATACAATTTAATCAGTAAAAACATGCGTCACCCAGAAAATGATCCGAAATATACAGGTTTAGCCGTAAATAAAGGAGTTGCTCAACCACCAAGCGTAAATCCGTATCTGAAAAAAAAATCAACCCGCACTTTACATCCGGTAGATGTGTATGTAGATGGAGTGCTATCCGGAGACCTTGCGCTTTTAAGTCAGGCAGTTACATTGGTTGAGAGTTCAAATCCGAAACATCAGGAAAAGGCTCAGGCTATTATTGAAAAGTGCTTGCCATATTCGGGTAAATCTATACGTGTCGGCATTACGGGCGTTCCGGGTGCAGGGAAAAGTACTTCGATAGACTCTTTTGGCGTGCATTTAGTAGAAAAAGGGCATAAGTTGGCAGTATTAGCGATTGACCCTTCGAGCGAATTATCCAAAGGTAGTATTCTGGGAGATAAAACTCGTATGGAGAAACTTTCGGTTGAAAAGGATGCGTTTATTCGTCCTTCGCCTTCGGCAGGATCGTTGGGTGGAGTTGCACGTAAAACTCGTGAAAGCATTATTTTGTGTGAAGCAGCAGGTTTCGATTACGTTTTTGTTGAAACTGTTGGGGTTGGACAATCTGAAATTGCCGTGCATTCGATGGTCGATTTTTTCTTGCTTATCCAGCTTGCTGGAACGGGCGACGAATTGCAGGGTATCAAGCGCGGAATTATGGAGATGGCTGATGGAATTGTAATAAATAAAGCCGATGGCGATAATATCGATAAAGCTAAGTTGGCTCAACGTCACTTTGCAAATGCGCTGCATCTGTTCCCACTTCCTGAGTCGGGTTGGAGGCCAGAAGTGTTGACATATTCCGGTTATTACAGTTTGGGAATTGCAGAAGTGTGGGATATGGTTCATCGTTATATCGATTTCGTGAAAGAGAACGGTTATTTCGACAAAAAACGTAACGAACAATCTAAATATTGGATGTACGAGACTATCAACGAGCGACTTAAAAGTGACTTTTACAATAATGAGACTAATGCAGCAATGATGAAAGTGCTCGAAAATGAGGTGATTTCGAGACAAAAAAGTCCTTTTGTTGCTGCAAAAGAGATTTTGGATAGCTACTGTTCCAGATAAAAAATTATGAATATCCACATAAATACTTTAGTCAAATAATAACCACATAGACACATAGTTTTTATGCAAAGAAGTAAAATAGCTATACAATAGTCATAGTAGCATAGCAACTATGTGTAAAAAACAATTTTTTCTATGTAACACTTGTATCGATATTTCTTTTTCGATAAACTATGTTTTCTATGTGTCTATGTGGTATTGAAAAGAATTGTTCTGTTTAATAAATGGGATGTAGATATGCGGTCATTTATTAATAATTTT
>CAYFUW010000085.1:0-8290 GCA_964346495.1 uncultured Dysgonomonadaceae bacterium
GTAATAATGGGAATTATAGAAGATTCCATCATTACTTTTGAACATTAAGCCAATATTTTCATTCTGTTTTGTTCATTTTATTTGCAACTTCCATTATCTTTTGATAGATGCTATCCTCATCAATTCCGACAATTTTATGCAATTCTTTTACTGAGCCATGCGTAATAAATTCATCTTTTATTCCCATTCTGAACACCTGAATGTCTGTTTTGCCAATTTCCGCAAGATACTCTATTACAGCACTACCCATACCACCTTTTATAGTTCCGTTTTCTAAAGTGATGATATACTTAAAGTTGTCAGCAACTTCATTAAGCAACTCTTTATCGATGGGTTTCAAAAACAGCATATCGTAATGAGCAACGTCCAACCCGTCTGTTTTGGCTTTCTCAATTGCTCTTGAAGCAGCATTACCTAAAGTGCCGATTGATAATAATGCGATATCATTTCCATCTATCAGCTTTCTTCCTTTACCGATAGGTATGCTCTCCATCTCGTTTTGCCAATCTATTATTTCACCCTGACCTCTGGGATAACGGATTACAAACGGACTTTCATTATTGTAAACCGCAGTGTACATCAAGTTGCGAAGGTCGTGTTCGTTAGTTGGTGCAGCTATAACCAGATTAGGTATCGGACGCAGGTAGGCAAGGTCGTAAGTGCCATGGTGTGTAGGTCCGTCTTCTCCAACCAATCCTGCTCTGTCAAGACACATTATTACTTTCAGGTTTTGCAGAGCAACATCGTGAATTACCTGGTCATAAGCACGTTGCATAAACGACGAGTAGATATTACAGAATGGAATAAACCCCTCTTTTGCCAATCCTGCCGAAAAAGTTACTGCATGAGCTTCTGCTATTCCCACGTCAAAAGCTCTGTCGGGAAACTCTTTCATCATGTATGTCATTGAACATCCGGTTGGCATAGCCGGAGTTATTCCGAGTACTTTTTCGTTCTTTTCGGCTAATTCAACCAATGTATGTCCGAAAACATCTTGAAATAGTTGTGGTTGGTTATTTTTGTCTTTAACTGCACGTTCACCTGTGCATTTATCAAATACTCCCGGTGCGTGCCATATGGTAGCTGCTTTTTCTGCCGGCTCAAAACCTTTTCCTTTAACTGTTTTAATGTGCAGGAGTTTAGGACCTTTCATATCCTTAATATTACTCAATACACGTATTAAGCCTGGTAAATCATGACCATTTATAGGTCCGAAATAGCGGATATTAAATCCTTCAAAAAGGTTTTGTTGTTGCGATATTAGTGATTTTATACTGTTGTTAAATCGTAGTACTCTATTTTTTCCCTTCTCTCCAATAAGATTATAACTTTTTATTTTCTTGTACATGTTGTACCTTACTTTGTTATATTTGGATGAGGTGGTCATTTTTACCAAATAATCTTGAATTCCTCCAACATTATGGTCGATTGACATATCGTTGTCATTCAATATAATAAGAAGGTCGTTAGGCTGTGAGCATGCATTGTTTAATCCTTCATATGCCAATCCTCCGGTCATGGCTCCATCGCCAATAATAGCTACTACACGTCTGTTCTCGTTATTGAGTGACGCAGCTACTGCCATGCCTAATGCTGCCGATATTGAGTTGGATGCATGTCCTGCAATAAAGCTGTCGTATTCGCTCTCTTCCGGATTTGTGAAAGGAGAGAGACCACCAAGTTTTCTATTTGTATGAAATCTATCTCTTCTGCCGGTAAGTATTTTGTGGCCGTACGCCTGATGTCCAACGTCCCATACCAATCTGTCGAAAGGAGTATTGTAAACATAGTGTAATGCAACGGTAAGTTCAACAGTGCCGAGACTTGATGCAAAGTGTCCGGGATTATTAGAGAGTTGTTCGATAATAAACTCTCTCAAATCCGTGCATACATCATTAAGTTGTTCGACAGAAAGTTTTTTTAAATCTTCCGGACTATTTATTTCTTGTAAATACTTCATTTTTTACTGTTATCTTGTCTATTGATAACGTCAGAAAAGCATTTTTAGTTTACTGTTCTTTTCTTAATTTGCCATTTCAGAAATGAACTTGATGCGTACCAATCTGATTTCGGTTTCCGTATAGTCTTGAAGTTCTTCTACAGCATCTTCGATACTATCTGTTTCACTTTCTCTAAAATATTCGAAAATGTCGTCTATTACGTCTCTTTCCATTACCTCTTCCAGGAAGTAATTGATGTTGATTTTTGTTCCAGAGTACACAATAGCTTCTACTTCAGATAGCATCTCGTTAAAGTCTATTCCTTTAGATTCTGCCAAATCGTCGAGAGCGACTTTTCTGTCAATTGCCTGAACAATAGAAACTTTTAGTTTCGATTTATTGGCAACCGTTTTCACTCTTAAATCTTCCGGTCGGGTTATTTCGTTCTCTTCAACGTGTTTTTTTATAAGGTCTAAAAACTCTTGTCCGTATCTTTTAGCTTTTCCTGCTCCAACACCTGGTATATTTTGCAACTCTTCCATTGTAATTGGATAGGTAGTTGCCATAGCTTCAAGCGATGCCGGTTGGAAAATTACGTATGGCGGTACATTCAGCTTTTTTGCTAGTTTTTTTCTTAAATCTTTCATCATGGAGAATAGTGCGGGGTCTGCTGCTCCAAAACTTCCTCCAGCCGAAGACATAGCCATATCTTCAGAGTCCAAATCTTCTAAATCGTCTTCGTTTTCATCAATTTTAGTTATTTTGAAAGATACGGGCGATTTCAGAAAATCCTTTCCTTTCTTTGTTATTTTTAAGATTCCGTAGTTCTCTATCTCTTTTTTCAGATAATTGTCCAATAAAGCTTGTCTGATAACAGATTCCCATGTAGAGCTCTCTTCATCGGAGCCTGAACCAAACTCTTCGAGTTCGTTGTGTTGATAAGTTTCAATATCGGGCGTTTCGTTGCCAAGTAAAAAATTAATTAGATAATCTGCTTTATGTTTCTCTTTGAGAACATGAATAGCTTCTAATACGGTGATAAGTAATTCTTTTGCTTCCACTCTAATTTTTGGATTTAAACAATTGTCACAATTTCCGCAGTTGGGTTCATTATAACTTTCGCCGAAATAATGTAGTAAGACTTTTCTTCTGCAAACAGCATTTTCGGCATATGCTGCAGTCTCTAACAGGAGTTGTTTTCCAATTTCTTGTTCAGAAACCGGTTTTCCCTGCATAAATCGTTCAAGTTTTTGAATATCTTTGTGTGAAAAGAAGGCGATACACTTTCCTTCGCCTCCGTCACGTCCGGCACGTCCTGTTTCCTGATAATATCCTTCCAGACTTTTTGGGATATCGTAATGTATCACATATCTGACATCGGGTTTATCAATTCCCATTCCGAAGGCGATTGTAGCCACTATTACTTCTGCCTGTTCCATCAGAAATGCATCTTGATTGGCGCTTCTGGCAGCAGCATCCATACCGGCATGGTAGGGTAGTGCTCGTATATCGTTTGCTTGTAATATTTGCGCGAAGTCATCTACTTTTTTACGACTTAAGCAATATACAATTCCCGACTTTGTTCCTTGAGAAAGAATATATTTAATTATTTCTTTATCAATGTCATCGGTTTTATGTCTTACTTCGTAATATAGATTTGGTCTGTTGAATGACGATTTAAAAACTTTTGCATCCAACATTCCTAATGTTTTCTGTATATCGTGTTGTACTTTTGGTGTTGCAGTTGCTGTAAGTGCTATAACCGGTCTTGTGCCAATTTCGTTGATAATTGGCTTTATACGTCTGTATTCAGGTCTGAAATCGTGTCCCCATTCCGAAATACAGTGCGCTTCATCCACAGCGTAGAACGAAACCGTTATATTTCGCAAAAAGTCGATATTTTCCGCTTTTGTTAATGATTCGGGTGCAACATACAGAAGTTTTGTTTTTTGTGATATTACATCATTTTTTACATCTTCTATCTCTTGCTTGTTTAGCGACGAATTTAAGAAGTGGGCAATATTGTCATTCTCACTAAAGCTTCTCATCGAGTCAACCTGATTTTTCATTAACGCGATTAGTGGAGAGATAATAATTGCTGTGCCTTCCGAGAGTAGTGCAGGTAGCTGATAACATAGCGATTTACCTCCGCCGGTAGGCATTAATACAAATGTGTCGTTCCCGGCTAATATACTCTCTATGATGGCTTGTTGATTGCCTTTAAAGGTATCAAAGCCAAAATATTTTTTTAATCCTTCCTGTAGATTTATTTGATTCTTCATAAGAGTAAATTATGCTCGAAATAATAATTAAATCATCTTTGTGCGATGATACAAAAGTAAAAAAGTATTTTATAATTCAAAAAGAATAATTGAAAATACTTAGCTAAGTTATACTATATAATTTGAAATGACAAATTCAGAGAGAAAAAAAATGATAATTGGGTTAAAAAAATAAAAAAGCGTCGGAAAATGTCGACGCTTTCAGTTATAAATATTGATTGTGTCTTATGCAATTAAGTTCCTGTGCTCTGATTTTTCGAACTGTTCCATAGCGTACTGACGAGTAATATGTAAAGTTTTCTTTTTGTTTGATTTCGATGGAATATTAAACATAGAGTCAATCATTATGCTTTCTACTATTGAGCGGAGACCACGTGCTCCAAGTTTAAATTCGATAGCTTTGTCAACAATATACTCAAACACATCCTCATCCCAGGTCAGCTCAACATCGTCCATTGAAAACAGTTTGTCATACTGTTTGATGATAGAGTTTTTAGGCTCTGTAAGAATACGAATAAGCGCATCTCTATCCAGTGGCTCCAGGTAAGTTAGTATTGGTAAGCGTCCGATTATTTCCGGAATAAGTCCGAAAGATTTCAAATCGAGTGGCGTGATGTATTGCATTAAATTGTTGCGGTCTATTTTCGATGTTTTACTGCTTGTTGCATATCCAACAACACGAGTGTTGAGTCTGGCTGCAATTTTTCTCTCGATTCCATCGAATGCTCCACCACATATAAACAGAATATTTTTTGTGTTTACTGCAACCAGACGTTGTTCGGGATGTTTGCGTCCTCCTTGTGGTGGTACGTTTACAACCGAGCCTTCGAGTAGTTTTAGCAAACCTTGCTGAACACCTTCGCCGCTCACATCGCGAGTTATGGACGGATTGTCGCTTTTTCGGGCAATTTTATCTATTTCGTCAATAAAAACTATTCCTCTTTCGGCTGCTGCAACGTCGTAATCGGCTACTTGTAGCAGTCGTGTCAAAATACTTTCAATATCTTCACCCACATATCCGGCTTCGGTTAAAACTGTTGCATCTACAATAGTGAATGGTACATGAAGCATTTTGGCAATTGTTTTAGCCAAAAGAGTTTTGCCTGTACCTGTTGCACCAACCATGATAATGTTTGATTTTTCAATCTCTACATCATCGGGTGTTTTGTCTTGCAATATTCGTTTATAGTGGTTGTAAACCGATACCGAAAGATATCGTTTTGCACTATCCTGACCGATTACATATTGGTCGAGAAACTCTTTTATTTGAGTTGGCTTAGGTAGTGAATCGAAGTTTAATTGTGGTGAATTTGATTTGTTTTTTAAGTTCTCGCTTACGATTTCATGTGCCTGGTCGGCGCACATATCGCAAATATAACCTGACACACCTGCAATTAGCAACGATGTTTCGCTTTCGTTTCTACCACAAAAACTGCAATGATTACCGTTATTTGATTTTTTTGCCATTTGTTTTGTTTCTCAGCCTTATTGTTTCTAAAAAATAGTTTTACTTTTTAACCAGCACATCGTCAACCATGCCGTACTCTTTAGCTTCGGTTGAAGTCATCCAGAAATCACGGTCAGAGTCGCGTGCAACCTCTTCTACAGACTTGCCCGAGTGTTTTGAGATAATGGTGAAAAGTTCTTGTTTTACTTTTGCAATCTCTCTCGCGGTAATTTCTATGTCGGATGCCTGACCTTGAACTCCACCTAACGGTTGATGAATCATAACTCTTGAGTGGGTGAGAGCAAAGCGTTTTTTAGGTGTTCCTGCTACCAGTAAAACAGCTGCCATAGATGCAGCTACTCCTGTACAAATTGTAGATATATCGCTCGAAATAAACTGCATAGTATCATAAATGCCATAACCTGCATATACTGAACCACCCGGAGAGTTGATGTAGATTGAAATATCTTTTCCTGGCTCAGATGAGTCTAAAAACAGAAGTTGAGCTTGTATCACGTTTGCGGTATAGTCGTCAATTTGAGTGCCAAGAAATATGATGCGATCCATCATAAGGCGTGAAAATACGTCCATTTGCGCAACGTTTAGTTGTCTCTCTTCAATAATAGTAGGAGAGATGTATCCGCCCTGACTTCTCAGATTTAGATAACTATCCAATCTGTTTCCGTTCATCCCAAGATGTTTTACGGCATATTTTCTGAATTCGTTGTTCATATTATTATTTGATTTCAAATTATTTGCACCTAATATTGCAATAAAGTGCTATTCTTTTATAATTTTCGGTTGTGTCAAAAGCAAAATATCGATTGTTTTTGTCATTGCCTAAGGGCGATTCTGCGAATTCTGAACGAAGTGGAGAATCTAATCTTTTTGTCGGAAGTCGGCTGTCCGATGACCGAAGAAAATATACAATCTTAAAAAAAGTCTTGTTTCTTGTTTCTTGTTTTTTGTGTCTAAAAAAGATTATTCTTGTTCTTCTTTAACCTCTTTAGCTGTTTCTTCGTCGAGCAATTTGTTAAACTCTTCAGAAGTAATCTCTTCGTCGTTTACTTTTATAGTCTCTTTCAACCAATCTTTTATTTTGTCTTCTATAACACGCTCAGATAAGTTGCGAACTGTATTGGCATCGCTAAGCATTCTCTTTACAAAATCTTGCTCCATTTCCGGTGTTACACTATTTATTCCGTATTGAGCAAATTGTGCTCTTGTTACTTTAGCAGCCAATTCTTCTATATCACTTCTCTCAATTTTGATTTCGTTTTCTTTAGCAATTTTTTCTTTAGCCAGGTGGAATTTCAAATCTTCTACAATTGAAGGATAATCTTTTTCTATAGACTCTTCTGTATTGTTTTCGTTTGAAATTAGTAACCATTTTTTCAAGAATTCGTCAGCAAACTGAACATCTTTCATTTTGTTTAAGATAAGTTCTCTTGCCGATTTCATGAATAAACTGTCAGCAGCAGGTTTGAATTGCGCAGTAATGATTTCTCTGATTTTATTTCTGAATTCCTCTTCAGAAGAAACTACGCCTTCACCTAAAACCTTATCAAACATAGCTTGATCTAATTCGGCAGCTTTGTATCTTGTAATTTCTTTAACCTCGAAAGTGAAATCTGAATTAATTTCAGCTACTTTCTCTTTTGTAGTATGTAGTAGAGATGCTATTTCAGCTTCGTTGTTATCGTATGCTGTTTTCGGATTAAAAACGATACTTTCGTTTATTCCGATTCCTACAAATTTCTCTTTAGTTGCTTCATCTTTTAGGTATGAAGGCATCAGGATACCATTTTCGATAACAATTCCTTCCTCTTTCGGCTCGTTATTTTCAAGTTCGGTAATAACTCCTTTAATAAGGTCTGTTTCTACCGATTTGTCTTCAACCTTTTCGTAAATACCAAGATTCTGCTTGTAAGCTTCTATCTGTTTGTCAAGTATATCGTCTTCGATTTTTACGTTATAATATGAAAGTTTGTTTTTCTTGTTTAAAACCAATTCAAATTCGGGTGCCAACGCGATATCAAATTTGAACTGAAAATTCTCATCCTTATCGAAATCAATCTCTTGTTGTTCCGTTTCATTTGGTAGTGGTTCGCCCAATATATTTAAGTTGTTTTCTTGAATATATTTGTACAGTTCATTGCTAACCAATTTGTTAATCTCTTCGGCAAGAATAGATTTGCCATACATCTTGCGAATCAATTGTTTTGGAACTTTCCCTTGTCTGAAACCGGGGATATTTGCTTTGTTACGATATTGATTAATTGATTTTTCAACGTTTTGTTCATAATCAGACTTCTCGATATCTATGCTGATGATACCGTTTACATTGTCTTTTTGGTCGAGTGTTACCTTCATTTTAAACTTGTTGTTATTATATTATTTTTGTTTTGTTGTTATTGAAAATCAAGATGATTTATTATAAAAACTTCTTAACGAAATTGGTTGCAAAATTACATTTATTATTGCAGATATGCAAAAAAATGGATGTTTAATATTTATTTTAGATGTAATACATAAGCTGCAAGAACAAAGAACAAAGAGCAAGGAACAAAGTGTCCCGTCCTGAAATAGGTTTACACCCAAAACAGGAAAAATTATGACAA
>CAYFUW010000086.1:0-8281 GCA_964346495.1 uncultured Dysgonomonadaceae bacterium
CGGTGGTTTCATTTCGAGACCACCGTTTTTGTATATCTATTGCTTTCATAAAAAGCAAAACAAGTTACATTTTAACCATTGAGCTTTGAAGATAAAAAAATCTCACTACGTTCTAAATGACAGAACACACGAAAACCCGAACACGCACCACGTAACTCGCACCCACTACACACTCAAAACTCAGAACTATCAAACCGTTTATTTTCGTAATACTTGCACCATTTCGTTATTCCGCACTCATCGCACTTGGGTTTTCGTGCCATGCAAACATATCTGCCGTGTAAAATAAGCCAATGATGCGCTTTCGACAACAACTCTTCGGGAATATATTTAACCAATTCACGCTCGGTTTGTAACGGATTTTTAGAGTTGCTGGTCAAACCTATCCGATTTGAAACTCTAAAAACATGCGTATCCACCGCCATTGCGGGTAAATCGAAAGCAACAGACAGAATCACGTTAGCCGTTTTTCTGCCCACGCCCGGAATTGTAAGCAATGAATCCATATCTGAAGGAACTTCGCCATTGAAATCGCTGACAAGTTTTTGAGCCATCTTTACCAAGTTTTTGGCTTTATTATTCGGATATGAACACGATTTTATATACTCATACACTTCGTCGGGTGTGGATGCAGCCATCACTTCGGGTGTAGGAAACGCTTCATACAATTTTGGCGTAATCAAATTCACTCTTTTATCGGTGCATTGTGCCGAAAGTATTACCGCGATTAAAAGTTGGTAATTGTTATCGTAATGCAACTCCGTCTCAGACGAAGTTGCATTCTCTTTAAACCAATTGATAACCTGTGCGTAACGTTCCTTTTTTGTCATCGAAAACTATCGTTTTATTTCGTCAGACAGTGGAATGAATTTAGCTGACAAATCGGGTGTTTCCATATCCGGATCAAGCGGATAAATAGGACGTATAACACGTTTGTAATCTAAACGAAGCAAATCCTGATCTACACCACCCGGTGTTAAAGCCATAATCCAATCGGCACGCATATCGTAAAGTTCTGGAACGAGATATCCGATTTTTACAACCAAAATATCGCTCTCTCTCGGGTTCAAACCCAATTTAGTAAAATCTTTTTCGTAATGATAAGCCATGCGTCTTTCCGTTACGATAATCGACATATTACCGGTTTTTACAACAACTTCCGTCTTCGCATTCGGGTGTCCTTCATAAATTGCAGTAATTGTTCCTTTGATTTTCACAGGCGGTGCATATCTGTTGTCAACTGCCGCACCTACAGTACCTTCGATAGTGCCACCAACGCCAATCTCTTTCGCTTTTTTCACGAACTCTTCGCCCGGAATTGAAGCATATATCAATGATTTTCCGTTTGGCTTGTTGAGTTCCGGATTTTTCAACAACTCTGTCAAAGTCCAGGTAACGTCGCCCGCTCCACCTGCGGTTGGGTTATCGCCCATATCGCTGATAATAAAGGGTTTTACATCACTTTTTAGTGCCTTATCGACACATTCGTCAAGATATGCTGTCGGTGCAACAAATTCAAATTTATCTCTAACACTCCAGAAATGCTCGGCAAGTTTTTCGGCAGCCTTTCCAACTGCTTCCTGATTATCGCCGTAAGCCATAACAACAGCGTGATTACGTGATTCGTCTGCCCAAGGATAAGACATCCAGATTGCAGCATCAATAACATCATCTTTGTTGATTACACCAGGTATTTGTGCATACAAAGTTTTACCCGGCTCGATACGTGTACTTGTTTTTTCTCCCGGCAAAAGAATCGGAACGCGAATCCAGGCTTTATAAGCAGGTTTTCCTTTTCCGCTCTCTAATCTGTCAAGTAGATTTGTTACCGCTCTTTTCTTAGATTCAATTGCATCTTCGTGCGGTGCAAGGCGATAGCAGGTAATCAGGTCGGTATTTTGTGCCAATCTGTGTGATACACTTCCGTGCAAGTCCATTGAAGTAGAAATGAGCACGTCAGTACCGACTACATCTCTGATTCTCATTATGAAATCGCCTTCCGGGTCATCCAATCCCTGAACACTCATAGCTCCGTGAATATCAAAAAACAATCCATCTAACGGAAGCACCTCTTTAAGCATATCAAGCGTTTTGGTAACAAGCGATTCATACGCTTCGCGAGTAACGATACCTCCCGGCATAGCGTGTCCGCGAAGTGTCGGAAGCCAAACGGCTCTGTCAATCACTCCCGAATCGGGTGCAAAAAACGGATAATAGGTAAATACGCTATCGCCTACTCTTGCTTTAAAAGCATCTTCGTGCGTAACAGCAGGCGAGAATGTACTCGATTCAATAGCGATTCCGGCAATTGCAACACGTGGCAACGCATCTTGATTGGATTTTTTGCTTGTGCAACTTGATATTACTAACAAGTTGGCAATTAGCAAAGTTAGGATTAATCTATTCATATCTTTGTTTTTAATTGTTTATATAATATAAGTATCTGTTCTTTATTGATTGTTTTTAATAAGATTCCGAGCTGCCTCAATTATAGTATCTTTCCCTTTCTTCATATCTTCTTCGGTCATCTCAACCAAAATATCAGGTTCAATACCAAATTCTATATGCTCTTTGTTTATGTTGTAGATTGGTGATGCCGAAAATCGAACCGACCAGCCATTTGGCATTTCAGACGAAAACGGCAATCCGCTTCCACCACCGGTTTTGTCTCCTATAATTGTGGCAGAAGGTGCGTTTTTCATAACATTTACAAATTCGTTTGCAGCACTGTAACATCCTCTGTTTGTAAGCACTACCACTTTTTTCCTATATCGCACACCATCAAAACTATCAATATATTTCGGGTATAATTCTGAAAAATCGGAATGTCCTTTCCCGATTTTGTGGGAAATATAACCAACCAAAGTTTTTTTCTCGAAAAAGCGTGATGCAATTTTATCTACATTAGCTAAACTGCCGCCACCGTTACTCCTGACATCGATAATAATACCGGGACAGTCAGAAAATCTCTTTATAATCTCGGTTAATCCGGTATTGGTTACATTGTTCATAAAACTCGAGTATCTGATGTAACCGATACTGTCTTCTAACATTTTGTAACTCATACCTGCGGCAATTGAGTAATCTTTTCCAAGATAGTTAGCACTTACTATAGTCGCGTTATAGTTGGCAGGATAATCTTCCATCCAATTCCAATAGCGTCCAATATCGTGTGGCGCGTAAAGATTTACATGCCCATCTTTTAGCGTGGATAACATCTCTGTCATCAGGTCGAAAAAGGCATACGCATCCATATCGCTTTTCACTCTTGGCTTGTACTCGTGATAGACCGAATCCCAATCGACGTCTTTATATTCAAAAAAGCAATAGTTTTCGTCGAGTATAGTCCACAAGGCATCGAAATTGCCTTGCGGATTATTCTCGTATTCGATATAATTACTGCATCCGACAGTGATAACGGATACAATAATTATCAGAATATTACGTATCGGTTTTGTTACAACCATAACAATTTAGTTATGAGTTCTGAGTTTTGAGTTCTGAGTAAGTAGCTGTATCAAAAGTATTACACATCACTGAGTTGTCATACTGAATGGAGCTTTTAGCGGAATGAAGTATCTATTTTTAAGATACAAGACACAAGACCTTTTTATTCCAGCTAATTATAAATCGTAAATCCGAAATCTAAAATCGTAAATAGTTAGATTCTTCACTTCGTTCAGAATGACAAAAACAATCAAACGTTAGACTTTTGAAACTTCTACTTTGTGATACAAGGAATCTTATCTATTCTTCTTTGGTGACGTCCACCCTCGAAAGGTGTGTTCAAGAAAGCTGTCAGAATTTTCAGAATTTCCTCTTCCGAAAGCATTCTGCCCGGCATAGATAGAACATTTGCATCGTTATGAGCACGTGCCAAACTTGCAAGCTCTTCATTCCAGCAAAGTGCAGCACGAATGTTTTGATGCTTATTCATTACCATATTTATGCCGTTTCCCGAACCACAAATAGCGATACCCGGGTAGCACTCACCGCTCTCCACTGCATCTGCCAATGGATGTGCAAAATCGGGATAGTCGCAACTCTCTTCCGAGTAAGTTCCGAAATCTTTATATGCAATACCTTTTTCTTTAAGCACGCTTATAACATACTGTTTTGCAGCAAATCCGGCGTGGTCAGATGCCAATCCGATAAGTTTTATATCTTTTTCTAACGAAGACATATTTATATTGTTTTTAATAATTCTGTTTTGTTATAATAATTTCTTAACCTGTTCGAATACATTTTTACCTGTATAGCCAAGCTTTTCATCCAACACTGAGTATGGTGCTGAGAATCCGAACGATGACAGTCCCCAAACTACTCCATCGGCACCAACCAAGCCTTCTAAGTTAACAGGTAATCCGGCAGTTAAACCAAACTTCTTTTTGCCTGTTGGCAATACCGATTGCTGATACTCAACAGATTGAGAACGGAACAAACCTTCTGAAGGAACAGAAACCACTCTTACTTTCACACCATCGGCACGAAGTAATTCTGCACCCTCAATCAAAGTTGAAACTTCAGAACCCGATGCAAGCAAAATAACATCGTAGTTTTCATCATCTTGCACAATATAAGCTCCTTTTGATGTAGCCAACGCTTCGTCGAAACGAGAAGTTTTTGCCGGAAGGTTTTTGATATTTTGACGTGAGAATATCAATCCTGTCGGGCTATTATCGTTTTCCAAAGCCATTTTCCAGGAGATAGTCGCTTCGTGAACATCTGCCGGACGAAGTACCAACATAGAGTTGCGTCCGCTATGATTTTGAAGTTTTTCCATCAAACGAATTTGTGCCTCTTGCTCAATTGGTTGATGCGTTGGTCCATCCTCTCCTACTCTGAAAGCATCGTGAGTCCAGATAAAGATAACAGGCGTTTCCATTAGTGCCGCAACACGAATTGCAGGTTTCATATAGTCTGAGAATACGAAGAATGTTCCGCAAGCGGGAATTACTCCACCGTGCAAACTCATTCCGATACATAGACACGCCATTGTGAATTCCGATACTCCGGCTTGTAAAAATGCACCCGAGAAATCGTTCTTTTCAAAAGCTTTGGTATGTTTCAGGAAACCATCGGTTTTGTCTGAATTTGACAGGTCAGCAGATGAAACAATCATATTCTCAACCTGTTTAGCTAAAACAGATAGGATTGTTGCCGAAGCTGCACGTGTAGCTTGATCCGGTTTTTGTTCGATTGCTTTCCAATCTATTTCCGGCAATTCGCGTTTGAACCATTTCTGTTTTTTTGCAGCTAATTCGGGATTCTCTTTTGCCCATTTTTCGTGTTTCTCTTTTTTTGCAGCTACAATCTTTTTCAGCTCTTCTCTTCTTTTTTCGTACAACTCCTTCACTTCAGGGAATATCGTGAAAGGATCGTCGGGATTACCGCCCAGGTTTTTGATGGTTTGTGCAATATCTGCTCCGGCATTGCTCAAAGGTTGTCCGTGAGTAGAAATTTGGTGTTCAAACGATTTTCCTTCGGCTGTAACCGCACCGCGTCCCATAATGGTTTCACCAATAATCAGAGTTGGACGCTCTTTTTCTGCTTTAGCTTCGGTTAGAGCTTTGCGAATTTCATCTACATCGTTTCCATTAATAGAGATTACTTTCCAGTTCCAGGACTCATATTTTTTTGCAACATCTTCGCTTGTAACATCCTGAACTGTTGTGGATAGCTGAATATTGTTAGAGTCGTAAAACATTATAAGATTGTTCAAACCCAAGTGTCCTGCTATACGTCCAACACCTTGTGAAACCTCTTCTTGAATACCGCCATCGGTGATGAAAGCATATATCTTTTGGTCGATAACTTTTCCAAAACGAGCCTCCAAAAATTTGGCAGCTATTGCTGCTCCGGCACCGTATGCATGACCTTGACCAAGCGGACCCGATGTATTTTCGATTCCTCTTGCAACATCTAATTCAGGATGTCCGGGTGTTGGACTTCCCCACTGACGAAACTCTTTTATTTCGTCCATCGTGAACTTTCCACTCAAACAAAGCACCGAATACAACATTGGCGACATGTGTCCTGCGTCAAGGAAAAAGCGATCTCTCTCTTCCCAGTTAGGATTTTCTGGATCATATTCCAAAAACTCAGAAAACAGCACATTAATAAAGTCTGCACCACCCATTGCACCACCCGGGTGTCCCGATTTTGCTTTTTCTACCATTGAAGCCGACAGAATACGAATATTATCGGCAGCTCTGTTCATTACTCTATTATCATTCATAAAAAATATAATGTTTTAAATAGTCAAAAATATCGATTGAATATAAGCTTTTAGCTATTGGCTATTAGCTTTTGGCAAATAGCCAACAAACAAGGATGTCTTGTATCCAAAAAAACAGCATTTTTTTGATAGCTTTGTTAAATTATTGTGTAGCTACAAAGGTACATTTTTTAATAGAGAAAAGAAATATAAAAAGTAAAAAAAGAGAGACCGACTAAAAATTATACGGTCTCTCAATTAAAAATATTTTTTGCTATTCAGTCTAACTATTTTATTATCTCTATCACCCTTCTTCCTTGAGTATTAGATTTAGACCAGACTAACTCGTCATTAAACCACACTTTGTTTATAAAAATAGTCCTATTATCATACCTTACAATCTCACATGTAACCTTATCAACATCACCATCACCCCAATCAATATAAGTTACAGGTAATTCCGAATTTATATCTGTATTGGGATAAATTCTTAAGTAAGACTGTTCCAAAGTAGCCATAATTAGAACACCATAAGGAAATTCCTTAGACTCATCAAAATAAACGACTTGCTTACCATTAATTTCATAAATAAGTCTTACATTTTTCAAGTTTATCCAATTATCATTTGCAGGATCTATTTCAGGATCTAACAAATCATTTCCCAGACTGTCTTTTACAATAAAATTTATAGCAACATCAACAAAATAACCTTCTCTCTTTTCGCAAGAGAAAAATTGAACTACCATAATCAGAATCAAGAATAGTTTAAACAAATGGTTTCTTCGCATCTCTTTAAGTTTTAATAATTTAATTAGATCTGTTTTTTTAATAGTAATGTGTTTTATCTATTGTATTAAGAGTTTGATAACTGTTTAACACCACAAAATTAATAATCACACCGAATAATAACAAACTTATTTTTGAAAATCCCATTAAAACTCTACCAAAACATGATAAAGTTGTGTACATTTGCATAATTGAGTGATTGCAAAAAGCTATGATGTTATGAAGAATCTATCTATTTACGATTTTAGATTTCGGATTTAAGATTTATAATAAGTAGTTGCTTATTTGAAAAATCTTGTTTCTTGGCTCTTGTATCTTGCATCTAAAAACACTCCATTTCGTTAAAGCACCATTTAGTATAACAAATCTTCATTATATTTTTGTTGAATATGAAAGATAATTTTACATCACTAAGCAAAATTAAAATCAAATATATTCGCTCTCTGAAGGATAAGAAAAATCGTTTAGAGAGTGGCGTTTTTGTTGCAGAAGGCGTAAAGCTGGTTTTAGATTTAATCAACAACAAAATGACTTGTCAGTTTGTGGCGGCACTGCCGGAAGTTGTAGAGAAAAATCCGGAACTTAAATCTATTGAACTATATATCGCATCGGCAGAAGAGTTGCAAAAAGCATCGGCACTAAAAACGCCACCATCTATTATTGGTATTTTTTATATTCCAAAAATCAATATTGAGAGTATCAATTTCGATAATAATCTTACGCTCGTTTTAGACGATATACAAGACCCGGGAAATTTAGGAACAATATTGCGTATTGCCGATTGGTTTGGTATCGAAAACATTGTCTGTTCGGAAAACACTGTAGATGTTTACAATACCAAAACGGTGCAGGCAACAATGGGTGCCATAGCTCGTGTGAAGACACACTACACCAATCTTGTAAGTTTTCTGAAATTACATTCACACCTTCCTGTTTACGGCACTTTTTTGGAAGGAAAAAATGTTTACAAACAACAAAATCTTTCTAAAAGCGGTTTTATCGTAATGGGAAATGAGGGCAATGGAATCAGTCCGGAAGTTAGTAAGTTGGTAAGCGAAAAACTTCTAATTCCAAGTTTTCCTGCTGAAAGAGAGCAAACATCTGAATCGTTGAACGTGGCTGTTGCTACCGCTATAATCTGTTCCGAGTTTAGAAGAAGAGAATAAAAAAACGCACCAAATAATTTGATGCGTTTCTATCTGTTTTTTTAGGGTGGAAGACGGGATTCGAACCCGCGACCTTCGGAACCACAATCCGACGCTCTAACCAACTGAGCTA
>CAYFUW010000087.1:0-8145 GCA_964346495.1 uncultured Dysgonomonadaceae bacterium
TCGGTCAAACCCCCTTTATTTTTTCTAATATTTTTGTCGGTCAGTAGTGATTTTTTATAATAAATAAGAGCCACAAGCGAGGTTCGAACTCGCGACCTATGCGTTACGAATGCGTTACTCTACCAACTGAGCTATTATGGCAAGTTTATAATGAAAAGATCGTGTAAAAGCGGCTTTGTTATTGTAAAACTGTAAATAAAACTGTAGCCAAACCAACTATTGAACAGTAAATTGCAAAATAAATCAGTTTGCCTTTTTTTACAATATTAATCATCCATTTGCAAGCGATGCATCCCGATACAAATGCAGCAATAAAACCGGCAATCAGAGACATTGTGGGAATACTTCCTGTAGCAGTTACTTCTCCTTGTGCCATTTTTATAATATCGAGTAGTGCTTCACCCAAAATAGGCGGTATAACCATTAAAAATGAAAATTGAGCTAGTGATGCTTTATTATTGCCCAACAACAGACCTGTGGCGATTGTAGTTCCTGAACGCGATAATCCGGGCATTACGGCAACTGCTTGCGAAAGACCGATAATAAAAGCATCGCGCATACTTATTTTGCTTTTCTGTTTTGGTTTGTAAAAGTGTGCGAAAGTGAGTAAAACAGCTGTTAACAGTAACATAAGACCAACAATTAACAGACCTGACCCGAAAATCTCTTCTACTTTATCTTTAAAAAAGAGTCCCACAATCCCGATTGGAATCATTGAGATAAGTATATTGATAAAATATCTTGTTTCGTCATTGAGTTTGAATTTGAAAATACCTTTGAAAAGCTGAATAATCTCTCTCCCAAGAATAACCAAAGTACTAAAAACGGTAGCAACATGCACCGCTACAGTAAAAGCCATATTTTGTTCGGCATCAATTCCAAACAGTGCAGAGCCAATAGCCAGGTGACCGCTGCTGCTCACGGGCAGATACTCTGTCAATCCTTGCAGTATGCCGAGGATAATTGCTTCTAAAACGCTCATTTAATAAAAAAAGTAAAGTGTAAATTAGTTTTATTCTGTTTTGCTTTTCGATGGAATAAGAATTCCAACAATCATTCCGACAAATCCTAACACGCAAACCGCAGGAGCCAGTTTTATGCGACGTGCACTAAAAATATCGGGATTGAAACCTTGTTCGGCTGTAGTTGAACCACCTGTCATCAAAAGGAAACCGATAATAATAATCAGTACTGATATAAGGCAAATTATAAGATTGATTTTTCCGAAAACGAATTTTTTTTCTGACATTGTTTTAATTTTTTAGATGTAATAAAGATTGTCTGCACTCATTTTTACATATCTATTTACTGCAAAAAAGGTTGCAATAGTTGTAATCAGAATACCGAAAATAATAACTATTCCAAATATTATAATCATGTTCGAAAGTGGTAGAATAGTACTAAGCTCTCTGTACTCTTTCCCAAAATAGGTGATTATAAAGTAGATAATTCCGTTAGCCAGTAGTCCTGCAAAAATTCCGTTCACTACATTCGACTGCATAAATGGGCGACGAATAAAACCGCCAGTTGCGCCAACCAGTTTCATCGTGTTGATAATAAAGCGTTTGGAATATATACTTAGCCGAATAGTATTTCTGATAAGCGTGAACGAGATAAAAAGCAGGATTGCTGCCAAAATCAGTAAGATTATTGTGGCTTTCGAGATGTTATTGTTTACAAAATCCAGTGCTTCTTGCTGATATATCAGGTCTTGTACATTGTTTTCCTGTTTTAGTTTTTCGTTTATCAGCGCAATACTGTCGTTGTTGGCATATTCCGAATGTAGGAAAATTTCGATTACATCTTGAGCGGGATTGAAACCGATAAGCTCTTCCGGGTCTTCGCCCAACTCTTCAATAAGTTTTTGCTTACTCTCTTCTTTGCTGATATATCGGGTGGCTTTTACAAACGGCTTTGCTTCTAAACCTGTTTTTATGCGGGTGATATCTGCTTCTTTAACATCGCTGTCGAGCATCACGCTAAAACTCATATTCTCTTTCACGAAATTGGATAATCCCTGCCCGAGAAACAGAATCAAAATAGCCATTCCCAATAGCACCAAAACCATTGTAATGCTGATTGTTGACGTGATTTTAGCGTTTAAAAACTTTACTTTGGATATCTTTTTCTTTTTCGACATATAATCTGTACTGATAACCCTTTAAGGCTTTGTAAAAAATCAAATACAAAGAAACGAAATAATTAACAATATCTGAAAAATAAGGAAGATTATTTTAGACACAAGATTCAAGAGCCAAGACAAAAGACTTTTCGATTTCGGATTTTGGATTTACGATTTTTGGATGGTTGTTGTTCCTTGTCATTCAGAAACAAGCTTTAGCGAAGTGAAGAATCTAATTTTTAGAACAAAGAGCAAAGAATAAAGATAAAAGACTTTTTTTAGATGCACTTGTCCGCCAAAGGCTAATTTCCCCTGCTCGCGCCATTCTGTGAATTGTGTGTTGCGAAGCAAATAATTGCCTTCGGCAGACACGCTTTACAAAAGCGCGCCAGCAAGAAACTTTTGTCGAACGAAGTTCCTATCATTTTTATCATGCGAAGCATCTATCTTATAGATACACGACACGCACCCCGCAACACGCAACTCGCAACACGTAACTCGTAACCCGTACCACGCAACCCGCAACCCGTACACTCAAAACTACGAATATCCCAATTCTTTCGCTTTTTCCAGCATAAACTGATATGCTGCATCGTACTCATTAGGGATAATACCATCGAGGATTGCATCTTTAATGGCGGCTTTCAAAACACCAACTTCCTTTCCTGCGGGAAGTCCGAAAACCTGCATTATTTCGTTTCCATCGATAGGTGGCTGGAAGTTTCGCACACGATCTTTCTCTTCTATTTCGCGAAGCTTGTGACGCACTATCTGGAAATTGTGCAGATGGCGGCGCACCTTTTCGGGATTTTTTGAAGTGATATCTGCTTCGCAAAGAGTCATCAAGTCGTCGATATCGTCACCTGCATCAAAAAGCAAACGTCTTACAGCCGAGTCGGTTACTTCAAATTCAACCAACTGCATAGGTCGCATGTGAAGCGATACCATTTTTTGCACATATTTCATCTTCTCGTTTTGCGGCAACTTCATACGGCGAAATATTTTTGGAACCATTTTTTCGCCAACGTAGTTATGGTTGTGAAAAGTCCATCCAAGTTTCGCATCCCACCGTTTTGTTACCGGTTTGGCTATATCGTGCAAAATTGCCGACCAACGCAACCAGAGATTATCTGTTTTACGTGCAATATTATCGAGTACTGCCAGGGTGTGGTAGTAGTTATCTTTGTGTCCCACGCCATCTTTGGTTTCGGCACCTTTCAGAGCCAGTAGTTCAGGGAAAATTATTTCTAATAGCCCTGTTTTCTCTAAAAGTTCAAACCCAACCGATGGTTTGGGCGAGAGCACTATTTTATTGAGTTCATCTGCAATTCGCTCTTTCGAGATAATGTGAATTCTCTCTCTATTGTGAGTGATTGCATCGAATGTTTCGGGATAGATATCAAAGCCAAGTTGCGAAGCAAACCTGATGGCACGCATCATCCGCAACGGGTCGTCGCTGAAAGTAACATTAGGTTCAAGCGGTGTTCTGATAATTAATCTTTCGATATCATCTATTCCGCCAAATGGGTCAACAAGCTCTCCAAATCTATCTTCATTAAGGCAGAAAGCCATAGCGTTGATTGTGAAATCGCGACGCTTTTGGTCATCTTCCAACGTGCCGTCTTCAACAATCGGGTTTCGGGAATCGCGGGTATAAGACTCTTTTCGTGCACCCACGAACTCAATCTCTGTATCCTTATATTTTATCTGTGCAGTTCCGTAAGTTTTAAAAACAGATAGGCGAGCACCTTTACCCAATTTCTGTTTCACAGCTTCGGCAAGTTCAATTCCTTTACCAACGGTAACAATATCTATATCTTTTGAGTGGCGAAAAAGAAAAAAATCTCGTACATATCCACCTATAACGTAACACTCCAATCCCATTTCATCCGCAGTTTGCGAAATAAGCTTGAAAGTTGGTGTATTTAGATACGATTGAATTTCAGTTATAGATATTTCCATTTTTTACTTTTTCGATAATTTTGTTGAGTAGATGCGATGCGCTCTATTGTTTATAAATACAAATTTACAATAATTTGTGCACAAAAAAGCCCTATTTGCCGTTTTTTTACTACATTTGTCCTAATCTCAACAGTAAATAACAGACGAAAAACAATGCGAATCAGTTTTAAAACAGTTTATTTGATACTACTATCGTTTCTGATTGTCTCCTGTTCCGGAAACAAAAGAAATGCCGAACAGTTGTTGTCGGAAGCACAAAGTTTATATGCCGAAGGCGAATTATCTCTCGCGAAATTAAAAATAGATAGTATAAAGATATTGTTTCCAAAGGCTTATGATGAGATAAAGTCGGGAATGAAGTTGATGCAAGATATTCGTATGGCTGAAAATGTGCGAAATATTGCTTTTTGCGACTCAATGCTTATTGTGAGTGAGGAGAAAAAAACGGAACTTGTAAAACAGTTTACTTTTATGAAAGATGCCGAATATCAGGAACTTGGTGTATATTATCCAAAATCTTATCCTTACAATCAATCGCTTAACAGGAATGGTTTACGTGCAGGTGTGGAGGAGAAAGGACAGATGTTTATTGAAAGTATTTTGTTAAACAATCGGATAAAGCATAATAAAATAAGAGTAACTACAAAAAGTGGCGATTTCGCTGAAACTTTGGCTGTTACGTCCGATGGATTTAATCATAGTTTTACTACTTTGGATAAAAGCTATGAAATTGTTCGTTTTAATGAGAGCACCGAAAACGGTGTTATTAACTTTATCTATACATTTCAGGATAACCCCATTAGTCTGTTTTTTGTAGGTAATCGTGAAGTTTCAGTATCGCTTACCAATGCACAAATAAAGGGTGTAGTGCAATCTTTCGAACTGTCGATATTATTACTCGAAATTGAAAAACTGAAATTTGAAAAAGAGAAAAGCGAAACCTTAATCAGATATTTAGAAAGCAAAAAAGATTGATTTTTTCTATTTTAGAAATTGCAACATAACCTAAAATGAAAGTCGATATTACTTCACTTGTTAGCGAATGTACTTTTGCAACTGCCCGAAGCAGCGGCGCAGGCGGGCAAAATGTAAACAAGGTAGAAACAAAAGTTTTGCTCTCTTTCGATATTGATAACTCTTTGACATTAAATGATGAGGAGAAAAGTGTGCTGAAAGAGAAGCTAAAAAATCGGATAAATAAAGAAGGAGTTTTACAACTTTCGAGTGAATCTGAGCGGACTCAACTTTCTAATCGAAAAAAAGTTATTGAAAGATTTACTTCGCTTGTTACCAATGCTCTAAAACCTGAGAAACCCAGAAAAAAGACAAAGCCAACCGCAGCATCTATCAAAAAACGATTGGAAGATAAGAAAAGAGTGAGCGAGATAAAAAAGCTTAGAAGTAAAAGATTAGATTTCTAACAGACTGTATCAAAAGTAAAGCAAATCACTGAATTGTCATACTGAATGGAGCTTTTAGCGGAATGAAGTATCTATATTTTTAAGATACAAGACACAAGAGTCAAGACATAAGACCTTATTATTCCAGCTAATTATAAATCGTAAATAGTTAGATTCTTCACTCCGTTCAGAATGACAAAAACAATCGAGTGTTAGGCTTTTGAAACATCTACTTATTCTTCTGATATTGTCAATAACTACAAATATTTTGCTACTCTGTAGCCGTTAGCAGAAAAGTACATCAAAATAAAGTCTTTACTCCTTGTTCTTTGTTCCTTGCTCTATAATAAAGCTAAAAGCTCTATTCTGTGTGAAAATTAAGAGTTATGTTTTATTTATGAGACACCCTCTGATTTTTCAAAAGCTCGCCATAAAGCATCGGGAGGAGTAGGAGCTACAACATTTATCTCTTCTTTTGAGACCGGATGAATAAAAGATATTGAGCGTGCATGCAAACTGATTCCCCCATCAGGATTTGAGCGTTCGAAACCATATTTCAAATCACCTTTTATAGGGCTTCCAATTTTAGCTAATTGACAACGTATTTGGTGGTGTCTGCCTGTTTCTAAATCGACTTCCAAAAGATAATAATTGTCTGATTTGCCGATTAACTTATAATGCATCGCTGCACGTTTTGTGTTTGGTCTTTCGGTATCGTATGCCGTTGATTTATTGTTTTTTTCGTTTTTCAAAAGGTAATGTGTCAGAGTGTCTTCAGATTTATTGGGCAGTTTTTTTACAACTGCCCAATAAGTTTTCTGAATCTGATCTTTCTTAAACATTTCATTTAACCGTGACAGAGCTTTGCTCGTTTTTGCAAAAACAACCACTCCGCTTGTTGGTCTGTCTAACCGATGCGTAACACCACAGAAAACATTACCCGGTTTGTTGTACTTTTTCTTTAGAAACTCTTTTACGATTTCCGATAACGGCTTATCGCCGGTTTTATCGCCTTGTACAATTTCGCCGACCTCCTTGTTTACGATGATAATATGGTTGTCTTCGTATAGTACGGTCATTTTATTCCTGATCCATGTATCGTTTTACCGATTTGTAGATGCTCTTTTCAGTTGCTTCGTTTGCATATTTTTCTACATCCACAACATTGCGGTGAACGTGAGTAATAGACAATGCACCGTTGATACATCCGCCTTCGCAAATCATTCCTTCGTAGAAGTTCCACGGAGCTTTATTAACTTTCAGTCTGGAAAGTGCAACTTTACACTCATCAATACCGTCCATGGATATTGGTTCTAAATTATCTATACCCATCTCTTTTGCCATATCTGTGATACCTTTGGTAATACCTCCCGATTTGGCAAAAATACGACCGTAGTAAGAAGCATCATCTATTGGAGTGTCTTCACATTTTGTAGTGTCAATATCAAATGCATCAACAAAAGCTTGTAACTCTTCAAAAGACATAACACAATCTATCATTCCTCCGGTTTTCTCCAATCTGAATTCTGACTTCTTGGAGCTACACGGACCTATGAAAACGCATTTTGCAGTAGGGTCATCTCGTTTTATCATACGAGCAGTTTCAATCATTGGTGATAGAGTGTGAGATATGTTGTCTTTGAGTTCAGGGAAATTTTTCTCAACATACATCACGAACGAAGGACAGCAAGATGTCGTGAGCAATCCCTTTTCTTTAAACTCTTCAGCCTCTTGATATAACACCACATCGGCTCCTAAAGCAGCTTCAACTACACTGTGAAAACCAATTCTCTTTATTGCCGTTACAATTTGAGACGGTCGTCCGTATTTACATTGGCTTACAATGGCAGGTGCTACAACTGCATAAACTTTGTATTTTGTGTTGTTTTCAGACTTTTTTAGAATATCGATAATATCTAAAACAAACGATTTGTCGCTGATTGCTCCAAACGGGCATTTGTAAACACAAGCACCGCACTGGATACATTTGTCGTTATCAATTACCGCTTTTTTGTTTTCGTCAATAGATATAGCTTTTACTTTACAGCTTACCACGCATGGACGACGTTGTGCAATAATGGCATTGTATGGACAAGCTTTCACGCATTTGCCGCACTCGATACACTTATCTTTATCGATTACTGCCTTACGGTCAACAATTCTGATTGCATCTTTCGGACAAGCCTCTTGACAAGCGTGTTCAATACATCCGCGACAAGCCGGAGTTACGAACAGACCATCAACCGGACACTCGTCGCAAGCAATATCGATAACTTCAACCACGTTCGGATTGCTTTTATCTCCACCCATTGCCAATTTTATACGCTCTTGAGTTACGGCTCTCTCTTTATAGATACAGCATCTCAATTTTGCTTTTGGACCTGGCGATACAGCTTTAGCAATATCAATGTAGGCATCTTCTAAAGTGTTGTTATATGCCCTTTTAATAACCTCTTTGAGTACATTATATTTTAATAATTGTACATTAGTATCAAAAACTCTCATATCTGTGGAATAATCGGTTTAATTGTCGTTTATAAAACGTTGCGTGTAAAATAGTATAGAATTATTTATATATTAATGTGCAAATATATAAAATAGCATTCTTATATCAACACATATTTGCTGTGATTTATTTTTTATTGATTTTATGCAGATATT
>CAYFUW010000088.1:0-8101 GCA_964346495.1 uncultured Dysgonomonadaceae bacterium
CTATTGTCTTGATTCTTGGTTCTTACATCTAAAAAATTGGCAGATTGGCATATTATCAAATTAGCACATTGCTACAAATAATCAATACATCTTTCCAAATGCACCGAATGTGAACCTTTCAGCAAAATATAGTGTCCGGAGAGCGGATTGTTTTTTAAGTGTTCATTCAGCTCCTCTACTGTTTTGAATACTAAAAAGTTACTATACATCAAAGCTTTGTGTTCAACGAAAGAGTTTCCGACTAAAAAAACTCTATCCAACGGATTGTTGTTTAAGAAGGATATCAATCTTTCGTGCTCTTGACTACTAATATTTCCAAGTTCTTTCATCTCTCCCAAAATAACAGCTTTTGGCAGATCGGAAGGAATGGTCAAAAAGAAGTTTAGAGCCACTTTCATACTTGTTGGATTCGCGTTATACGCATCAATAATAAGGTCGTTATTCTCGGTGCGTTCAAACTGCGAGCGATTATTTTGCGGCATATACTCTTCCAATGCTTCACTTATATATTTTGCATTGATACCGTAATATTTTCCAATCGAAACAGCTGCAAGAGCGTTGTCCAGATTGTATTCTCCCACAAGATGAGTTTTAACTTTGTTGGGATGTTCAAAAAAGTTCCAGTCAAAATGTAGGAAAGGTGTTTCGGCTGAGAGAGTTCCCGATACAAAAAGATCGGGATTATCTCTTCCGTACAATATTCTGTCCATCTCTTCCGACATCTCCAGAAGTGTGGTATTGTCCTTATTTACAAAAACTTTACCCTCTTTTTCTCTGATATAGTCATAGAGCTCACCTTTGGTTTTGCGAATATTTTCGTATGAACCAAACCCTTCGATATGAGCTTTACCGATATTTGTGATAACACCTATATCAGGATCAGCAATTTCACAAAGTTCCTTTATCTCGCCGGGATGATTTGCACCCATTTCAACAACACCTATTTCGTGCGTTTCGTTCATCGAAAGCAGAGTCAATGGCACACCTATATGGTTGTTGAAGTTTCCTTGCGTGAAAGCCACTTTAAACTCCTTCGCCAGAATAACTGCCGTTAGCTCTTTGGTGGTTGTTTTTCCGTTTGTGCCTGTAATCGCGATAATGGGTATTTTCAGTTTCCTGCAATGATAATTTGCCAGGTTTTGCAGTGTCTGTAATACATCGTTTACAACAATAATTTTAGGATTATGTGGTTTGTCTTCCCACTCATCGACCACAGCATAAGCCGCACCTATTTCCAGTGCCGATTCGGCGAACTTATTGCCGTTGAAGTTCTCACCTTTCAGGGCAAAAAATATAGAGCCTGAAGGGCATGTTCTCGAGTCGGTTGATACAACAGGGTGTTTTAAGAATATTTCGTATAATTCTGCAATTTCCATTTGTGTGGTCATTACCAGTTGATTTTTTTAGATATTGAACTTGGAACAGCCGCTTTGTTTAGAACAATGCTGAGAGTTTTATATCTTACAAAATTTTCAGAAACGTACCAAATTCCATTGTAAGGACCAATTTCGCCCCAAGAGTTTTTCACCATGTAAAATTTATTGCCTTCCTGGTCGCGTGCAATTCCGTAGATATGCATTCCGTGGTCGTCGGTAGTTTGGTAATTGTTGTAGGCTTTTTGTCTCATATCTTGTGTGATAGATTTCTCTTTCAAATACTCTTTACCAACTTTCCCGGCAATATCCGAAATGCGTTCGCGTTCAGAAAGTCCTAACCATTTTGCTTGGTCGGTTCCTGCATTTTCTACAGCGTTTTCGTCAGGAATAATTGCAAGTCCCGAACGTGAAAAACCGCTTTCGCTCACGTCTGATGCCCATGCGATAGTATATCCGTTTTCTAGAGCTTTATCCATAACTTCTATAAGCTCATCAATAGGCAGATTGTATGAGTTTGCCCAACGCCAGTTGTCAGGTACTTCAATCGGGAATTTTGTATAAAACGGGTGATGAGTAAATGATGTAAATGATACGAAGTCAGACTGTTTTAGTCCTAAAAAATCTCTGAATGATTGTGGGTTGTAGTTTTTTCCATTGTATGTAAAAGATGTTGGTGCTTCTCCCAGATAAGTATCCAGAATGCTGTTGAAACCTTTGCTCCAAACTTCAGAAACGCTTCTGTTTCCGATTAAAGCATTCACGTATCCGGCTAAAACTTTATCCATTTCTGTGTGATTGTGTCTGTCCGATTCGGGCAAAAGTCCTGAATATGCCAATTCGGGAATAACTCCGTAAGCATCTAATGTTTCAACCACATCAGCGAAAGAGCCTCCTGCAGCAAAATTTAGATGACCGTGTAAACGTACATATTTGTCAGCTTTATCTTGATAATTTCGTCTGACGATGTACATTTCCGAAAGGTCGAATGTGCCTTTTCCAGTTCTTAAAAGTTCCGATTCCAAAAGACTTACTCCGGCAAAACTCCAGCAGGTGCCCGAGTTTGCCTGGTTTTTGATGGGTGTAATCGCGTTTTCTTTAACTACAGTAAAT
This sequence comes from uncultured Dysgonomonadaceae bacterium, assembly GCA_964346495.1. GTDB lineage: Bacteria > Bacteroidota > Bacteroidia > Bacteroidales > Dysgonomonadaceae > JBGZFC01. The sequence continues at coordinate 2,487 of CAYFUW010000088.1, forward strand.
TGATACGCGCTTTTTTCTTCTTCTTTTGTCTCTTGTGCTACAATGCTTGTTAAAATAAATAGTGCACTTAATAATAAAGATATTTTTTTCATGATTAAATGTATATAAATGTTTGATAAATAATTTACTCTTACTTTTATACAAAAGTAAATAAATGCCTTGTTTTTTATAGCATATAATTAGCTAAAAAAGCAAAAAAAGCATATCTTTGAATTCGAATTTTATAAAAAACAGATGACTATGGAAGATCTTCTACGAAAAAAGAGAAAAAGTAAAAAATGGTTGGCATGGTTTCTTGCCATTCTTATTATTGTACTTGGCGGCTTTATTTATTGGAAATATTACTTCGTTTTGGGAGTTGGTGTGAAATCGGGTGAGTTGAATTATATTGTTTACAAAGGTATTGTATTTAAGACATACGAAGGTAAACTGATTCAATCGGGATTCAGAGCCGATAAACCGGGTGGATTGCAATCGAATCAATTTGAATTTTCGGTTACCGATAAAGATATTGCTGAGCGTTTGATGCTCGAAAGCGGTAAACATGTACAACTCAGATATAAAGAGTATAATGGCAGACTTCCATGGCGTGGTTTTACCAGATATGTAGTTGATAGTATTATCTCAATAGAAGATACAACACCTGCAGAAAATGAAGAAGATGATCTTGCGCCATATATTTTGGACACTATGTAATGGCTAAGAAAAAGAAAAAATATTATGTTGTTTGGCAAGGTACTGAGCCCGGGATTTACGAATCTTGGGAGGAGTGTAAAGCGCAAGTTAATGGTGTAGCCGATGCCAGATATAAATCTTTTGACACTATAGAAGAAGCGCAAACTGCATTTGCCGATAATCCCTGGAAATATATTGGATATAAGAAAACTATATTACTTAAGGCTGCACCTTCCGATGCTAAATATCTGACAGATAGTATCGCCGTAGATGCTGCATGTAGCGGTAATCCAGGCTTGATGGAGTATCGTGGTGTGTTTGTGTCGGATGGTGTAGAGATTTTTCGTGTCGGTCCGTATGAAGATGGCACAAATAATATCGGCGAGTTTTTAGCAATTGTGCATGGATTGGCACTACTGAAAAAACTCGGGAAAGATAAACTTCCTATCTATTCCGATAGTGCAACTGCAATAAAATGGATTGTTCGGAAAAAGTGTAATACAAAACTTGTACAATCTGAAAAGAACAGACCAATTTTTGATTTAATTGCACGTGCGGAGAAGTGGCTTCACGAAAACGAATACAGTAATCCGATAATTAAGTGGGAAACTGAAAATTGGGGCGAAATTCCAGCCGATTTTGGAAGAAAATAAATTTAGTTTTGAGCTGACGACTTTGTGATATTTTCTGAAAAGATAGATGTTTTGCATGATATGAGCTTAGTTCGAATAATTTACGTTGATGGAATAGGAATTACCACAACAAGTCGGTTTATTCCATTGTTTAAAATTATAAAAATGCGACAAACGGACTTTTAGCCGTTGGTCGCTGTATTAAAACCATCGTCGGGGATTTGCAATCCTGACTTTTTTATATTTTAAATTCTTAATGTGAACTAATCATCATCCTCTTCTTCATCCGGATCGAATGGGGTGGGAGCTTCTAGTGTTGGGAAAATACGATGAACATTTTCCGCAATTTTTTCTGCAAACTCTTCCAAATCCATATTTTTGGCTTGTGCAGCTTGAGCATACACATCTCTGATATCCATTTCATCTTCATCGGTTTCGCAGAATAGTGACTCGATAGGTATTATTTCGACCGATTCTACGTTTATTTCATCGCCTACAGAAAACAGAAATCCTTCGTTGATAAGTCGTTTTGTAAGTTCGGGTTTGCCTCTGTAACCGTGAATAATCCAAGGTTGTGTGGGATTACATTCCTGACGTATTTGGATAAGCTCTTCCCATGCTTTCACGCAATGGATAATAAGTGGTTTGTTGAGTTTTTCGGAAAGTGTAATATGTTCTTTAAAAACCGGAATTTGTATGTCGTATGACGGACCTTTTAGTTTGTCGAGTCCTGCTTCACCGATTGCCACAATACGTGGTTCTGAAACAATCTCTTTCAAATATAACATCTGATTTTCGCTATCTTCAGAATACCACGGGTGTATTCCGCAAGAGAAAGCATGTCGGCTACAAGATTCTTTGGCTACTTCAAATTCAAGGGGATATACATCGAGGATACATGAATGATAAGGGTCGTCAGTATCTTCTAACAGTATTTGGTGCGTGTGTATGTCGTACAGTTCCATATTTTAAATTAATTCTCTGCTATCGGTCAGTTTTCTTCTTTTTTCGAGTTTTAGGTTCCGGCACAGGATCATATCCTGAGCCACCCCATGGGTTGCAACTTAAAATTCGTTTTGTAGATAAAAAAACTCCTTTTATAGGACCATGCTTTTTTAATGCTTCTATTGTGTATTGTGAGCAAGTTGGTGTGTATCTGCAACTTGGTGGAGTAAGTGGCGATATTGCATATCTGTAAAAATATACGGGTGCCAATAGAATTTGGGTTATCAATTTTTTTAAAAAACTCAACATCTCACTTACTCTGAAATTACTCTTGCTGAAATTTCGTTCATTGCTTTGCACATTCCTTTCTCAATTTTTGCATATTCTGTTACCTCTGTATTCAAATAGACAAACGCTATGTCTATACCAACACTGTCTGGAATCTGATTGAGTTTGTGTTTGTTAAGCCTGTATGCTTCACGAATTAATCTTTTTATTCTGTTGCGATTTACACTTAGTTTTACTTTCTTTTTTGGTACACTTATCAAAACGGATACTTGTGATTCCGTTTTATCGGGAAGCGTGCGAAAAACAACTCTAAGTGGATATGCTACAAACGACTCTCCGTTTTCAAACAATGTTTCAACCCGTTTCTTGCCGGTTATGCGTTCATTTTTTTTGAAAGTAAATCGAATTATTTCATTCATAGAAACAGCATTTCCTCCGAAAGCAATTATCGGGGCAAAGATAAGTCATTTTTTTATCAATTGAAGTGAACTTAAAGAATATTTTTCTTCAAAATCAGTAACAAGTTTGAATAATGTTTAACCGGAAGTCTATTTTTGGTGTTTTTTGTGATTCTCTTCCAAAAAAGCATCCAATGCCGCAGTCAGCGAAGGGTATTGAGGTTGTGGAGCACAAAAATCGAGCCTGAATCCCTCTTCTTCAATGGCTTTTGCTGTATTTGCACCAAAACATCCGATTGCCATATCGCTTTGTACTAATTCTGGAAAGTTCTTTTTCAGTGAAGCTACACCCATCGGACTAAAGAAGATAATCATATCTGTATCCAATTCTTCGCCTGGTTTAAAGTCGTCGCTAACTGTGCGATACATTACGCTTTCGGTGAAATCTAATTTCTTTTCGGTCAAAAATTTTGACACATCAGAATTGTGCTCTTCTGGTACGGGGAAAAGTAATTTCTCTTTAGAGTGTTTAGTGAATGCACTGTTAAGCCCATCTATTTTGCCTGTCTGGCTAAAGAAAATTTTTCTTTTTCTGTAAACAATATATTTTTGCAAATAAAGAGCAACCGTTTCTGAAATACAAAAATATTTCATTGTGTCAGGCATAGTAATTTTAAGCTCTTCGCAAATTGAGAAAAAGTGGTCAACAGCTGTTCTTGAAGTTAGCACTATACCTGTAAAGTCTAGAATTCTGATTCTTTGTTGACGAAACTCTTTCAGTGAAACTCTCTCTACTTTTATTAATTGCCTAAATTGTAGTTCTATTTTGTACTTTTCTGCAATATCATAATATGGCGATCTTTCGCTACTTGGTTTTGGTTGAGATACTAGTATCTTATTTACTTTTCTTGCAATCATATAGAAGGGCTCCCGCCTATGTTATTTATTAATAAAATTGCTCCTTTATACATCAAAAAAAATGGCGCAATTTCAACGCTGCAAAGGTACACAATATAATAGAAAATACCAATTCTATTTTTTGAAAAAATATTTAACAAAATCCGAAATATTACTAATTTGCATAAAATAGCTATGAAAAGCATCATATATAGAGCAACTTTTTCATATTCGGGCATGAAAATATAAACAATTGCAGGTATGACAATAATAATTGAAACCAACTCTATTAGCCATACGAATTTATTAATCCACTCTTTTGTGTCATAATCGAAAAGTATGGAGTCGGTAATGTTGTAAATCAGATATTTTGTTCCGACAATTAGTGAGATTGCCAATAAAATTAATAGAAAAACCAAGCTTAATTTCCCAAATCCTAATGTAGATAAATATTGGTTATGTAAAAAGTTGAAAATAATCATGGTGGTTACTATCAATCCTTGCAGAATAAGGAATAGTTCACCCCTGGCTTCTGTAGCCGTTATCTGCTCTTTAGAGTTTGTTATTCTATTGTCTTTAAATGATAGTATTTGTGAAACTCTATCGATTAGGGAGTAAGAGCGGTTTTTTGAAAAAAAAGCAAATATGCCAAAAAACAGAACAAACAGAAACAAAAAAATATGAGTAAAGTTGGTTATTGGCAACTCTTTACCAACAAATCCATCAAACAAAACATTGTTTTCCTGTACTATTTCTTCTGTTACCTTCCAAAACGGATTATGATAAATAAGCGAGTCGAAATCGGTAAATGGTACAGATACAATATTATCTTGTAAATGTGATTGCTCCATCACTTTAGGCATAGCCAAAGCGACAGAGTCTGTTGGATTATGAGAAATTGTATCTATCACTATTTGTACTTAAAATTGGAATTGCAAAATTACAACTCTTTTTCGTTATATTTCGGTATTTTAGAAATCTCTTTATTGCCTTCTTCATCCAAAGCATAAATAATCTCTTCGGGATTTGATATAACACGCCACATTTTTCTACAATCGGCATGCATAAATTTTTCATCAACAATATTTTCTAAAAAAGCAAGCAGGGAATCGTAATATCCATTTGTGTTTAAAATAATTATTGGTTTGTTGTACAAGTTTAACTGCTTCCACGTGAGTATTTCTGCTAACTCTTCTAAAGTGCCTAATCCCCCGGGTAGAGCAATGGCTGCATCGGATAAGTCGGCCATCTGTTTTTTTCTTTCGTGAATATCTTTTGTTATTATTAATTCTGTCAGATTTGAGTGACACCATCCAGCATCAAACATAAATTGGGGGATTATACCTTTTGCTATGCCTCCTTTTTCTAATAATGTGTCATTAAGTGCTCCCATTAATCCGGTTTTTCCTGCACCTGTAATGCAGGTAATATTATTTTCTGCCAATATTGTTGCTAATTTTTTAGCAGCTTCAATATAAGATAAATCTATTTGTGGGCTGGATGCGCAATAGAGCACTACTGATTTAACTGTTTCTTTTGTCATTTTTGTTATGCACAATTTTTAAAAACGACAAATTTAGGAAAAAAAAGTGGTTTTTGGTATTTTGGTGTTAACGTAAAATTTTATATATTGCAACTCTTTAAAGATATAATGAACTTTTAGTAAGCTTTTATGTTTTACTATAAGTGTTTATGAATATTTATTCGAAAAGGGCTTTATTTTACATAAATAAACTTAACAAAAACGTAACAATTATAATAGTTTTTCACTATTGACCGA
>CAYFUW010000089.1:0-8035 GCA_964346495.1 uncultured Dysgonomonadaceae bacterium
GGATAAAAAATCATTACTTTTGACTATTACACCGCACTTCACAAAAATATCCTATAACTTTGCGCCCGAATTTTGCAAAAAATAAAATAACTGTAGAGACAATAAAAGAGACGAGTTCATATATCTTAAGCAACTGATATAAACCACATTACAACTCAGTATTTTTTTATAATTTGAACAATAAAACAACACTTTATATTTCATCAGATTAAAACAAATAATTCATATATTAATTTAAATTACTTATTAAAATGAGAACAATTACACTTTAAATGGCATTAGCATTAGCAGCCCAGCTAACTTATGCACAAGTACCTGGAGATTTAGACCCAACTTTTGGTGAAAACGGTATAGTTCAAACAATGGTTGCACCAAATGAAAGCTGGGAAGCTGACATGGTTCGTGGCATACTGGAACTTTCTAATGGAAAAATCCTTGCTTGTGGTACTGCCAGATTCAGCGGTATGTATAGAAAATCTGCATACGTAATGTACAATGCAGACGGTTCTATTGACACATCTTTCGGTAACAATGGTATGATACTTATTACTCCGGAAGGAACTGAAGCTTATTATCAAAACTACGCTGCAGATGCAGTAGAACTACCTGACGGAAGCATTATTTCTTCGGGACATGTTCACAACGCAGCAGTTGACTTATCAAGACCTTACTTAGTTAAATTTAAAGATGGTCAAATAGATACATCTTTTGGTAATAACGGAATTGCTCTTGGATGGTTACAATATAACTTAGGTGAAAAAATGGTATTACAAGAAGACGGTAAAATTGTTATTTCCGGCTATCTTAATGATAATATTTCAGCTGTACGTTTCAACGCTGACGGTTCAATGGATAACACTTTTGGAGAAAACGGTTATGCAGAAATTATTGTACCGGGTGCTGAAGGCTACTCATTCGCTAAAGATATAGTTTTGCAAAAAGATGGTAAAATTCTTCTTGGTGCATACTATGACGAGAGTGGAAACTGGAAATGGGTTGTTGTACGTCTTAACACCGACGGCTCTTTAGACTCAACTTTTGGAGAAGGTGGTTTGTCAAAATTGTCAGTAGGTTATGGCCACGATTTCGTTTTAGGAATTGATGTTCAAGAAGATGGCAAAATTGTAGTAGGTGGACACTCATGGGATGCTAACGACCCTGTTTTAAGATATAGCTTAGCTATTGCCAGATTAAACGAAGATGGTTCAATTGACACCAGCTACGGAAATAATGGTATTTTTAGAAAAGGCTTCATACCTGAAGGATGCAGCTACCTTACAGGATTAGAAGTTGCTCCAAATGGAAAAGTTTATGCAAGCTTCTCTGCACAAGAAAACATTCCGGGTTATAGCTTTAAATATGACATCGGCGTAGTAAGTCTTAACGAAGATGGTACATTAAACGATGAATTTGCAGGACAAGGATATGTTATTACAGACCTTAACCAACAAGAAGATCACTCTCAATGTATGGCTTTACAAAGTGATGGTAAAATATTACAAGGTGCTATGTCGTTCAGTGATAACGGAACTCCTTTTGTAATTGCAAGATATATTACTGACATTACATCAGATATCAATTCTGCATTTGAAAACAAAGCATCTTTCGTTGTTTATCCTAACCCTGTGCAAGATGTGTTGAACATTGCATTTGACGGCAACTTCAAAGTTCAAGTTTATGATATGTCAGGTCGTTTAGTTCTAACATCAAACAACAATCGCACAATTAATGTAAAAGGTATCGCAGCTGGAAGCTATATAGTTAAATTAACTGCCGACGGCAAAACATACACAGAACGCTTTATTAAATTCTAATCGTTTATTGAAATAGAATTAATAGACTATTGAAGTGCCGGCGGATAAGCATAAGAGTTGTTAGAGATTACTTTAACAAATCGAGCTCCGAAACCTGAATAGGTAAAGAGTATGCTTATCTTCGGCACTATTTTTATATCAAACAATCACAATCAAAAGAAAAACGAAAGACATGAAAAAAATATTTTTTTATCTCAGTTTTGTATGTGCTATACTTTTTTCAAGCACATTAAGCGCACAAGATGCACCAAAATCATCTTCACATCACCAACTTGGCTCCGAAATTAACTATCCTCTATCTCGATTATCTCCAAACGGACGCTATATGGGTGGTTGGAATAACGGCGTTTCTTCTATTTATGACAGCGAAACAGGACAGACCCTATATTCTATAGGTGGTAGTGGCGATGCTGTATATTTAGTAGGCATCAATGACGATGCAAGTATGTGGGCTTCACATGTTACTACATCAGGAATAAAATACGGCCTATACAAAGACGAAACATGGACATACCTGCCAAAACCAACCGGATATACTGGTGGATGGTTGAAACATGTAACTATGGACAACAAATATGCAATTAATTCATACACCAAAACACTTGCAAACGGCAATTTAGATTCTGAGGCTTATCTATATGAACTTCAAGAAGACGGCAGCTATGAGTATACAAAACTACCCAGACCTTTGAATGACTGCTGGACTGAATCGGAAGTATTTCACGTTGACCCAATGCGCATATCTACAGATGGTTCAATTATTCTCGGACATATGGTGGATGGAGAAAGTTTTTACATCTTACCGATAGTTTGGACAAGAAACGAACAAGGAGAATATGACTATAAAGTTAAAGCCGAATCTTTCTGCTTTAATCTAGAGTACCCCAGTCCCGGAAATCAACCTGATATCGATGAGATGGTTACTGCTCCGGAGGGAACTCCAGAGTATGACGAACAAATGGCTGCTTATAACGCTGCCGTAGAAGAGTGGAACGCATTGGCTGCTGATTTTTTAACAGGTATGGCTATTGCCGGTTATCCTACTATGGACAATAATGGTGTGACTATTGTTACTTCTTTATTTACAGGCAACTCAAGCACAGGACACCAACCACTACTTCTTTCAACAGCTGACGACTCATACTCACTTATTGAGTACTTTATGACAAAATCGCAATATATCAGCGACAATGGTACACTTTTCATGATTAATGAGTTTTTTGACGGAATTCATCACAACGTAGTGTGCACACCTGGCAGTACAACTCCAATTGCTTTCAATGAGTGGCTACAAGCTGAATATGGACTAACAGTTGAGCCAATGTATTTACATGACATAAGAGTAACAGTTGGAACCCCTTCTATAAGTTTCGATGGCAAAACCCTTGCTTTCACACTAAAAGACGCTAACAACAAGTATTTAAATCACTACTATCGCTTAGCTGAAGGTCTAAACAACCCCACTTCAATAGAAACTATCGCACAAGACAATCATTTCCGTGTATATACAAATGGAAAAACATTGTATATTAACGAAAGCACTCCTTGCGATATTCGCATTATCGACATGGGTGGCAAAAGTGTGGCATACACATCTAATGTTTACGAGTCTCTCAACCTAAGCCATCTATCTGCAGGTGTATATATTGCAGCTGTAAAAAAACATGATGGAAAAACTGAATTCTTTAAAATATTTTTAGGAAACTAACTTCAACTAAAGGAGGTAACCAAAAATAGTAGAGACGGAGCATGCTCCGTCTCTACATGATAAACGGGTAATGTAGTTCAAACTACAATACCCGTTTTTAAAATATGAAAAAGAATGATTATTATTAAATAAAAAGATTTACGTTTGCATTATCGGCACGCTCCATATAGGTAGCAACACCACCTATAGTTACATTATCCATTAACTCCTCGGCTTTTACACCCATCACATCCATAGACATTTGACAGGCAATAAATTCCACTCCGTTGTCTATAGCTTGTTGACGAAGAGACTCTAACGAATCTATGCCTTTATCCTTCATAATAAAACGCATCATTTTACTTCCGGCTCCCGCCATATTCATTTTTGAAAGTTTTAGCTTTCTCGAGCTTGAAGGAAGCATCATTCCAAACATTTTGCCAAAGGTATCCTTTTCTACGACAGGTTTGTTCTCTTTCTTAATAACATTTAGTCCCCAGAATGTGAAGAAAATAGTAGTTTTCTGTCCTGTAGCTACAGCTCCGTTAGCAAGCACGAAAGTAGCAAGTGCTTTATCCAAATCATCACTAAACATTATAAATGTTTTACCTTTTTCTGTAGACTCTTTCTTTATATCACAAGCATCTGTAGAGCCTTTTTCGATAAGAACCGTAAATTTGCCCCTATCTTCAGAACTTGTAATAAACTGGTTACCTGTAGAGTTACACCATGCGTGTGAATCACGTGCAAATCCAGCATCTGTTGATACTATCTCTACCCTTTCGCCTTCTTGCATAGAGTCTATAGCCGCTTTCAACTTCATTATTGGACCCGGGCAAGATAAACCTGTAGCATCTACTTTCAAAACAGCTTGTCCTGCTTTAGGCAGTTGAGAATCGGAATGCTCAACACTAACAGCAATTGCAGCTCTCTGTTTAGGAGTTACAGGTGCAGTTGCAAATGAATAAGTTTTGTAACCTCCCGCAAGATTCCTTACGTTTGTGAAACCTTGACCTATCAGTATTCTTGCAGCCAAATAACCACGAAGTCCAATAGCACATGATGTTACAATAGGTTTATCACGAGGAATTTCATCAAGTCTGTCTCTTATTTCATTCAGCGGAATATTTACAGCTTCGGGAATTACCTTCATTGTAAACTCATCTTCCGTGCGCACATCTATAAATAATATTTCATCGTAATTTATCTGTTGCAATTCTCGCCAGGTTATTATCGGCATAGCACCTCTAATAATATTGTTGGCCACATATCCGGCAATAGCAACAGGATCTTTTGCTGAAGAAAAAGGTGGCGCATAAGCGTGCTCCAGCCTCATTAAGTCATAAACTGTACCACCGTTCTTTATAATTAAAGAAATCTGATCGATACGCTTATCTACTCCGTCATACCCAACGATTTGTCCTCCATAAAGTTTCCCAGTTGTAGGGTCGAAAGTCAATTTCAAACTCATTGGCAACGCATCGGGATAGTAATCGGCATGAGAATTAGAGTGTGTCCAGGATGACTTATAAGGGATACCCATCATTTTCAGTCTTTTAGCCGGAAGGCCTGTAGCTGCTACTGTCAAGTCAAAAACTTTAGCAATAGAAGTTCCTATGGCTCCTTCATATTTTGTTACATTTCCTAAAACCATGTTGTCTGCTACAATACGTCCCTGCCTGTTAGCCGGATTTGCCAAGTAGTTCAACCAGGGTTTCCCTGTTAGTGGATGAGGATACTCAATAGCATCACCAACAGCGTAAATATCTTTCGCTGAAGTTTGAAGATACTCATCAACCCAAATCCCACCTGTTTCTCCAATTTTCAATCCTGCATCAGAAGCAAGTTTTGTTGATGGACGAACACCGATAGAGAGTATAACTATATCTGCAACAAGCGGCTCTCCCGTTTTAAAATGAAGTTTTATTTGACCTGCCTCATTCGAGAATTTTTCCACTCCGTGTCGAAGATATAACGAAACTCCTTTTTCTATTAAATGCTGATGCACTTGCGAAGCCATTGAAAAATCGATAGGTGCCATTACCTGATCCGCCAATTCAACTATTGAGACATTTGCACCAGCATGATGTAGGTTTTCCGCCATCTCTAACCCGATAAATCCACCACCTACAACAACTGCATTTTTCACCTTACGTGAGTTGAGATAGTTTTTGATATTGTCTGTATCTCTAACATCACGAAGTGTAAAAACACCTTCCTGGTTTATTCCTTCTAACGAAGGACGTACCGGATTGGCGCCCGGCGATAACAAAAGTTTGTCGAAGTTTTCTGAATATTCTGTTCCATCGGTTCTTCGTATCTTAACGGTTTTTGTTTCCGCGTTAATACCTACTACTTCACTCTGTACACGAACATCTACATTAAACCTTTGTCCAAACGATTGTGGTGTTTGCACAAAAAGTTTGTCTCTGTCAGTAATAACTCCTCCAATATAATAGGGCAATCCGCAATTCGCGTATGAAATATGTTCACCTTTCTCAAGAAGAACTATTTCAGCCGACTCGTCGGCACGTCTAATAGCCGCGGCGGCTGTAGCACCTCCGGCTACTCCACCAATTATAACATGTTTCATTGATAATTTTTTTACAATATGTTAGTGAAAATATTAATTAGCAACTCACTCTCCCATTACGATGTTTGGTTTCGAAATAGGAGAGTTGTAAATAGAGTCAATTTTATCCATTCCCTTTCGTGTAAGAGAGAAATACATTTGTCGCTTATCCTCTTTCCCGCTTGAACGCTTAACAAATCCCTTATCTTCAACCGAGCCAATTACCTTTGAGGTATTTGATGCTTTTAGTGCCAACAGTTGACTGATTTCGCCCGAAGAAAGATTATCTTGCTCTTTGAGTGAACATAAAAGCATAGCTTCATTAAGATTTATACCCAATTCGGCTTGCAACTCTTGCTCGAACTCTGCAATAGCGCGAGCTACATCTCTTATTTTACACAACTTTTTATCCATCTATTTTGTAAAATTGAATTAATTCTATTAGTAATTACTTTACAAAAGTATTATTTATTTTCCATTGGAACAAATTTCCATTGGAAATTGTTTTCACCAAAATCATTTATGAGAAAATATTCCTCAACAGATATGAAGTACGGGATAAAAATACATCAATAACGAGCTATAGACATGCCACTTAAAAGACGCAATAGGACAAATACGTTTCACATTTTGAACCTAATCCAATATTATTTGTTATAATCTTCAACAAGAAATATTATGGAGATATGGATATTCAGTTTAAAACAGACAACAATTTAGGCAGTTTTTTTATAGAGAAAGAGGGAAAACAAATTGCCGAACTTGATTTTGAAATAGATAATAATATTCTAAACGCCTATCACACAGGTGTACGTAAAGAACTAGAAGGACAAGGAATTGCAGGGAAATTATTTGATGAGATGGTTAAATATGCTCGCGAAAACAATTACAAAGTTATACCGTCTTGTTCGTATATAAGTGTGAAATTTCGTCGCAATCCTGACATGTATGCCGATATTTGGCATCGTACAGATGATGAACCAACCGGTGCTGCCTGCGGAATAAAACCAAAAAAGAAATAATTATTAGACTTCTATTGGGTCCAAAGTATAGTGCTAAAAAAAGCCTAGCATGTTTTGAAAACTGTTAGGCTTTAATATTTTATGAATTTATAAAAGTCTATGAACTATCTTCTGCTTCCGCTCATAGCAATCATAATATAATAAAATAGTGTCGCTAATGAACTTAGTGCAGCAACCACATAAGTGTAACCTGCCCAACGAAGCGCATCAACTGCTTGCGTATGATTGCTAACATCTGTAATACCTGCACTACTCAACCAACGTATAGCACGATTAGTAGCATTTTTCTCTACCGGTAATGTAACAAAACTAAAAAGCGTAGTCAATGCAAACAAAGCTATTCCAAACCATAACAATGCCGGAAACACCTGTATCATAATAATTCCCAATAATATCACCCACATTACCCATTTAGATGTAGCAGAAATAACGGGCACCAATGCAGAACGCATTTTCAAAGGTGCGTATCCTACCGCATGCTGAATAGCGTGACCTGTTTCATGAGCAGCAACAGCAGCCGCAGCTACACTATTGGTTCCATAAACCGGTTCGCTTAGATTTATAGTCTTGTTTAAAGGATTGTAGTGGTCTGTAAGCTGACCATTAACAGAAATTATTTGTACATCGTAAATGCCATTATCGTGAAGCATCTTTTCTGCCACCTCTTTACCTGTCATTCCGTTACGTAACGGAATACGGGAGTATTTTTTAAAACGGCTTTTCAACTGTGCCTGCACTATCCAACCTGCAAGGGCTATAATTGCAAAAAGAATCAAATACATAATGTTTATTTATAGATTTTATTTTTAAAATTAAACTTACAACTTTGAAATTGTCATACAATCTCATTACATAAAACATTTTGGCAGCATAAAAGTTCATACAAATATCTATTTTAGTATTCAAACAAGACTTTTATATGTGAAAAAATAAGTACTAT
>CAYFUW010000090.1:0-8014 GCA_964346495.1 uncultured Dysgonomonadaceae bacterium
GTGCCATTCGCTACGCTTCGCTCAAATTTGTCTTCTCGCCATGTGTTTATTTTAAAAAGAGAATGAGATTTTATTTACAAGAAACCTAAACATCAATTCAAAATATTGATTTAAATTTGTTATATTTGTGAATATTTATATCGAAAAGGGGGAAATTCCATGAAAACCAAGATTGCATTTTTCTTCTTATTATTTTCATTTTGTTGCTTGATAAATAGTTTTTCACAACAGAATGATTGGCGCACCTATTTAGAACAGATGGCGGAGGATTTGGCTGATGATGATTCGGGAGCGGAAAACTTTATGATTGATAATATATATGAGGAGCTACTATCTCTAGAAAATAATCCGTTAAACTTAAATACTCTAACATCAAGTGACCTGGAAAAAATCCCATTTCTTTCATTAGAACAAACAGAAAGCATCATCAATTTCTTAGATAAAAATCGTCCTGTTTATACGGTTTTTGAACTAAGAAATATTCCGCTTTTGGACTACAATACTGTTGAGTTGATTTTACCATTTTTCTATGTGGGAGAGATGGAGAAAAAGAAATTGACAGTTAGCGATGTCTTGAAGTACGGCAGACATGAAATCAATTTCAGACTTGATAAAACTTTAGATAAAAGAGCCGGATATGGCGAATTTCCCGATAGTGTTTTAGAGCAGTATCCCAACAGGAAATATCAGGGAGAGGATTTTTACAATTCATTCAGATACTCTTTCAGATATCGGGATAAAATACAGCTGGGCTTTGTTGGAGAAAAAGATGCGGGAGAACCTTTTTTCAAATCGGGATATCCAAAAGGATACGATCATTATGGATTTCATTTCTTAATGAAAGATATGGGTTTTGTCAAAACTTTGGCTTTAGGAGATTACAGATTGTCATTGGGACAAGGTTTGATTTTGAACAACGATTTTATGTTGTCGAAAGCTTGGGTGGTTAATAATATTGTCAAAAACTCGCAAGGACCAAAACGACATTTTTCTACTGCTGAGTCCGGATTTTACCGAGGTGGTGCAGTTGTTTTTGGAATAAAAAATCTTGATTTAACGGTTTTCTATTCGAACAAACGTTTTGATGCAAATATATCCAAAGATGGTGAGATAACTTCGTTTAAAACAGATGGTTATCATAGAACATTGGGTGAGTTGGCTAAAAAGAATAATGCACGTGAACAGCTTGTGGGAGCGAGTGCCAAATATCGTTTTCGGGATTTACAAATCGGACTAAACAGCGTCTATCATATTTACGATAAAACGCTAAATCCAACCTACAGAATATACAATCACTATTATTTGAGAGATAAATCCAACTTTAATGCAAGTCTAGATTACTCTTACAGAGGTCGCAATTTTGTTGTTGGCGGCGAAACCGCCTGGGCTAAAAATGGAGCAACTGCTACAACAAATATGGTGCAGTATTCGCCTTCGTCGGAGTTTACAGTTTCTGTCTTGTGGAGATATTTACCAATAACATACAATGCTCTGCATGCGCGAACATTTTCCGAAAGCAGCCGTGTTCAGAATGAGCAAGGTTTATATATCGGGACTACATTTAAGCCATATCGAAAGATTTCGGTAACTGCATATGTCGATTTTTTCAAATTTCCATGGCTCAGATATTCTGTCGCCACACCTTCCAAAGGTTATGAAATTTATCTGTTAGGAACTTATTCTATTCATAGGCATTCCAATATCGAAATTCGTTATCGAAATAAGAAAAATGAGAGAAACTTTACTCTGCCTGATGACAAAATAGCAAGTGTTTTGCCTTATAACACTCAAAAACTCAGACTCAGATACAACAATACCGTAAAAGATGCCTGGAATTTCAGAACAACGATAGATGGTGCACTCTATCAACGCAAATATTTTGAAACAGAAAAGGGATTTATGGTGTCGCAAAATGTGGGTTACAGAGGCTCTAAAAAGATAAACGGCGATCTGTTTTTTGGATATTTCAGTGCCGATTCATATAGCGTGCGACTCTATTCGTATGAGAAAAATATTTTATCATCGTTTTATATGCCTTCATTTTACGGCAAAGGCATCAGATTGGCTCTTTCGGCAAGATGCAATATTACAAATAAATTGTCGTTTTCAATAAAATGTGGTCACACACGTTATTTTAATAGAGAGACAATCGGGTCAGGTACCGAGTTGATTGACGGTAACAGCCGAACCGATATTTACACTTATTTGAGATGGAGATTTTGAAAAAAGATGTTATGCAAGACGAACCACGAATAATTTCACTGACAAAAATTCCCGATCCGCGCGGTAATCTTTCTGTAATTGAGGAGAATAAAGATGTTTCGTTCAAGATAAACAGAGTTTATTGGATTAGCGATGTTCCGGGTGGAGCAGAGCGCAGCGGACATGCATATTATGAAAATATGGAGATGATTGTGGCATTATCGGGCAGTTTTGAGGTGATAATCGACGACGGAGTAGGAGAGCAGAAGTTTCTGTTAAATAGAGCGGATATGGCTCTGTTTGTTCCGAAATTGACCTGGCGCAAACTTGACAACTTTTCTACAAACTCTGTCGCTTTGGTTCTGGCATCGACATTTTACGATGAAAAAGATTATATATATTCGTTTTCAGATTTTAAAAAGATAAAAAATGAGAAGTAGCACTGTTGACGATTGTAAGATTATAGAGTTGGATAAGATAATTCATCGGCAAGGTAATATCACTGTTTTAGAGAACGATAAGTCGGTGCTGGCAGATATGCCGAGAGTGTTTTATACCTACGATATTCCGGGTGGAGAGTCGAGAGGAGCACATGCTCACAAGGAGCTTCAGCAACTGCTTGTAGCTGTTTCAGGAAGTTTTGAAGTGTTGCTTGATGATGGGAAAAACAGAAAAACCGTGATGTTGAATTTGCCAAACAAAGGCTTGCTTGTTGTTCCCGGAATTTGGAGTCAGCAGATAAACTTTTCATCCGGAGCGGTCTGTTTCGTGATAGCTTCGCAACTTTACGAGGAGTCCGATTATATAAGGGATTACGATGATTTTTTAAAGTATAAAGCAGAATAAAGAGCAAAGAGTAAAGATAAAAGACTTTTACAAGCGCCTGTCCGCCAAAGGCTAATAGCTAATTGTAGCGAAGCGAAAATCCCGCTATAGCGGGATAGCCAGTTGCTACCGCGCGAATCCTTTCGCGTGGCAATAACTCTCAAAACATCGGTCATCCAACTATAGTCTTCGGACAAAAGAATAGATTCTTTACTGCGTTCAGAATTACAAAAACGCTCTCTTTCGCTTGAAAAACTATATGATTATGTGGTTAGTAATTTATTAAGGTATTCATATTAAACAGAATAAAAAATGAAAATTGTTCGTTGTGAAAATTATCAGGAGTATGATTCTCTTTCTCGAAAGAGTCACTTTCATCCGTATAACAGTTCTGCTTTTGTGGAGTTGAACAGACACAAATGCGAGGAAATTCACTACCTGATTTTTACAAAAAACGATACACCACGTTTGGGTTTGGTTTTAGGAGAAAGGGATGGAGAATTAATATCGCATTTTTCCGCACCGTTTGGAGGATTCGATATAATCGGGAAAGAGCCTTCGTCTGATGTGCTGAATGAGTCTGTTTTGTTACTTAAAAACTATCTTGCAGATAATCAAGTTCAGGCTTGTAGAATTATTATGCCGCCTTTGCTATATGGAAAAACCATTTTAAGTAAAATGGCTAATGCTTTATTAGTTAATGGTTTTTATGTGAAAAATATTGATGTGAATCATTATATAAATGTGAAAAACCGAACAGAAGAATCTTTTTATTCCAATTTCACTCATGCGGCACGAAAAAACTACAATAAAAGTTTAAAGCATGGCTTTGTTTTTCGGGTAAATGATGATTTAGATTTTTCCGAAACATACTCAATTATTCAACAGAACAGGGAACATAAAGGTTACAAATTGATGTTGTCACTTGAGGACATTAGAGATGTATCGAAAATAATACCGATAGATACTTTCCTTTTGACTTCACCCGAAGGTGAAAATGTTGCATCTGCTGTAGTATATCGCCTTTCTGAAAAAGTGGTGCAAATTATCTATTGGGGGCATCATCCTGATTACGACCGACAAAACCCGATGAACTATTTGGCTCTAAAGCTTTTCAACTATTACGCTCAACAAGGTTTTGAAATAGTGGATATCGGTCCTTCTTCATCTCAATCGATTGTCTCGTCGGGATTGAGTAACTTTAAAGAGAGTTTAGGATGTGAGACAGATATTAAGTTTACGTTTGAGATAAAGATTGGGTAATTTTAATCACTATTCCGTTTCAAAATCCAACTCTAACTGATTGTCTAAAAGCGTAAAACTCTCTCTGTGATAGGGTGTTATTCCGTATTCTTTTATCGCATCACGATGTGCTTTTGTAGCGTAGCCTTTGTTTTTATTCCACAAATAAACGGGATATTCGGCGTGAATCTCTTCCATATATTTGTCGCGATAAGTTTTTGCCAGGATTGATGCAGCGGCAATCGACATATATGTTGCATCGCCTTTTATTATACAACTGTGCGGGATATCGTTATATGGACGAAACTTATTGCCATCAACAAGAATATATTCAGGTTTCACGGTTAGTTTATCCAATGCTTTGTGCATAGCTTTTACCGATGCCCACAAAATATTCAGCTCATCTATCTCTTGAATGGAGCATGTTGCAACAGCGTAGCTTAGGGCGTTCTCTTCGATATAAATTCGTAACTCTTCTCTATCTTTTTCAGACAGTTGCTTTGAATCGGTTAATTTTTCATGGTAAAAATTATCGGGTAAAATAACCGCTGCAGCGAAAACAGGTCCAGCCAAACAGCCGCGTCCCGCTTCGTCGCAACCGGCTTCAATTCTGTTTTGCTCTATGCACAGCAAAAGCGAGTTCTGTTTTTTTCTTGTTTTTACCATGTAATTATCAGATTGTTATCTTCCGGTGAAAAGTCAAGAGAAAAATCTTTGTCTATTTCACCGTTATCGAAAAGTTGCGAAAGCTTTTCGATATCTTGTTTCATTTTTTCGTCGGGAACTTCATCGCCCACAGCGTGTAAAACCGCCATTTGCGCTATAAGATTTGCCAAAACTTCTTCTGTTTCCGGGTCTAACTCATCGAAAAATGTTTTTAACCGATTTCTCGCAAGGCTCAAAGCTTTTGTGTAATGTTTTTCACGATAAACTTCTGCCAAATCGGGTTGCGAAGCGATTGAATTAACCGAATAAGTATTAATTTTTAGTTCCGTATCGCCAAGTTCCATAATTCTATACGAAAATGGAAAATGGGCGATTCCTGCCGTTTCAATATCGGTAATGGTATTTCCGGTCGGAGAAGTGTACGAAGTGGCGTCATTGGCATGAAAATGACCTGTAAGTACAGCTTTTACACCTGCATCAGCGAGAATTTGCGCATTAGCTTGCCAGTTTTCGATTAAATATGCCGGGAAAAACATGCTTTGACCAACTATATGCTCAACTAAACCGTGATGCATCATAGCGAAAACATTAATATCTTTTTGTTTGGCTTTTTGTAAAATATCCAGTGTCCAATCTAGTGTTTCCGATTTGATTCTTCCGGCAGAAATAGAGTTTGTTTTGTGTTCGTCATATCGGTTTGTATCGAAACAGATAATGTAGTTTCGGTCATCTATTTTGGCTAAATAGCTAAGCGATGCCGTATCTCTGCATATAACCGAATTATATCCGAAATCTGCGTACAGTTCCACGAATTCGTTTGCCGAAATGGTTTCGGTTTCTAAAACTTCGGTGTCGTTATACCTTTTTGAGTTTGGAATATTTATATCGTGATTTCCCGGAACAACAAAAACAGAGATATTCGCATCTCTTGCTTTTTGCATTTTTTCTATAAAATCGATATGACTTTGTCGTTCGGCATGATTTGTAATATCGCCGACGATTAACAATATATCAGGTTTCTCTGCTAAAACTCTTGCAATTACCGTATCCAGAACTTCATGTAGAATATCTATATCTCTGCCCGAGTGAAGTTTGTAGTTTTGTTTTGCCTTTTCGGTTGGTGCAAGTTTGTCGGAGAAGTAGTGTATATCGTTTAATACAGCTATTTTCGTGGTTTTTTGTGCAAAACCCGACAAGCTAAGCATCAAAAAGATACTTATAAAGATTATTTTAAAATGGAAATACTTCATTGCTGAAGCAAAGTTAGGAAATTTTCTTGGAAGAATAAGAAAAACAGATTATCAAGAGTTGAGCATTTTGTCGATCTCTTCTATATCTATTCTGAAACTTTTGTCAACTTCTGCCAGATCTTTTACCGTATTGAATGCGTGGAGTACGGTTGCATGATTTCTGTTTCCAACTTGTGCTCCTATTTGAGAGAGAGATAGTTCGGTGTATTTTTTGATAAAATACATTGTTACTTGTCTTGCTTGCACAATCTCTCTTTTTCTCGATGCCGATTGGATAAGTTCCTGCTTAACGTTGAAAAATTTGGAAACAGTGTCTTGAATACGCTTTACCGTAATTTTCTTTTTCTCAAATTTAATGTTTTGTTCCATAACCCTACGAGCCAGATTCAAATCTACCTCTTTGTTATTGATTATGGAGTGCGCCATCAACGAAACGATAATCCCTTCAAGGTCGCGAGCGTTTTCGGTTACATTTTCAGCAATAAAATCGACTACGTTATCCGAAATGGAGAGTCCGTCGGTCATTATTTTATGCTTCAGAATTTTTTTACGTAACTCAAAATCGGGTTTTTCCAATTTTGCCGATAAGCCCCAGCGGAATCTTGTGAGAAGTCGTTCTTCCATGCCTTGCAATTCTGTCGGTGGACAATCGGAAGTCATTACAAGCTGCTTGTTGTTTTGGTGCAGATGGTTGAAGATGTGGAAAAATGTGTTTTGTGTTTTTTCCAATCCCGACAACTCTTGAATATCATCAATAATCAGCACATCAATACTCTGATAAAAATTGATAAAGTCATTTACCGTATTGTGTCTGCTTGCATCTGTGTATTGTACTTTGAAAAGGTGTGCAGTAATGTATAGAACCTTTTTATCGGGATAGAGTTCCAAGATTCTGGAACCGATTGCATGGCACATATGGGTTTTACCCACACCTGAATTTCCATGTACAAACAGGGGATTGAATGATGTTTTTGCCGGATTAATACTTACTGCTTCTGCAGCAGTGCGTGCTAATCGGTTGCTCTCTCCTTCGAAAAAGTTGTCGAAAGTATATTTCGTATTTATTTGAGAGTTGAAGTTGGCAATTTTTGGCTTAACAAACGGATTTGGTATTTTATGCGATACCTTGGCGTGATCCTTTTTATCGATAACCGAATGTATAGGTTCACCGCGCAGCGTTACCGTTGTATTATTTTCGGTTTCAACCAAAATCCGATAGTTGAGAATCGTTCCTTCTCCAACAACTCTATAGAGAGTTTTCTGAAGCAAATCTACATACTTATCTTCCAAATACTCATAAAAGAATTGGCTAGGAACCTCAATGGTAAAAACATTATCAGCATACTTAAGTGGGACTATAGGCTTAAACCACGTATTGAATGCAGCTTCAGGAATAATATCCCGAATTACATCCAAGCAGTTGCCCCACAAAATATTGTAGTCTGAGTTTTTATTCATTGTTATAATTTATATGAGAAAATGGTTTAAGATTTTCCGTAGTTCATTTTTTTAGGTTGTACAAAATTCGATAAAAAAAATGACAAAACAAAATAGATTTTTTCTATCTGATTATATTTGAAAAAATGACCTTGATTATCAGCGTGGCATGCTTAATGCATTGATGATTAGGCAGATGCGGTTTGTAACAATTTCGTAATACATTGATAATTAATCATGTGTATCCAGGTTGAGTTTTAGCTGATGAAAAACGAAAATGTTTCTTTTTTGTTACTTACCGCCATACAATCAAACAGTTTTGAGCTGTTTTTTTATTTTAGACATATTTAGAATTAATCTAAATAAGGCAAGTCCGTTTTATTTTTAAATTA
>CAYFUW010000091.1:0-7997 GCA_964346495.1 uncultured Dysgonomonadaceae bacterium
TCTGAATTCTTTACCATCAATGCTGAATATGCTGATTGAAGTGTATTCGCCATCAACAACGATTGCACCATTTTCTGCATAAACTCTCATATCATTACCAAATACGCTATTAATAGCAGTAGCATCTGTTTTTGCCAATGGAGTTTTATCTGCATTTATTACTTGTGCGTTATTTATAGGGTTCATGTAGTTTTTAGCCACAAATGCTACAACATCCATATTGTCTGCATTCCAACCTGTTGGTAATGTAGCCTCTACAGTTACACTATAAGCATTTCCGTCCCATTCAATTTTTGTTCCACCAGCATTGGTGCCCAGAACGTCTCTAATTAAGTTGTTATGTACGTATGTGCCACCGGCTCCTGATTGAGAGTTTGTTGTAATTCCATTCTCCAATAAGAATACAACTGCATACATATCTTCTGCAGGAGGAGTACCGCTTTTGTCAATACCATGTACTGTAATTTTTACTTTGCGGTCTGTTTCAATACTGTTTTCTTGAGTAATATATACAGTTATTGTAGTGGGAACATTTAATGCTTCTGTAAAGTAGTTAGCAATTTCTGTTGTGTTCATTGGGATACCCATAACAGGAACAGTACCTTCTAAAACAGTTCTGTCAAGCATCATAGCAGGAGCATAACTTCCGCTTCCATAAAATCTTAAATAGCTTTCAGATTCCGGAATAGTATAGCTGTCTGTATAGAAACCAGCGTGGTGAGCAACCCAGTGTACTTTGCCTGCAAATTGTGGTTGCTCGATTACAGATTTAATACGAGCAGCTCCAGCCGGACAAAATCCACACTGTTCAGTTGTAAATTGCTCTAATAAAACTTTACGTTCAGTAACTAGTGCCGGATCGTATGCATTTACAGGAACAGTGAAAGTAGCACCATCAAAATCAACACCATTTACTTTGGTTACAGTTACATTAAAGTCGCCGCTCATGTTTATTAGAACATCGCTAAGAGTTACTGTTTGAGCAGGAGAACCTGAAGGCATATTAACGTCAATAGGCACTACTACAGGGTCATTTGTTCCAAGTGAGTAGGTGATTTCGATATCGGTAACAAGATTTGTTCCGGCGTTGCGAACTTTAACAGGAACGTCTAGAACTGAGTTTAGCTCAATATGTCCACCTATTCCAACTTCTGTAATCTCTACAATATTACCAAACATATCATCGTCTCCTGTAAGTAACATTTGAACAGTTAATGCGCCAAATGTACCAGTATAGTCATCAAATTCACCGCCGTTAATATTTAGCAATAGAGCATCTTGTGCGGTTGCAGAATAATCAGTATAACCGATAGCATAAGTTGCTTGTGGTAGTAAAGGTATATGGTAACCAATGTAATAATCTTTCTTTTCAAGAACTGCTGGAGTATCAAAAATAACTTCATTCCATCCATTACCAAGACTAGTTACAGTTTTAGAAACGATATTTTCTCCGGTAAGAGATTCACGTACAAAAACGGTTACGTTGTTTACTGTTTCACAAAAACCAACATTAATACCTGATATCTCTGAACCTACGTATGGAGTAACAAAGTCGGCACTAAGTTTAGCCATAGCATAAATTTCAGCTGACATGCCTAAGCCTAGTCCGCTATTTTCATCAAATGTATTATCACAAAGACCTAATTGATAGTAAGCTTTGCTGCTTGATGAAACTAAATTTTCATTTTGCGCATTTGGATTCAGTGTAAACATTTGCGCAAATGCAGTGTTGCACATAAAAATTGCAACCAATGTTAGAAATAGTACATTCTTTCTCATAAATCTAAAAATTTTAATTATTAAAAAAGTTATTTGAATAAAAACAATATTACTCTTAGTTGTTCTTATCTAAGAATAATTTTTTCTGCTGCTCTTTTGCCTGTTTTATCTTTAAATGATAAAATAGCAATTCCTCTGTAGTTAGTAGCCGGTAAGTCGAAGCTGTTGCTTGATGCCGGTAAAATGTAACTACCAATTTTTACTCCTGTAATGTTGTAAACAGACATCTCTACATCACGGTCGTTTGAGTAAACTATTCGACAAATGCCATTACCTTGTAAAATAGCAAATTGCGTAAATCCTACCTCTTCTATTCCCGATGGGTCATAATTGAAGTGTACTTCTGCTGTAGCACTTGCTGCTTCTCCGCCAACTTGTTGTGCAGTATATTTGATTATTGCACTTGATGCTTCGGCAGGGAAAAACTGCCCATAAAAATAAGTATATTCTGAATTTGCTCCTACTGTAGAGTTTACGGGGCTTTCATTACCAGGAAAACATCCCATATCTGTACAGAAAGTGCTGTAGCTTCCCGCAGGCATATCTACCTCGTTTTTAATGATTTTGAATTCAATGTCTTCGTTTGTGTTGTTTTTGATAACAGGTTTAAACTTTTGAAAGTATGAACCCGGATTAAAATCATCTTCAACATATTCGGTAATGGTTACAACTTCATTGTCTGCTAAAGCAGTGCCATTATAAATGAATTGGAGTGATTGGGCTGCTGCAAAATGTGCAAACAGAGCCACAAGTGAAAGAGTAAGTAATGTTTTTTTCATATTTGTGAGTTATTTGTTAATTGTTAGACGTTAATGGTATTTTTACTGTTTCCAATACCTCTTTATTATCTTTATTATACACAAACGCAATTATTTCGCAATTGTCTAAATCCCATTCTTTATCTTTTAAAGAGTAGTTTGATAGTGAAAACTCAGCAACATTGCTATTAAAAGATAGTGGTGTGCCCCATGTTCCGTTTGGAGCATCGCGCAGAACATGATTATGTACATAATCTTTATTGTTTGTACCATTAGGCATAGCTTGTATTGCTACAATATTGTTTTCTGTAATCCAGAGTTGTAGCGATAAATTTTCGGCACTCATTTTTTTCTCTACTCTAACAGAAAGATTTAGAAGATTTTCTGCAGCGTTATAGTTGTTCTCTATATCTATAGATATGTCAGATCTTATACTAATGATATCTGCTATTGCTTCACCCCATTTCTGATAATCAAGTGTTTGCTCTCCATTATAAACTCTTCTGTTAACTAATCCTATTGGGTTATAGGGGATTGCGAACTCTGTAAAGTATTCATTTCCTGCTTCAGTTTGCATAGCCGGTAATGATAATGCTCCGGCGTGAATTGCAACAACAACCAGGTTTTCACCGTATATTTCCGAAAGAATTTCAACCTCTTCAGCTGCTTTAGGACAGTTTATGCATTTTTGTCCGGTATAATCTTCTAAAAGTACAACTCTTTCCATTGGCGGATTAGGCACTTCAATCAGTAATTCGTCCTCGGGAATAATATCACAAGAGAACATTGTAAGAAGTAATGCTAATATCCAAGAATATTTTTTCATCTTAATATTTTATTTTAGAAGTTATAATTATAAGCTATATTTAAACCTTTACTTGCGGGTACTACACGGCAAACACCACCAGCACAGGTTATTCCTTCGCGGGTACGTCCGTAGCCAAGCTGCAAACGATGCGATTTATATGAATAAGCCGCTGTAACCATAGGGTAGTGTAACTTTGTTGTTCCCAGATTATAAGTATCGGAAATACCTAACATCAGACTAGAGAAAAGACTTAATTCTGCCGAAGCATATAGCCAGTCGCCCAAGTCTTGTTTTGTGGTAAGATATTGAAGTTCTGTACGAAGATTCGTTTTTCTGTTGAAATTGAACTTAAACTCGCCTGCAAAAACGTTGCTATAAACTATATCACCATTTACACCATGACCTTCAACCACTTTTTGGTTGTAGATTTGATTCATGTAAAGAAGTGTGAATGAGAATAAGTTGTTTACCTTTTTATTGATATCTATATTAAAGTCCTGATAATAGGTCTCTTTGCTCATATCGAAGAATTTGGGTTTATATCCCATTGTGCCTCTTGCATTAAGATTTGCATAGTCAGCTTCGTCAAACAAGCCTCGTATATGTGAAAAACTTGCTCTGATATCGGCACCGTATCTTCCTCCTAGTGGTGTGCGTCGTTTAATATTGTAACGCACCTCACCTTGAAAAGCCCATTCTCCCATACGTTGAGTTGCATAGGGATAGTGTGCTGCAAGAGTATAACTGTGCTGCATGCTAAAAGGTGGCATATGATTGATAAACGAAGATATACCAACTCTTGAGCGAACGCTGCGATATGACATGTTTTCGTTGCGTTTTGCCTGCAATAAGAAACTCATACCACGTCTGGAGTATGATGTGGAAACTAAAAGAGCATTTCCTCCTTTGTATATATAATTGTTGTCGAACGAAGGGTCATTCCATTTTTTTGCATATTCGGTATTGAAAACAAATCCTCCCTTTTGAAGATAAACTCTTCCGCTTGCTGCTGGTACATATTTTGGCAAATTCAAGGCATGGGTGCTTGAAACCATAATAATTTCATCTGGTTCGGTTTTAGTTACGAAAGAACTTCCTAGAGAAAGTTTCCAATCATTCTTATTTAATGCCGAAATCCATTCATCCAAATTCATTTCAAGGTCGGTGCCATAAACAGTATTATTTCTGTCTTTGAAATAATATCTTTGGCTACCTGCCATTGCTTTAAAAGTTAAGCCTTGCACAGGTTTTAAAATAAGTCTGCCACCACGCAATGAGTTGTCGATACCTAAGTTTCTCTCTTCGTAGGTTCTAAAGATAAGCCCGTTACCAAATTGGTCGTAAAAATCTCCAACCGTTACATCAAAAGCCTTGTATCTGCCGCGCAAGTAAACGTTGCCTATACCTGCACCTGCATAATTTGATTCAAAACCGGGAAGCGGATTTTTCATATATTCGCCTCTGATACCGGCTTCCAAATATTCGTTTTTTACTGCAAGTCGCAGATACGAATTAGATTTGAAGGGTTTGTCGCCTTTTACGGCACCAATAGCCGAGTCATTCTCAGCAACAAGCATATTTGTTTGAATATCGCCCGATACTGTAAACGACTCAAAGAAACCCCTTTTTTGTTGTGAATTATCTGTTTGAGCAAACAAATTGCCCATTAAAAAACTTACAATAACAACTATTGTAAAAGTATAAAATTTCTTCATTAGACTTTGTCTGTTTATCCTTTGATTTGTGCTTCTATTTCAACTACTTTATCAATCAATTCTTGTTCGCTACCATCGGTATAGCCGTTTTTCTGATATGCTACTTTTCCGGTGCTGTCAATAATAAACACGCAAGGTATCAAGTTTACGCCCATAGCCGCTTTGAAGTCGCTGTTCGGGTCCAGTAAAACTGTAAAGTCCCATCCCAGTCCGTCAACCATGGTTTTTACTTTTGCACTGTTTTGAGCATCATCAATCGAAACAACAATTACTTCAACACCTGTTTCGTCTTGCCAGTCAGGATATACTTCGTGGATAGCTTTAAGTTCTCTTAAACATGGTTTACACCAAGTTGCGAAGAAGCTGATAATAACCGGCTTGCCTGATTTGGATATATCGGCAGTGTTGATTTCTTTTCCGTCTGTCGTTTTTAAATGTCTTTCGGGAAGTTGTGCAAATGAGCTTTGCAATGATGCAATAACGATAACTGCTAGTAATAATATTCTTTTCATAACTTGTTGGGTATTTACGTTTTTAATAAAAAGTGTACAAATATACTACATATTTTAAAAAAAACAATTTGATTAGTGTTAATTAATACTTTTTTAACGGTGTAAACCGTGATTATACAACATATTTGACTGTTTTTTTACTCAACAGTTTAAAGCGAATATAGAAAAAACACAAGAGCCAAGATTCAAGACATTCTGCGTGTTTTTAGATGACGAAGGCAGAGCCATAGTCTACTTTTCTCCAAGTCGCCCTCTCTCTAAGTCGTGATACAACACGCTATCACAAAAAAAATATTTGTTATGAACTTAGTTATTCATCAATTCATTAGCTCTATCCAATGCAATATGAATATTCTCGCAAATGTTATCGTCGCCTACCAATAGTGGGACATTTGATTTGTAAAGACTTTCGCGAACATCCTTATTTACACCTGATAAGACGATTTGAATATTCTCTTTTTTAGCATTTTTACATAGATTCTCCAGGTTGTTCAATCCGGTAGAGTCAATAAATGGAACTTTACGCATTCTGATAATCCTAACTTTCGGTTTATCACCTATCTCGCGCATCAAATCGTCAAATTTATTTGCTATTCCAAAGAAGAACGGTCCCTCTATTTCATACACATCTACTCCTTTTGGTATCTGCAATAAATCATCTTTCAAGTTGTCAGATTGAAATTCTGTACCTTTCGTAATATCGAGTTTGCCTATTTCTCGTGAAATAGTAGCGCTTTCGTTGATACGTTTCATAAATGCAAAAACAGACAGCAGCAACCCAACCTCAATAGCAACTGTAAGGTCGAAAACAACTGTTAATAAAAATGTTATTGACATAATTATCATAGTTGACCTGGACTGTTTTGATAAAGATATAAAAGAGCGCCATTCACTCATATTATACGCAACAACAACCAACACACCCGCCAGACACGCCATCGGGATATGTTTTGTTAAATCACCTAAAAAGAGAAGAATAAATAGAAGAACAATGGCATGAATAATACCTGCGACCGGAGTTCTTCCACCGTTATTGATATTGGTCATGGTACGTGCAATTGCTCCTGTTGCAGGAATTCCCCCAAAGAAAGGAGTAATTACGTTTGCAGCACCCTGAGCTATAAGCTCCATATTAGAGTTATGCTTATCTCCTGTAACACCATCAGCTACCGTTGCCGATAATAAAGATTCAATTGCTCCCAGCATAGCAATTGTAAATGCTGAAGGGAACAACAATCGCATACTCTCAACAGTAATACCAATAGGCTCAACAGTTGGAAGCGATGCGCTTATTTCGTATCTGTCACCAATAGTTTCAATGCCTTCAATTCCAAAATAGTTGCGCATAAGGTACACTATAACAGTCATCACTACAATAGCTATAAGCGAACCTGGTATCTTTTTGGAAAGTTTTGGAGAGAGAAATATAATTGCCACGCTCACTACTCCAATTATGGTGGCCCATAAGCTTATTGTGTGAAAATTTTGAAAATAGAGTCCCCATTTATCAATAAAGTTAGATGGTACATGAGCAATATCTAAACCAAAAAAGTCTTTCATCTGCGTAGAGAAAATGGTCAGTGCAATACCGCTTGTAAAACCAACTATAATCGGGTAGGGAATAAATTTAATTACAGAGCCCAGTTTCATAAAGCCCATTGCCAGTAGCATAACACCCGCCATTACGGTTGCAATAGCCAATCCCTGAACACCGAATTTTTCTACAATTCCGTAAACAATTACGATAAATGCTCCTGTGGGACCACCAATTTGTACAGTGCTTCCGCCCAGGAATGAGATGAGGAAACCGGCAATAATTGCTGTGATAAGACCTTTCTCAGGAGTTACACCCGATGAAATACCAAAGGCAATAGCTAACGGAAGAGCTACAATACCCACTATTACTCCGGCCATTAAATCAGCCATGAATTTTTCTCTATTGTAAGTTTTTAATGACTGAAATAGCGCGGGTTGAAATTCTTTAAAGAAATTTAGTTGCATATGCGTATTTTAAATAATAGCGCAAAGATAAGTTTTTTTTGAAATTTTAGCAAAGTTTTTGCTTAGTTATCTGGTTCGAGTTCCGTGGTTTTGGTAACTCTTGTCATTCGGAACGAAGTGAAGAATCTAATTATCAGCTATTAGCTTTTAGCCTTTGGCTTTTAGCTTTGTTGTTGAAAAGATATTTGTTTTTAATGTCGAGTTCCAACCAAATAAAATTTGGAATAAAGAGTATATGACGTGGCGTATAAGTATGTAAGTTTCATAATTTGTTCGCATTTTTTCAATCATCACATTAACAGCGATTTACAAAAACAAGTCATTGGTAACAAAGTGAGAAATCTAATTTTTTTTGTCGGAAGTCGGCTGTCCGATGACCGAAGAAAATATACAATCTTAAAAAAAGTCTTGTGTCTTGATTCTT
>CAYFUW010000092.1:0-7934 GCA_964346495.1 uncultured Dysgonomonadaceae bacterium
TATAAATCCCTCTAATAAGACGCAAGAGCACAGAACACAGAGCTCAGAACTACATACTGAAAAATATCACCTAACCCCTCCTCCCGTTTCACGGGATACTCCCCTTTCGTAAAGGGGAGAGTTGCGGCAAACGAAATATTTAACTCGTTATATAATAATCGGTTCGTTTGATAAGACGGCATAATATGACGTCTCTACAAGTTACCGTATATCGGAACACGAACCGCGTAACTCGTAACCCGTAACCCGATACAAGTCATAAGTCGGGATTACAAATCCCTCCAACGTGGGTTAATCGAACGAAGTTCCTATCATGCGAAGCATCTATCTCTTTAGAAAATATCACAAAATCATATCGTCTCCTCGAAGCGAAGCGAAGATCCCGATGAGCAAAGCGATTTCGGGACTCTCTCTTTGTCACGCAGTCACCTTTATCTCAGATACGCAAAATAGTATTTCTCCACCTTTTTCGAAAGAAGTTCAATATTGAACATATCGGAAGCATTAGAAATATCTTTTATGGTACCATCGGCGAAAAGAATTTTTATGCTCTCGTCATATTCGTTATACATATCTGTTGCCAGAGAGTCGGTTGACAAGAAATATTTCGACTCTTCTTCCGAAATTGAAAATCTTTGCATAAAGTGTTCAATTTTCTCCTCAACCGCTTGTTTAGGGAATGGATTGTTATCGATATGAATTTTAAACAACTTCCTATCAACCATACCTCTGCTAAGAGTAGAAAGAACTATATCGGGATGCGATTTCCACACTTTCAGCGAAGTCCAAATATCGTTATCGTCTATATTTATAAAGTGATGCAGAGCATCTTCGTTGTTATTAAAAGTGTCTAAATCGACATCATTTTCAAGAAAAAAGAGTAGGGAAGGCGATGCAAAAATAGATTCTTCGTTTCGCACAAGATATTTCGCCCGCTTTATGGTACTTCGCAACATCTTTTCAGATGCTACGGCAGTTTTGTGAAGATAGACCTGCCAATACATAAAACGACGAGCCATAAGAAAGTTTTCAATCGAGTAAATTCCTTTCGACTCAACAACCAACTTATCGTCAACCACATCCAGCATCTTCATTATACGAGCCGCACCGATTCTACCTTCGCTCACACCCGTAAAAAAGCTATCGCGTTGCAGATAGTCGAGCCTATCCACATCCAACTGACCGCTA
This sequence comes from uncultured Dysgonomonadaceae bacterium, assembly GCA_964346495.1. GTDB lineage: Bacteria > Bacteroidota > Bacteroidia > Bacteroidales > Dysgonomonadaceae > JBGZFC01. Next base: position 1,189 of record CAYFUW010000092.1, read on the forward strand.
ACGAGTTCGTGAAGAAAGCGTTTTGGATAATTATCGCAGAAAATATCGATTGCAGTTTGCAGTTCTCCGTTGTACTCTTCGTTCATCTGCTGCATAAGTAGCAGCGAAATTTTTTCGTGGTCAACGTTTTTGGTGAGCTTATTCTCCAAAACATGCGATAGTGGCGAGTGACCGATATCGTGCATCAGAATTGCCGCCAGTGCACCGTTATACTCCTTTTCCGAAACTTCATGACCTTTTGCACGTAAGTTGCGCAAAGCAGTGTCCATCAGATAGGTGGCGCCTATAGTGTGATGAAATCGGGTATGTTGTGCTCCCGGATATACAAAAGATGCCAATCCCAACTGCTTAATTCTGCTCAGTCGCTGAATATATGGGTGCTGAATCAGGTCGTAAATAAAATTGTTGGGAATATTTATAAAACCGAATACCGTATCGTTTATTATTTTACGTTTTTGTCGCATATTAAAATTTCAAAATATCAATTGAAAGCAGAAACGGCATACACAAGTGATTGTCAAATGGATATGCCGTTTTATAATGTTATTGTTTAGCTAGTTAGCAAAATCAGTATCTTCTGTCTCGCATACTATTGCCTGTACTTTTTGTTGATTTGGTTGAAGGTTCAGACTCTTTTGGAGCTGCAGGCTCTTTCGATTTTTTTGTTGAAGCTCTTGGCTTTCTTCTGGTAGTTCTTTTTGCCTTTGTAGTTTTCTTCTTTGTATCTGCAGATTCAACATTTTCTCCCTCTTCCTGCTCCTCTTCAGCAACTTTCTCTCTCCAAAGATTGGTTTCAAACTCTTTCAACTCTTTCTCTATCTTCTCTTGTTGCAGTTTCAACTCTTCGGGTGTAGCTGCTTGTTGAGCCAGAGCCAGATTGCGAAGATTGGTAGTTTTATAAATTTCGCCCTCGTAGTTCCCTTTGCGGAAAAAGTCGTCAATTGTTCCGGTCATGGTGTTATTCAGGCTCGATGTCATAATCGGCATACGAAGAGTGTAAGGTCTTATCTCTTCGTAAGGAATCCAGAACAGCGGATATCTTACAGTGCCCGCTTCGTAGTCGCCTTGTCGGTGAATGATTGGGCAGATAGCCAGGGTTTCAATACCGTAATTTGATGTTCCTGTTTCGAAAAAGTAAGCCTCTTTCAGATAGTAACCTTGCACCTCGTTACTTGGAATATCCACATCGTTTATGACCACCTTACCGTTTTGTATTTCGTAGTAGATGCTAAATCTGTCGAGCAACTCTTTGAAATCGATTTTATATTCGTCGGTAAAAATTTCTCTACCGTCAAGATATTCGTAAGCGCTAATTTGGTCTTCGGCAAGAAGTTTGAAAATCATTGTAAACAGATTCATTCTATCTTGCTCGGGAACAACCGGATAGTATAAAGGTGCGTTTTGCTCCTTCTCCAAATCGAGATAACGATATATTTCACGTAACCATTTTGCTTCGGATACGTTTGATGTTTGCGTTCTGTTTTTTTGAGCAGCACGTACCGATAGTCCGATAGAACCTTCACCAGCCTTCTTCTCATCCTTGCCCATCAGCCTGTCACGAGCCGATTCTTGCGCCAAGGCTACTCCCGAGAATATGCATGCCAAAAATATTATAATTGCTGTTTTTTTCATATTATTGTCTCAAATTTAGTTGACTCTTACTTCTATTACTGCTATCTCTCTCTCCGTACCATCGGGACCGATTGCTTTTACTCCCGAAATATAGAAATATTTTCCGCGTTGCAGACGACGAATCTGCTCTTTTTGTCTTTCAGAAAATTGACTTCCGTTTGACACCTCCGGAATTGCGTTACCCATAGAGTCGAAAAATACAGTTCTAAAACTTGTTACTCTAAACGGGATATTCAAAATACCATCGTCAATTGCAGCCTTAATTCCGCTCGCGTTAACCAATACCGCTTTCGATAGAGCACCGCCTTTAAACATGGCAGGGTTACCGTTGTTGTCGGTGTACTCGATATATGGAGTCGGGTCGGGTAGTGCTCTCACTCTGAACACTTTGTTCGCCAATTCGCGAGTCTGTCCGTCAGCAGTTTTTGCTGAGATAGCAATTGTTGCATCCTGACCAACTGCTGTAGGTTTCGCTACCCACAAATTTCCTTTTCTTGTGAGAGAACCATTACTCATCGAAGCCGAAACATCTTGCGGAGCGAAGCCCGGAACAGAGATGCTTATCTCGTTCTCGATTCCTGCATAAAGCACATTCATCAGCGTAGGAGCAATTGTTGCCATCGGTTCAATAACGGTGTAGTCGTCGGAGAATGTTCTTCTCATGATAGAGCCATCACCCGATATCATTTCAATATAGCCTTCCACCGGGAAAGTTCCCACGCTACCTGCACCGGCAGTAAAAATACCGTTTGCAGCATCTTCAAGAGTTTTACCGTTTACAAAAATGCTTGGCGATTGCGTTGAGTCCTCAGCCGAAAGTACAATTTTTGCTCTGTACGCACCACCTTGTATTATTACTCTGGACTCAGGAATAACGTAAGCGTTTATTCTGTTTACTCTAAAATCGCCAACGTCCACGCTGTTGAGAAGTGTTGCGAGAGCTTCACCTTCTGAAGAGCGGATATCGTTTTGCATTTTAGACAGAATAGTTATCGATGCCGAAAGTGGCATATTTTCAAACAGATACTGCTCCCAGTTTTTATTTAAAGCCTTTTTAGGAGGAGTTGTACTCAGGTTTTTTTCAATAATCTCTTTATGTTTTGGATTGTGAACATATTGAGTTATTGTTTCTCTGTATCTGTTAATACTCTCTCTTAATTTTGCACCCTCTCTTGTTACTGGTGAAAGCATCACCACCGAAGCTGCATCTATATTATCTTTGTTTTTAATATTGTTTATATCTCCGTGTTTGCCATCGGCATTTTTTACCATTCTGATTTTCAAGTCCTGAATGTAATTTACAAGCGAGTCGCTCATCGATTTTACATCCTTCCCTAAGTTGTACCACTCGCCGGCTTTCTCAGGATTTTGTTTATTATACTCTTCCAGTTCATTCATAATCAATAGATTCCTGTCTTGAATATTGGCTAATGAATCATTGATACTGTCTTCGATAATATCAAATCCGACTAATACTTCTGCCGATACGTTGAGTGCCAACATAGAGATGAAAACCAAATACATCAGGTTAATCATCTTCTGGCGCGGAGAATTAGGACTGTTAACTGCCATTTCTACGGATTACTTATTGGATTAATTGAAGAATGAGATGATTGAGCATACGGGTCGTGACCGCCTAAAGGCATATTTACTGTCATTGCTTGCAGTAAGCGACCGTAAACCTGGTTAAGCTCTTTTATCTGTTGAGTCATTTTCTCTGTTTCACGTTTGAAAACAGCGCTATCGGGCACAGAGCCGTCGTACATATGTTTTATTCTGGTCAAGCCGTCGTTTATATGGTCTAGCGTATCTATCTGACCACTTATGCTCTTGAGTTGAATTTCGTAAATGGTATTCAAACCTGCAATGTTGCGGTTCAGGTTTTCCATTTGTTGGATATAACCTGCCGAGCTATGGCTTAAGTTTTGAGAATTATTGATTATATGTTCGTAAGAAGCTTGTAACGATTCCGAAATTTTGGTAAGAGTTGCCGTAGCTTCAGCAAACTTCTGAACACTGTCTGATACCGATGATAGTTGACCAACATGGTCGTCGGAAGCTATCGGAGTATGAGTTGTGCCTGATGCCGGAGCGTTATACTGAGCAGAAGCCGACTGTTCATAGCTTCCTGTTGCGCCCGGAGTTGCTGCTGCTCCACCTTGAGATGCAGGAAATATGTAGCTGCCCTCGTAATTACCTTGCGGCACCACAACCGATGAACCCAATTTTGAGAAATCGGGACTCTCTTCAGTGCTGCCCGGATTTAGTACAGGGAATACTTTGCCCCAATCGTAGTCTCTGATTGGAGTATCGAAAGCAGAGATAACGAAAACAAATGCCTCTGTAACCATACCGATAAATAGCATCACATTACCAAAGGGTAAATGCAGAATTTTAAACATGGCACCTAAAATTACGATAGCTGCTCCGAAGCTATATGCGAAGTTCAATGCTCGCTTGCCACGTGGTGTTTGAAGAAATGCTTCAATTTTGTTTTTATATTTCTTTACCATTTTATTTGATGTAATTTTATTTTCTTCTTGATTTTGCGAAACCTACTTGCGACCTTACGCATCTGAATCCGATATAAGACCTTCCCACGTTTTGATATTCCCAATCTCTCATATCCGAACGGATAAAAGTAGAAACATCTTTCCACGAACCGCCTTTTATAACTTTTCGTTTCAGTGAATATGGATCTTCCAGTGCCGCGTTGTAGCTGTATTCCGGGTTCATATCGTTCATGATTTGATTTCCCGATTCGGTATAGCTTGTCGATGTCCATTCGGCAACGTTACCTGCCATGTCGTACAGTCCGAATGCGTTAGGCATAAAACTTCCCACTCTGTTTGGAATCAGGTGGCTGTCTGCGGTATAAGCCCCTTCACCCGGTTTAAAGTTAGCCATAAAGCAATCATCTTTATTCTTTGTATTATCTTCGTCCCATGGGAATTTGTTTTCGGTTTTCCCGGCTCTTGCCGCCATTTCCCATTCAGCTTCTGTCGGGAGTCTGTATTGCTCTATATGTCGTACATTTTTGCCCATGCCTTTTTTAAGGAAGAGAGTACGCCATTCGCAGAAAGCAACAGCCTGTTCCCACGACACTCCAACTACAGGGTATTCGCTGTAACCGTCGTGAGCAAAATAGGTGCGCATATACGGTTCGTTGTACGAGTTGTTGAAATCGTTCACCCAACAAGTAGTATCGGGATAGATATTAACAATTCTGGTATGCAGAAAATCGTAGTATCCGCTCAGAGGTCTGTTGATGGTTAGATTCACAGGGCGTCCGTTTTCATCTATATAAGCCGTATCTTTCGAAATCATGATAACCTCGTTCGGGTCAACTTTGATATCGGTATTCAGACTACGCTCTTCCGGATTTAGTCTGTGCATTCTTTTTGCCGCCTCAGTTGCATCGTACCACTCATATTTGAAGTTCATCTGTCTGGCATCCAGCATCTTCTCTTTGGTAATAGGATGAACGAAATATACGCTGTTTATTGCCGCCTCTTCCTCTTCGGTGTTTCTTGTCCAGGGGATAGGAATGCTCCAGTTTAGAGTTGGTGGAATAGGATCTCCGTATTCGTTTTCCGTGATACGATAGAAATCATCGCCGGCGTATGCAGGGTCAGCCAATCGCTCACGAATAATGGAGTCGCGCACCCAATACAGAAACTGTTTGTACTCTGAGTTGGTGATTTCGTGTGCGTCCATCCAGAAATTATCTACCGAAACCCCTCTCACAGGAATAGAGATACCCCAAAGTGAGTCCAAATCGGATGGTCCCATCTGGTAACTTCCTCTCGAAACTAAAACCATACCGTAAGGAGTAGGTTCTGTCCAACTTCTGCCTCCGCCAACACCAACTAGTTCGCCACCGGAGCTACTGGTGCTTTTGCCTGCGCCACTGCAAGAAGCAAGGATTGTTGCAAATAATATTAAATAAAAGATTTTCTTCATCAATATTGAAATTTTCTTTATAATAATCTTATACTTTTATATGGTTGATTCTTTTTAGCAAATAGCTCAAACGGGAACCGATACCTGAATGATATTTCGTGGCTCCCTTTACTTAATTTTCCAATACCAGCCGTGTACAAATCGTATGCATATCCCAACTCAACGCCCTGTATCGATATGCCTGCTATAAATGAGTAACCGTCTTTGTTTCTCCAGGTGGCACCCAGCGAAAAGCGGTTGCCGTATGCAATAAGCAGAGTTGCCTGCACATTTGTAACATTTTTAAAGTCGGTTTGTACCCAAACCAACGGCTGTACTTGAAATAACGTTCCCGGTACATTTATATTGCATCCGCCCGTAAAATAATATGTTCGCGGAATATGTGCCTTGGTTGAGTCACCCGCCACATGACTACCTTGTTCTATCTGTTGTGCAATGGTGTCGTTTACAGAATAGTATTCCGGCTCTAAAATGTGGCTCGCACTCGCACCCAGATATACATTTTTTGAAGTCCATGATATTCCTCCACTTAAATCGAAAGCTTTTTTTGTTGTTGGGTTTACTAAAAGACTGCTCTGTCCGCCTCCTGTGGTTGAGTCGGGTAATTCTGTGTAGCTGTGCGGGTCGAAATTCAAATTGTACAATCCTGCCTGTACACCCACATTAACATATCCTTTCCACAATTTTTGTTTGTATGTATATTGTGCCGCATAGAGCATATTGTGAATATTATTCTCCAGATTTTCGGTATAAACAACCAAGCCAATTCCGTGGCGTAGTCCGAAAAACTCTACCGGACTGTCGGCGGTAAACAAGATACGAGTGGGTGCATTTTTAACATTTGCCCATTGAAGTTTGTAGATACCGGCAGCTTGAATTTTATCGGTTTCTCCCGCGAAAGAGGGATTGTAAAAAGATCTGACTTTCCAGTGCTGACTAAACGGCAAGTCCCATTGAGCCTGCAATTGAATATTGCACAGCACCAAAAAACCTAGTAGAAACGATATCTTCCTTTTTTTCATTTGTAGATTAAAACTGATAATTGCGGAAAAAATTGTATTTATCGGGCAAAATTATAAAAAATATCTGGATTTTTGTGTTACGTGTTCCGAGTTGCGGGTTGCGGGTTGCGAGTTTCGTGTTTCGTGTTG
>CAYFUW010000093.1:0-7436 GCA_964346495.1 uncultured Dysgonomonadaceae bacterium
CTGTCAGGCGCATCAAGAAATCCAAAAGTGATGTTTTTGGATTTATTTTTTCTATATTGATCTATCTGTTTCATATTTTTGCAAGACACTATTTCCCTATCATCAGGAAAGAAAATATTTTCGTTTTTAACTTCCTGCAAACCAATAGCTTCAAATGTAAATATTTGATTTTTCTCTTCTACTTTCAAAATAAGTCCGGGCAAGCCATAAAGTTTCCATGGACCTTCTGCAATTGGAATATCCATTGTAAAACAAGCAATATATTCTCTTCCTCTAAAATTAGCAACTGCTTTTGTGCAATTATAGTCGAGTACGGTTGTAGTATCACCTATTATTTGCCAATTTTGCGGTGGAATATTCTCTATTAATTTAAAGTATCTTTCTTCTGATTCCGGACCTACACTTGGTGCATCATCAAAAAAAACTATACTCTGTTTATTACGTTGCTTAAAGATACTCATCCTTTCATCTCTTTTTCTATCAAATGTGGTTACGATTTGCTCACCGGCTTCTAATCTTTTTTCGAGGAATTCGTAACCAAATCTCACAGAAACTCTATCGAAATGGTTGTTACGTATAGATTCAGCCATTAAAGAATCCCTTCTGCTTTTATTAAAATCGTAATATACCGACCACTCTTTACCAATATCCAATGCCATAGTGTCTGTAATAATAATTGGTGTATTCTCTTTTGCAGCTTGTTGGCTAAACTTATACACAACTCTTACCTGAATAGGGTCGTTCGGATATTTTTCGTTGGTTTCGTCTTTATCTATAAAAGAGCAAAACAATAATCCCAAAAGTGGGATAATGTAAGTTAAACAGTTTTTTTTCATTGTGATAATTATTATGAATAGTTTCTCAGCTAATTTGAGTATGTTATTTTGTCTAATACTCCAATTCCAAATCATAATAGTTTATCGGATTTTTTGTCCGGTAATATGTATAATCTCTATTTCCATCATCAAAACCTATGGAAATAGTTTTAAATCTCTCTTTTCTAAATCTGATTAAATCTTTTAGGTTTTTGCAAATAACAACTTTTTTATCAGTAGGAAAAGCTACTGTTCCCATATTTACTTTTTGCAGTCCGATAGATTCAAACTGAAACAAACCCTCTTTGTCTTCCACTTGTAAAATTAATCCGGGTAAACCATACAGTTTCCAAGGTCCCTCGCTAATAGGAATATCAACTGTAAACCACGCATGAAATTCCCTGCCGCGAAAAGATGCGGTTGCCTTATTGCAAACATATCCCAAAACCGTCAATGTATCATCGGATATTTCCCACTGTTGCGGTGATATTATCTCCGTGAGTTTAAAATTAGTAAAAGTATCATACACTTCAAGTGGTCCTTTATCAAAAACAATAATCTCATCACTTTTCCTGTTTTTAAATATTCGCATCGTTTCATCTCTACTCTCGTCCAAAACGCCATACACTTCATTTCTCATCTCCAAACGATTTTGAAGTGCATCAACATCTTTGCTTAATGAAAATTTATTAGGACGAAAATTTGCTTTTCTTGTAGAGTCTCGCCTGCTTTTATTAAAATCGTAATATACCGACCACTCTTTACCAATATCTAATGCCATAGTGTCTGTAATAATAATTGGTCTATTCTCTTTTATCGCTTGTTGGCTAAATTCATATACAACTCTTACCTGAATAGGGTCGTTTGGATATTTTCCGTTGGTTTAGTCTTTATCTATAAAAGAGCAAAACAATAATCCCAAAAGTGGGATAATATAAGTTAGATATAATTTTTTCATTGTGATAATTATTATGAATAGTTTCTCAGCTAATCCGGGTATGTTATTTTAACTAATACTCCAATTCCAAGTCATAATAAGTTACAGGGTTTTTTACATTAATGAATGTAATAATACCCGGCGCATCCATAAATCCCAAACCGATGCTTTTGGATTCATTTTTTCTATATTGATTGATCTGCTGCATATTTTTGCAAGGCACTATTTCCCTATCATCAGGAAAGAAAATCTTTTCGTCTTTAACTTCCTGCAAACCAATAGCTTCAAATGTAAATATTTGATTTTTCTCTTCTACTTTCAAAATAAGTCCGGGCAAGCCATAAAGTTTCCATGGACCTTCTGCAATTGGAATATCCATTGTAAAACAAGCAATATATTCTCTTCCTCTAAAATTAGCAACGGCTTTTGTACAATTATAGTCGAGTATGGTTGTTGTATCGCCTGTTATTTGCCAATTTTGCGGTGGAATATTCTCTATTAATTTAAAGTATCGATATTCAAGACCCGGACCTGCATTTGGTGCATCATCAAAAACAACTATACTCTGTTTATTACGTTGCTTAAAGATACTCATTCTTTCATCTCGACTTTTATCAATGGTTCTTACACTCTCTTTTTTAGTTTCTAACCGTTGCTGTAGGTCATCTATATCTCGACTAAGCGAAAGTTGTTTTATTGGATTATTTTTCCAAAAAACATCTTTTAAAGAGTCTCGCCTGCTTTTATTAAAATCGTAATAAACCGACCACTCTTTACCAATATCTAATGCCATTGTATCTGTAATAATAATTGGTGTATTCTCTTTTGTAGCTTGTTGGCTAAATTTATATACAACTCTTACCTGAATAGGGTCATTCGGATACTTTTCGTTAGTTTCGTCTTTATCTATAAAAGAACAAAATAATAACCAAAAAAATAGGATAATATAAGTTAGATATAATTTTTTCATTGAAAATTGAATTGATATTACATATTTTACAACTGTTTATTAAAACTATTACGTCAATAATGCAAAGCTACTATCAATTCGTAATATGTAGCACTTTTCTTGTGAAATTTATTGTTAATAATTTGAAAAGAAATTGAATTGTGTTTCTAATACTATCTATTTCTGCATTATCCTCAAAACATCTCCAGCCTTTAAAACACTTCCCAAATCGGGATTCCAAAGACGAAGTTGTTCTATTGTGCATCCATATTTTTTTGCAATAGAATAAAGAGTTTCGCCAGGCGTTACGGTATGAATTATGTTTGTTGTGAGAGTTTTTGTTAAAACTGCTTGCTGTGTTTGTTCTTTATTTTCTTTGTTATCAGAATTGGATTGTTGATTTTTGGTAATAGTATCATCAGTCAATTGTGGAGTTTTTGTAGAATCGGTCTGAACTATAATTGTCTGGTTTTGTGACAATGTGCTGTTATTATTTTGTTTTGTATCAGGTGCAGTTACAACAATAGCTTCGGAGTTATCTATCTGTTTTTCTTTCTTTTTTGGTTTTGGTTCCGGTTTAGATTTTATGCTTTTTATTACACGACCACCACGTAAATATCGGGAAGCGTAATAAGGTTCTGTCGATTTTGAAATAATTACACCGTTACTTGTTGAGGAGTGTATAAATGAAAAATCACCATTCGGTTTCACGTCAACAACTATTCCTACATGCCCTACTCTATTATTTCGCCTGTGCCCTTCAAAAAAAACCAAATCACTCTTTTCAAGATATCTTTTGCTCTTTATTGTTGTAACCTGCCTATCCTGGTCAGATGAACTTGCACCCAGATTATAGCCAAACTTTTTATAAACGAAAGATGTAAATCCCGAGCAGTCGAAAGCACCGGGTCCTTTCCCTGCATAACGATACGGTTTGCCCAAATGCTTAAGTCCGTAGTTTACAATATCTTCCTGTAACGCTGCCGTTGCCCTGTCGCTCGATGTAGCACGCCTAGCGGTTGAACATGAAGTAATTACAACAGCAATAAAAAGTAAAAAAAGGTATCTCTTTAGCACATCAATAGGTTTAGTTAATTTACAAAGTTAGAAAAATCGACCGAAAATCAAGTTAATTTATTTTTTATTTCCAATAAAACAGTAATTTATTTTATTTATCATACAAAATTCAAATCTTAACCCTAAAAATATTTTTATTGTATCAAGTTTTTGTATTTTTGTGAAACAATTTAGTAACTGATTAAAGTTTCATAACTTTTTTATCACCTATACAAATTTACATATTAAATTTCCTATCCTTTATAGGTTTTGAAAAAAAGAGTGAAAAGAGTTTTAAAAACAGTATTACAGAGAGTAAACGAGAACAAATTTATCCATTATTAATAAAATTATAAAAGTTAAAGTCATGCAAGAACAACCATTTAAAATTTTTTCAGGTACAAATTCACGCTATTTTGCCGAAAAAGTTTGTAACAGTTTAGGATGTCCACTCGGTAACATGATTATAGAACGTTTTGCCGATGGTGAATTTTCTGTATCTTACGAAGAGTCTATTCGTGGAAAATATGTTTTCCTTATTCAATCTACTTTCCCCAATTCGGACAATCTGATGGAATTATTGCTTATGATTGATGCTGCTAAGCGCGCTTCTGCTAAATCAATTATAGCTGTTATACCCTATTTCGGTTGGGCACGCCAAGACCGAAAAGACAAACCAAGAGTAAGTATAGGTGCAAAACTTATTGCCAATATGCTTAGTACTGCCGGAATTAACAGACTTATTACGATGGATTTGCATGCCGACCAGATACAAGGCTTTTTTGATGTTCCGGTTGACCACTTATATGCATCGGGAGTATTCATTGACTATATGAAAGAACTGAATCTGGAAAATCTGGTAATGGCTACGCCAGACGTTGGAGGAACAAAACGTGCCAATGCTTATGCCAAATTTATGGCTTGCCCAATGGTTATTGGCTACAAAATCAGAAAAAAAGCGAACGTAGTATCTGATATGCAGATAATTGGCGATGTAAAAGGAATGGACATTGTACTCGTTGATGATATTGTTGACACAGCAGGAACTATTACAAAAGCTGCCGAGTTGATGTTGAGAGAGGGTGCAAACTCTGTTCGTGCAATTGCCAGTCACGCTGTGATGTCGGACCCGGCAACAGAAAGAATTGAAAACTCTGATATTACTGAAATGATTTTTACCGATAGTATTCCTTACAACAAACAGAGCTCAAAAGTAAAAGTTTTATCAGTAGCCGATATGTTTGCCGAAGCGATTTTAAGAGTTTGCAATAATCAATCTATTACTTCGCTATATTTAGTGTAACAAAAAGGTTTTTGGGTCATTTTTCCACACAAAAGAGCAAATAAGCATTTTTTGTGAGTTTATACCTCGATTTATCGGGATTTTTCGTATTTTTGGTAAGCAATTTATTTTTATATAATTAAATTATTATTATTATGGTTTACAAAATTGAAGATATAGAAGGTGTAGGCACCATCTATGGCGAAAAACTTAGAGAAGCTGGCATTAACAATGCAGACAAACTATTAGAAAAATGTGCTTCAAAAGCAGGACGTGCTACTTTGGCAAAAGAGACAGATATAAGTGAGAAACTAATACTAAAATGGACAAATCATGCCGATTTGTTTAGAGTGAAAGGTGTTGGTCCTGAATATGCAGAACTGCTGGAAGCATCTGGTGTGGATACGGTAAAAGAGTTGCGCAATCGAGTTGCAGAAAACTTGCACGCAAAAATGGCTGAAACAAACGAAGCAAAGCGTTTGGTTAGACAACTTCCTTCATTAAGTCAGGTTGAAGCAATGATAGAAGATGCCAAAACATTAGAGCCGAAAATGACTTATTAACAGAACAGTTTTAGCAATTATCTGAAAAAAACAATTTGAACATATTTTGCAAAAAATTGTTTTAACAATGGTGTAAGGTAATTTCATATTACCTGGTTTTTAAAAAATCAATCTCAAATCAAAAATAAAGAATAACATTATTATGAGTGAAGATAAAGAAGTATTGGAATATGATGAGGATGAATCTGTAAAATTTATCCAAAAGCATCTGCCGGAAGAGATGCAAGGCAAATTCTCTGATGATGAAGTTAATTACATCGTGGATTTAATCTATGAATATTACGACGAAAAGGGATATTTAGACGAAGATAACGACGATGATGTGGAAATTGACGAAGATGAATTGCTTGACTTTGTAATTGAAAACGCAGAAAAAGATGCAAAAAAAGGTGCAATAAGAGATTTTTCTGAAGAAGAAATAGAAAATATTGTAGCCGGAGAGCTAGCTTATTGCGATACACTCAATCTTTTTTATTAAAAAAATATTTATAAACAATTTAATAATAGAACATGAAACAATTAACAAAATTATTTAGTATCATACTTTTAAGTGGTGTGATTATATTATCAAGTTGCGGAACAAGCAACCTAGTTAAAGGCGCAGGAATTGGAGCAGGAGCAGGAGCTGCTGTTGGAGCAGGTGTAGGTGCTGTTGCAGGCGGTGGTCAAGGTGCTGCCTGGGGCGCTGGAATTGGAGCAATTGTTGGTGGTGCTGCCGGAGCTATTATCGGTAACAAAATGGACAAACAAGCTGCTGAGTTAGAAAAAATAGAAGGAGCTCAAGTAGAGGTAGTAAACGAAGGAGAAGCTATTAAAGTAACTTTCGAATCAGGAATTTTGTTTGCTACTAACTCAAGCACATTAAGCACTACATCTCGCGCATCGCTGGATAAATTTGCAACTTCGTTGTTGAACAATCCGGATACTGACGTGAAAATTTTCGGACACACTGACAGCAGTGGTAATGACGCTATAAACAATCCACTTTCTGAACGTCGTGCAGAATCTGTTTACAACTACCTTGTTTCTAAAGGTGTTACAGGCACACGTATGGATTCAAAAGGAATGGGTTCAACAGAGCCTATTGCAGACAATAGTACTAAAGAAGGAAGAGCACAAAACCGAAGAGTTGAAGTGTATATCCTTCCTAACGCGAAAATGATTAAAGAAGCACAAGAGCAAGCTAAATAAAAGTGACTATTTATTTTATGAAAAATCGCATCATATAATATATGGTGCGATTTTGTTTTGTATGCGGTGTCTCATAAGCACCCAACTGCTGTGTCTCGACAAGCTCAACAACCAGTTACTTTCGATATTTGCCCTCAATCACGTACTTCTAGTACGCTCATTCGCCCCCAATCTCAGCGCCTTGCATTTGGACACTTCTGAAACACCTTATTGTGTTTTATTGAATTATTTGTTTTAAGATAGCCACTACTATCAGACCAAGGGATTTGCAATCCCGACTTACCAATTTTAGTTTAAAAAAAACATATCGTCACTTTGTACCTTGTATTAATAATAACTGACGTAACTACTTCCTCATTACGACAGACCTGTATACTAACTACGCTAATAGAATAGGTTAATAGCTCTTAGGCAAAAATCATTTGTTCACAATAATTTTAAAGTTCATAACTAAGGCATAGCCATCGTCTCCTCGGAGCGCAGCGGAGATCCCGATGAGCGAAACGATTTCGGGACACGTTAGCCCAGCTATAGCACAAAGTGTATATCTAGCGAAACGACTATACAAAACTGCTCATTGCAAATTACGTCTTTGTCTCGTCCTAAAAAAAGTTTACACATTTTGTCATACTTTTTCTTTTGT
>CAYFUW010000094.1:0-7205 GCA_964346495.1 uncultured Dysgonomonadaceae bacterium
GACTGTACTGACCAGTTCTGGTTGAACCTTGACGATGTGACTGTTTACGGCGGTGATCCTGTTCCTCCTGCTGAAGGATACACTTACACTGTTACTAAAGACGGTGAAGTTATTGCATCAGGTCTTACTGAAACAACTTATATTGACAGCAATGTTCCTGAAGGTACTTACGAATACTGCGTAATTGTAGTATATCCTACTTGTACTTCTGATCCTGCTTGTGCAACTGTTACTGACATAAACGATGGCGTTGCCAACGCGGTTAAGGTTTACCCGAACCCGGCTACAAACGTTATCTATGTTAAAGGTGATGTTGAAAACGTTGTTATCTACAACTCTTTCGGACAAGCTGTGAAAGCCGGTATTAAAAACGGACAAATTGACGTTACGTCATTACAAAACGGTATTTATTACCTGGAAATCATAGGCGCGGACGAATCTCGTAAAGTAGAAAAAGTGATTATTGCGAAATAAGAACTTTAATATATAAATTGTAAAAAGGGTTGCCAAATGGCAACCCTTTTTTAATAAATACATAAACCCAACGGGGTTTCAAGATCTGTTAGGTTTATTGATGCTAAAATATGTCAACTGTAATTGGTAGCACCAATGCTAAAAGCAAAAAGCACAATGCAGATTTGAAACTGCAATGTGCTAATGCCAAAAGCTAATATCCAAAAGTCTTTAGCTTACTTATTCTTCGCCTGATTTGCAACCGCATCCATCAATTTTTTAATCTCTTCCGGATCGCCTAAGAAATAATCTTTTTGCAAATTCATATTATCATCAAATTCAAACACATAAGGAACTCCTGTCGGAAGGTTTAGGCTTACAATATCTTCGTTCGAAATATTTTTTAGATGTTTGATAATTCCTCTCAAGCTGTTACCGTGAGCCGCAATGATTATCTCGTTATGTTTTTTCATTTCGGGTACTATAACATCATTCCAATATGGCAGAATTCTCTCAACTGTCTCCTTCAATGACTCGGTAAGCGGTAGCTGTTTTTCATCGATACCTTTATAACGAAGGTCTTGGTGCGGCGCACGCTCATCATCTTTACTTAATGGTGTAGGTGGTACATCATAACTTCTACGCCAAATAAGCACCTGCTCGTCGCCATATTTCGCAGCTGTCTCGGCTTTATTAAGACCTTGAAGCATACCGTAATGTTTTTCGTTGAGTCTCCAAGTCTTTTCTACAGGAATCCAATCCAAGTCCATCTCATCGAGTACGATATTGAGAGTTTTCACTGCTCTTTTCAGATAAGAGGTGTATGCTTTCTCAAATTTGAATCCCTCTTTTTTAAGTAATTTTCCGGCTTTGTGTGCTTCTTCAACACCCTTTTCGGTCAAATCGACATCTGTCCAGCCTGTAAATCTATTCTCTTTATTCCATGTACTTTCGCCATGACGAATTAAAACTACTTTCTTCATTTGATAAAAAAATTAATTGTTTTTTACTGTTCTATTAACTTTGATGTAACTATACAAATCTACTAATTTTTTGGTTAATTTGTAACATTTTTCGTGTAATTACTTATATGAATATCTGTAATTATTCCCAAATTTTTATTTCCTATATTGTTTCGGGTCGCTACACCTTTTATATTGACCAAGTAGCAGCTAATTTTGAATTAGCAGCTACTTAACCAAAAAGTCAATGGCAAACAGCTAATTGTAGCAAAGCGAAAATCACACCATAGCGGTAAAACCTAACTGCCGTAATTGCTAATTGTTAATTCCACATTGCTAATTGATTCAGCTATCTCATCAGCAAATCATGTTTATTTTTCATCAAATTTCTTACTAAAATAAAGGACAACATAGCAGCCAGAAAATCGGATACAGGCATTGAAAGCCAAACACCGTTTAATCCAAAAATTGGCGGAATTATCAAAAGCGAAGGAGCCAAAAACAGTAGCTGCCTACTCAAACCCTGTATGATAGCCTCTTTAGCACGCCCTATACTTTGATAGAAACCCGATGCAACAATCTGGAAACCGACTACAGGTAACGATATTGTTGCAATTCTTATACCGTTTTCTGCAATATCAAGCAATGCCGAATCGGTAGTAAAAGCATTTGCAAATAACCTCGGAAAGAAAAATCCTATAACAAAACCCACACATGTTATTATTGTAGCTACCCTAATGGAATAGTTGAAAGTTTCACGGACTCTTCCATGATTCTTAGCTCCAAAATTATAGCCGATAATAGGTTGTATTCCCTGATTCAATCCAACAACCAACATCACTATCAACATCAACATTGAGTTCAATATTCCGAAAGCACCAATCGCCAAATCTCCGCCATATTTCATTAGTGATGTGTTGAGCAAAACAGCCACACTCGAAGCTGCTACCTGCATACTAAAAGGAGAAAATCCGATAGAAACTATTGCCAGTATAATATCTTTGTTAAATCTTATATTTTCAAATTTCAAACGGATAAGGCTATCTTTCTGTACGAAGTGAAACATCACAAACAGCATACCTATAAACATAGAGATAACCGTTGCCCAGGCAACTCCGGCTATTCCCTTCTTGAAAACATAGATAAATATCGGGACTAAAATAACATTAAGCACAGCGCCTATCAACATGGTTATCATTGCTTTGCGAGGATAACCGGATGCTCGCATCATATTATTGAAACTATAGCAAAGACTAATAAAAACATTTCCGAGAAGTACTATTTTCAGATAATCGCGTGCATAAGGTAGCGTATTCTCGCTTGCTCCAAATGCAAAAAGAATCTCATCTATATAGGCATAAATAAGTGAAATAAAAATAGTATTCAAAATTACTATAAGCAGCAACGAGTTACCGAGTATCTTTTCGGCTATATCTTTTCTTTTTTGGCCCAAACTGATAGAGATACGAGCAGCAGCACCCGCACCAACCAACATACCCAAAGCCGATGTAAGAGTTGTTATCGGAAAAGTCAACGCCAAGCCTGATATTGCCAATGCACCTACACCCTGCCCAATAAAAATTCGGTCAACAATATTATACAGTACATTTACCAAAGTACCAACAATAGCCGGAAGTGAATACTCCCAGACTAACTTGCTGATTTTTTTGGTTTCAAGGTTAAGTCCTTTATTATTTATGTTTGATGCTTTAATACGGCTGTTATTATTTGTTTGTCATTATATTAAGGACGATTTTATCGGTTTCCTGCATCCCTTTATTTCCTATGATACCAAGATTCTTGATGGTTTGGTCTATATCCTCATTAACTATACCCTCTTGCGATGATACTACCTCATTTTCTATAGCCATTAGTGCCGAGAGCGTGGCTGTATAGGTGCCACTTGCAATTTTCAATGCACAGCTCGGTTTTGCTCCGTCGCAAATCATACCCGTGATATTGGCTATCATATTTTTAGCGGCAAAAACAATTTGCGCATAACTACCTCCCATCAAATAGGTTATCCCACAACTTGAACCTGTTGATGCCACAACACAACCACATAGAGCCGACAATCTACCCAAATGCTGTTTGATATAAATTACCGTCAAACCACTCAAAATAAGTGCACGTGTAAGAGTCTGTTCATCGCATTCGATCTCTTCGGCATAGGTTAAAACGGGCAGTGTAGCTGCAACTCCTTGATTACCACTTCCAGAATTGCTCATTACAGGTATAAGCGCACCATCCATACGAGCATCGCAAGCACCTGCAGTAACAGAAATCATGCGACTATGAGCATTATCTCCAAAAAGAAATTTCCCTTTTTCTCCCGATATATGTTTAGATACATTGTGTCCATAACTGCTTTTTTGTGAGAAATTTGACGCTTCACGATTCATTTTTGCAGCATCGAGAATAAAACTCAACTCTTCAACCGGTGATTCGTGAGCATATTCATAAATCTTCCGAAAAGTAAGTTTTACATCACTTTCTTCTTCCTCAGATTCAACCACAAACTTATTATCTAACATCACAATACCATTCTTCTCTATATATGTAAACTGAGTATGATTGCCTCTGATAATAGCAACTGAACTGTTGTCTTGAGCAAAGCATCGCACCTCGATATAGAGTTTATCTTCTATATCAGGCTTTAAGTCAATTTTTATGCGTTGTTCATCAATAAACTGTTTGCCATGCTCAACATCATCCGGTGTCAAATCTTGAAGAACTTCGAGACCATATTCCGATTTACCAATCGATGCTCCCAAAGCAATTGCAATAGGCAAACCAATCATCCCCGTTCCGGGTATCCCTACACCCATAGCATTTTTAATAATATTGCCACTCAACAAAACCTCGATACGTTCGGGTTTTTGTCCTAAAATCTCTGTCGATTTTGCAACACAAAGCGAAACCGCAACCGGTTCGGTACAACCTATTGCAGGAACTATCTCTCTACGCATCAACTCTTTAATTCTGTTTCTTTCTTCCTGGTGTAACATAAAAATATATATTAAGAAATTGTTCTAAAATAAGACGCAAATTTACACAAAAATCCGCAGATTATAAAGATGATTTTGAAACTTTATACTTTATATAGATTATACAATCTCGCAAATATCGTACAAGGAAAATCACGGTTTATTTTGAAATATCAATAATTAAAGTTAAATTTGAATTTTAAAAACCCATGGAAAATGAAAGATAGAGAACAATTTTTGCATTATATCTGGAAACTGAGACTTTTTGCTCAGACAAACCTACTAACAACAGATAATCAAACGATTGAAATTATCGATCCGGGTATTTACAACATGAATGCGGGACCCGATTTCTTTAATGCTAAAATTAAAATCGGAAACAAAGTATGGGCAGGTAATGTAGAGATACATTGCAAAGCAGATGATTGGGCAAAGCATAAACATAACGAAGATGAAAGTTATGACTCTGTGATACTTCACGTTGCAGAAAAGATTAATTGCGAAGTATTCAATACTAAAGGTATGCAAATTCCACAACTGAAATTGATTGTTACGCCAGATATTGAGAAAAAAGCGGATAATCTTTTGCAAAGCAGCCTGAATATCCCCTGTAAAAATCATCTTCCCAATATTGATAAAAAAGTGATAAGTTCGTGGCTCAATGTTCTTGCAATAGAGCGTATAGAGAGAAAAACCGACGATATTTTTACTCATTTAAGTAGATACAACAACTCTTGGGATGATGTTCTATACGTTCTACTGAGTCGCAATTACGGATTCGGCATTAATTCTGATGCTTTCGAGAGATTGGCTTTGAGCTTGCCTTACAATTTGATCCAAAAACATGGCGACAATCTGTTTCAAATAGAGGCTTTGATGTTTGGACAAGCCGGAATGTTGCAAAACAAATCTATTGCCGATGATTATTATCTCCGACTCAAAAACGAATATCATTTCTTACAAAATAAGTATCAGCTCAAGCCTTTGCAAGACTTTTTATTTAAAAAAATGAGAGTCAGACCAAAATCATTTCCACAAATAAGAATAGCACAATTGGCTTCACTACTTCAACAATCGGGACGACTATTCTCTACTCTACTTGATATTGACGATTACAAACGACTGCGATTATATTTCCAAAGCAACACATCAGAATATTGGAAACATCACTTTACATTTGAAAAAAAGAGTGAAAAGTCGGACAAATATTTGGGCGACTCGTCATTAAACATCATTCTGATAAACACCGTTGTACCTATACTGTTTGCTTACGGAAAAAAAACAGAGCAAGAAAAATATATCGATAGAGCTATATATTTTTTAGAGTCAATAAAACCGGAGCGAAATGCGATTATCAACGAATTTAAAGAATACGGAATAACACCCGCCAATGCTGCAGATTCTCAATCTCTCATCCAGCTACGCAAAGAGTACTGTGATAAAAGAAAATGTTTATATTGCAAAATCGGGTATTCAATATTGGCACAAGAAAATTATAATTTACGAATTTAAATTCATATTGAAGGAATTTGTAATCCCTAATTAAATATATAATAATTTACTGGGCTGGATTGCAAATCCCTCAGAATGATACCACGCGAAAGGATTCGTGCGGAAGCGACCACAAAAACCTAACAGGTTTTAGGGAAAAAAATAAGGGCAATGTGGACTCAAACCACAATGCCCATATTTTGCTAATATCTAAAGGCTAACAGCCAAAAGCTAAAATATTATTTTACTAATACTTTTTGAACTGCATTTCCTACGCGTACTACATAAACACCGGCAGGAACTTGAACGGTTGCAGATTTTGACAAGTTAACTGAGTTAACAAGCTGACCTGTTACGTTGAAAATTTGAGCAGTAGCTGCATCAACATTATTGATAGTAATCATACCATTTCCACCGTAAATGTTTGAAGTTTGACCTATTTCGGTTTCAATTCCGCTAGCATCAGTTAGTGTTGCACGGATATTCCAGTTATAATCTAGACCAGCATCTGTCATTTCAAACCAACCATCTCCTTCAAAATATAACCAACCACCTTTTCCTGGAACCATTGGACCTACGTCACATCCTGCAGGGAAGCCATATATAGCTTTTACTTCGTAGCCTACCCAATAGTCTCCAGATTCAAGATTAAGAGTTGTAGGAAGAGTATATTCGTTCCATCCTTCTTCAACAGAAGCTACAGCCTCTTCAAATAATAATTGACCCGGTTCAGTTGCAGTACCATTTCCATAAATCAAAATTCTAGCACCACCAACACTAAATTCGTCATTAATACAGAATTTAACTTTGCTGATACTTTTATTGCCATAGTATTCTGACAACTCATCTGGAGTAAATCTTGCAACTACTGAAAAAACAGCTTCACCGTTAACACCAATAGCATTGTCGAAATCTCCGTCATAATGAACATCAAAATCTTCTTTTGGCTGAACAGTATTTGCTGAATTAACTTTAACGCTTTCAAATACTTGAGCGCTAACACCGAATGCTACAAACATAGCAACTAATAAAAAAGTAAATTTTTTCATCTTAAATAAATTTAGAATTGTTAATAAAAATATAACCACAATTACTGTTTTTATGTAGTTATACCCGTTAATTAATTGTACCTGCAAATGTAAGAATATTTTTCACGGAAAAAAAATATTTTAAGAAAAAAGTTTCAGTTATCTCACTTTTATAACTAAACAATTTAGGAAATGTACAAAAAAAGGAGTTTTTTATAAAAAACTCCTTTTTGTCGGGATGAGAAGACTCGAACTTCCGACCTCCACGTCCCGAACGTGGCGCG
>CAYFUW010000095.1:0-7086 GCA_964346495.1 uncultured Dysgonomonadaceae bacterium
TATCAATCTCCCAAATAACCAAGTCCTCTCACTATCGGGTCCATATGATAAGTATCATTTTCAGTTAATTGAAGCCACCCGACCAAACCAAAAGCGGTTCGCGCTAAATAGTTTATCATCGCTTTTTCGGAGTCTGTTTCAGGCTCTGCAAGCAGTATTTCTATTTCGTAGCCCACCGGTAAAGTGGCGACCAATTCACCACGGTTGTTTTTTTGACTGTACAGCTTAACCGGCTTCAACAGTTTACCTTTCACATCTACGTAATAAAATGGTTGTTTAACTTCGGTTACCTTGCCTTTTTCAAAACGCAACTTCATCCTTTGGTTAAACATCTTGTTCATATTACCCGACAAATAGATTATTCCATTAGAGTTTATACACATCTCCTCACCTCCTTCTGCCCAAATAGGATTATTGTTTTTATCTGTAATGATGAAAACAGGATCAACGCTTGGGCCTGGTGTAAAGAGGATGTTCACATATTCCTCCATTGAGTTGTTTTTGTATCTTCCGAGTAATATTAAATCACAATACTCGTCTGCTTCATAACAAGGATCGTTTATTGGAAGTGTTCTACAGTTTTTGTTTATAAGTGTAAACGAGCTTTTTTCATATCCAAACCTTGCCCCCACATCATAAGATGATACAGGGCTCACCCACGTAAAGTGCGGAAAGCTATTCTCCGTTTGTGCCCGTATAACCTGAAAGGAAAACAATAGAAAAAGGAATAAAGTTATATTTTTTGAATTCATATTTTTGAAATTTAGTAAATTATCATCTCCATATTTCCGTACTGATTTCCTTTATTGCTGATTCGGGAATACCTGCCTCTATATATGGATAAGATTCGATATACATAGTAATTGTTTTGCTATCGCGAGGAAGTCGAAACAGAACACTATCTCTACCGTTTTCTTCCCAGATACTTTTGGCCAGCTTCTGTTGAGATTCGGTCAATTGGCTGAAATCAATAAAAAGTTCTATCCAAACGTCCTGATAGCCTGCAAAATTTGCATAGTTTCGTTGAACAAGCTTGCCCTCGCTATATGTATAGGTCTTCGCTTGTACGGTGTAACAGTATTCTCCGCAATTGGACTCATTTACAGCTATCCACCAAATCCCATCTATTTTTTTTGCAAACATTTCCCACGTACCTTCATATCCGCTACTGATATATCCGTTCTTGACATCTATATCATATAGTTTCACATATTCGGTTTCTTCTCCTTTCAACAGCCTCTTGCGTTGTTCAACGCTTGTATTGAAGTATAAAAGAAAATCGGTATCGGGCAGCAACAAAAACAAATCTCTTACATCTTTCGGCTCAGTTTTTCCGATAATTTGCTTCAATTGCTTCGGCGCATATTGTACAATTAGTTCGCTGAGGGGGTCATCTTCGTCAAAATAGTTATCTACGCTTACAATATTCAAACTCTCATTATCTGAATCGTTATTCAATATTGTGTCAGCCTGCTCCTCTCCATTCTCAGACTTCTCTGCTTTCGCTCCTCCACAGCCAATCATTATGAAAGCGATAAATAATATTGTTGCTACTTTTTTCATTTATCTATTATTTATTTTCAATTTTTGATCATTAATAGTTGTTTATTGGGCTAAAGCCCGATTGTTTGGGCTGTTCTTTTATCCGTCCCGTAAACGGGACGGCAATAGACCTTATTGAACATGGATAATTTACATCAGCTGCCCGAATACGGAAAGCCGGAAGCATCCAGCACATCCCAATTTTTGTCTGTTGCTATTTTTGCCTGCGACACGGTACACACGTTTTGCTCATCGGGACTGGTATGTGCGATTACATAGAACCCTCCTTTCTCTTTACCTGTACGGTCGGGCAAACTGATTACCAACTTATCCATATTAACTCCCGATATTTGGTTGTCGTTGCAAAGCAACTCTATCAACTCCTTATTTTGACTAACATCCAATAAGGTAAGTTGATTATTTCGACAGTCCAACCATTTTAACGCCGTATTTTTGCTCACGTCAAGCGAGGTAAGAGAATTGACGTCGCAACACAAATCTTCCAATGCCGTGTTTTGGCTAACATCTAACGAGGTAAGTTTATTGTAAGGGCAGATCAAATATTTCAACGCCTTGTTATAACTAACGTCCAACGAGGTAAGTTTATTATTATATAAATGTAAGTATGTCAGCATGGTGTTTTTGCTCACATCCAACGAAGTGAGTCTATTGTCATGACAAACCAATACTCTAAGCATGGTGTTCTTGCTCAAGTCAAGCGAGGTAAGTCTATTCTCGAAACAAAACAAACTTTCGAGCATGGTGTTTTTGCTTACATCTAACGATGTAAGTAGATTGTTTCGACAGTCCAAAAGCGTTACATTTCCGTACACGGTAATAGTTCTCGCACCCAAAATGTAGGTTGTAGCATCGTCTCCAAAGATTGCTTCTTCGCCTTTATCTTTCTTACCGTTGTTGTTGAGGTCTATCCAGACGTTGTCATCGGCGGCTTCCAAATACAACTCAATTTCTTCTCCTACAGCCAAGGCACTGGTAAAAGTCATAGAAGGCTCACTGGATATTTCAGGTTCTCCCTTTTCACATGCAGTTAGGACTATCATAGCAAGTATAGCCACAACCAAAATTGATCTTAATTTGTTCATATTCATTTATTTTTTTGCTTATTGTCTTTATTGGGCTAAAGCCCGATTGTTTGGGTTGCTCTTTTGTCCGTCCCGTATGCGGAACGGCAATTGACCGAGAGCATCAGAAAAAAACTACAATTGACTCTAATTTATTCATTAACAAAAACCCGCTTTACTACTTGATAATTATTTACTGTTTTTTCTTTCATGAGCCAATCAATCCATCCCTCCGCAGTTGTCATGGAGAGGGTTTTACCGGGGTCTTCTCTCTGAAAATCAGCAGTAACTATCACGTAAGAGTTTGTAGCCACACTATATGTTTTATCCATATCGAGCGGGGTACCGTCTTCGTTTAACAACTCTAAATCAATCAACTTAAAGCCGTCTTCTTTTACCTTATACTTCAAATGTATTCCTGACGGAAACATAAAGTAATATTCATCTCGCCCAAACATATCAGTAACAAATGCCTTGAGTTCATGTCCGGTAAGATTTAACGTCACTACTTGATTACCGAAAGGATCTATTGTAAGAATTGTTTTACGCGTAATGTCTCCCGCCGGCAGATGGTCGATGCGTACCCCACCTTTATTTATTATCGCAATTTGGGTATTAGCGGTAGCTTTAAGTGCATCTGCCATCCAATAACCTATTTCATCGGTAGAACAAAAATCATAAGGGGCTTTTGCTATAACCTCTTGCATTTCTGGATTATTATTATATTTATCTACCATTTCACGAGCTGCAGCTTGCTCATTGCCTTTTTGCCCAACTGTTAGTAGTTTCATGTAACGATCAACTTTACCATCGGGACTAACATTAAGGCGAATTAGTGTTGCATATTTTAATTTTCGCTCGGCTTGAGTAATCATTATATCGTTGTGAATTTGTTCATTCTCCACTTTGGTATGTGAGTGCCCTCCAATAATGAGATCTACCTCTCCTTTTGGAAACATGTTTGCCAGTTTTACATCACTTTCAAATCCGAAGTGGTTGATATATAACAGCAAATCGGTAGTGTCTTTCAGATACAGATATTTTTGTGCCGTTTCATACGGGTTGGAAAAGGTAAAACCTTTTATATTATCCGGATGACAGTCAGGTTGATTGCTGGGGTTCAAATCTAACACCGACACAAAACCCACTTTTAAACCGTTAGGCATAGTAATAATTTTATAGGGTTTTATGTCAAACTCCATATCTTGTGGCGGACGCATATTGGCACACAAAAAGTCGAAGTTGGCAATTTTTGTATGCTTTTCAAAATTATTAATTCCAACATCGAACTCGTGGTTTCCCACTGCCGAAAGATTGAACTTCACTGCATTCATAAGCTCAATGATAGGTAATCCTTTATCGTGATACTGATCGTTAATAGGATTTCCAGTTTGATTATCACCAGCTGAAACTAATAACATATCTGGGTAAAGGACACGTAAACTATCTATTATAAAGGCTAATCGCGGAAAATTATCAATAGCGGCATGCATATCATTTACCGCCAACAAGTAGACTTCTCTATCGTTTACCGCTTTTTCCGTTATTTTTTTGCTTGTTCCGCAACTTGCTAACACAATTAGCAAAAGAAATGCTGAAAATACTCTTTTTTTCATAATGTTCCTCCATATTTTTAATTATTAATTGACTTCCGTCAGTAAGGGCTCCATCGTGTGCCACATAGTTGCCGTAAGTATCTTCTACTTCAGGCAGAGACGAGGGTGCTTTCTTCCCTTGCCGGGAGTAATAAGCACGTATGGCATCGCCCACGGTAGCGCCTCGAAAAATAATCAATTCTATATTATTGACTATTACTTTCATAATTATTTATATTTAGTTATTTAATTAAGGACGTTTGTAAGATGCTGTAGTTATTAAGTCATCAAAATCCATTAACACATATTGATCTTCTCCTTTCACCTTTACTGCAGTAATATTCCGATAACGACTCTGAGTGCTGGTTGTATTATCGAAAGCATCAATAGTCATCGGGATAGCGTAACCTTGAAAAGTATCGCTTGCTGACTGGTCTATATTATCTTTTCCCGGATTACATCCAAAAATCATCTTATATGGAGGATTAGGTTTTTGCCATCCCTGCACAACTTCAAATCCTTCAATATAACAATACGGAATCCACGGTGAATAGATATTGGCTCCGGAATCTTTTTTATAAAAGCGATCGTAAATAATTTGTCTAACCGATGCCAGCTTTTTTGGATTTGTAGCATCACGCTGACTTGGAGTTACTGACATTGCTAAACACTCTTCACCTACTACCGGATTCTCCATAAACATGTGTAATGCCACCACAAAACAAGCCGCTGCCCCGTGTGGTTCTTCCGCTATTTGTTTACGCAACTCCACAAACTTTGAAACTGAACGTGGTGTTCGGCTAATTGTTACTGTACCGCCATCTGTTTCAAGTTGATTGGGCAGAGTATACTCCCCCGTTACTACACCACTGATTGGCTCAAGATCATCTCCTGTATCGTTTTGGCAAGATGAGAAAACAAACATCAGCGCCATTGTTGTAACTAATAAGAATAGATTATTTTTCATCATTTATAAAATTATAAATTTCGTTTATATGAATACTGTTTTTTTATAAGTTTAGTTATTATCTGTTTTTGAGAATTCTTTAATATTAAAATTTAGTGCTGGCACCTCCGCCGCCACTTCTTCCACCACCCCAAGAGCCACCTCTTGAGCTACTGCTACTTCTACTGCTACTACTATAAGAACTTCCTCCTCCACCTGATTTGGTTTGTGGAGCCTCGTACTTGTAAGGTACTAGCACCTTATGTCCATGATTACATGCTTTACAAATATAGTGAAACTGTTTCATCCCGTCTTGTCCCGGAAGAGCTTTTTGAACTACTTGCGGCTTATATTTCAGTACAACTTTTCCTTTAGCTCCGCATTTTTCACAATTAAGACGTGGTGGTATATTATCTTTTTTGGTTATCACTAAGTATATCATATATATTATATAAGACGGGAAAAAGATAATTGCCATAAAACAACCAATTCCCGAGAGCGACTTATATTTAGCTGCTGCCACGTATGGGTTTTCGCTTCCTAGCACTCGTCTCTTTCTAATATACTCTACAATAAAAATAATAATCAATCCACCCAACAACCATATCAAGGCAATTTTTCCGCTATCGCTTATAAGAGGTTTTTTTGCTTGAAACTCTGAAGTACCTTTAAAAATCTTTTCCACCTCTTCTACTCCTACAATAAGTCCCTCTCCATATTCGCCATCTTTTAGATAAGGTACCATTTTTTTTGTTTGAATAAGTTTACAAAAGCCGTCGGTGAGTGTAGCCTCAGTTCCATATCCGGTTTCGAATACTATTTCACGTTCTCCATCCGCCGTAAGAAGAAGGATAAGCAAACCGTTGTGAGTCTCCTTGTTACCTATACCCCAGGTGTTGAATAACTCTGTGGCAAAATCTTTTGCTGAACCGTATTTATCGGTATCAATAGCCGAAAGTATCACAACAGCAGTTTCTACACCAACAGAGTCTCGTAAAAAAGCCAAACGCTCATCCAAAAGCACAAGCTCTTCCATTGTTAGCACATTTTCCGGATCACTAACATAACGAGTATAATCTTGTAGTTGCACGTTGGGAACATCTTTTACACTATATCGATTTTGTGCAACAGATTCTGTAAAATAGAGTGATATTGCAAGTATTATTATAACTTTACTTATTAATTGCTTCATTGTTCTTATATTTTAACCGCGAAATCACTAATTTAGCAGTATATACCATCAATATCATTAATTATATATCAAAACTCAACATCAGGCACCTGATCACTATTAGCTTCTGCTTTAAAGTAATCTTTTTTGGTAAAACCAAATAGGGCTGAGACTATATTATTGGGAAATCTGCGACGATAAGTATTGTAGCTTTTAACCGTTTCGTTGAATTCTCTTCTCACAAAAGCTATTCGGTTTTCACTTCCTTCAAGCTGTCCCTGAAGCATAATAAAATTTTCATTGGCTTTCAAATCGGGATAATTTTCCACTATTAACATAAGACGTGACAAAGATTGTGACAACTCGTCTTGTGTCTGATTGAACTTTTGTAAAGTTTCAGCATCAAGATTTTCTATATCTACAGTCAATTGCGTAGCTTTTGCTCGTGCCTCAACCACTTGCTTAAATACTTCCTGCTCATGAGTAGCATACCCTTTTACTGTTTCTACCAAATTCAATATTAAGTCGGCACGACGTTGATATTGATTTTCAACTTGTGCCCATGCCATTTGTACATTTTCTTCTTGTTTTACCAATTTATTATACGTCCCCCAAAAAAAGGATGTAATCAACAATAGAAAGATAAAAACAGAGAACCAAATTATTGCTTTTTTTCCCATATTATATATTTAATAAGTGTATTTAGTTAAAATCAGGGAGCAAGAATCAGTTTAAAATAAGTTTTGAAAA
>CAYFUW010000096.1:0-6998 GCA_964346495.1 uncultured Dysgonomonadaceae bacterium
ACTGTACTATGAATATCCCTTGTCATATCGAACGGAGTGAGATATCTAATTTGTTTGCCCGATGCTTGTTGTCCGATGTCCGATGCTGATTTACCAATTTGTAATTCGTAATTATTAATTGGTAATTTAAAATTTATCCTTGTTCTACTGGAACGTCTATTACGTGTGTAGTAGCAGACGCAATGCATTGCGTCTGTACAATTTAATCCTTGTTTTAGTGGAAGTTGGTCTCTGACAAAAGATTTAATAATATTGGTATTAAAAACGTAAATGCGTCTTAATCCTTGTTCTACTGGAAGTTGGTCTATGACAAAGAGTATTTTTATACTGAACCTGATTTTATTAAGTCTTAATCCTTGTTTTAGTGGAGGCACCTTTGATGACTGCGAGACTGGGAGGCTTGGAGACTGCGAGAATTTTTAAACTAATATTTGTTTTATGCAAGAAACGGGTGCACAGACATTCTTGTCTGTGTAAAATACTCAACCTTATCTATACTGAAATCAGTTGCCGAACGTAGAGACAAAGTCCCGATAAGTCGGGATTTCACTTTGTTTCAACATGCTCCGTCTCTACAACTGACAAAATCC
Organism: uncultured Dysgonomonadaceae bacterium; assembly: GCA_964346495.1. GTDB lineage: Bacteria > Bacteroidota > Bacteroidia > Bacteroidales > Dysgonomonadaceae > JBGZFC01. Next base: position 591 of record CAYFUW010000096.1, read on the forward strand.
TTGTTTTAGTGGAAGTCAGGTTCTAACATTTTCATTGCTCTCACAGAAAGCCATGCTCCAATTGGGTCTTAATCCTTGTTCTAATGGAAGTTTAATACAATGATAACATCGGTGTTTCGACATGCTCAACAACCGATTTAACAACTTATTTTCAACATTTCAAAGAACTTTGTAAAATATTTTTTTGCCATATTTTTCGTAGCAGATAATAGGTGCAAAATTGACTTTTACATAGCAAAGATGCGAAAAATATTTCTTTTATAAAATCTTACATAGTAAAAAATTGGCGACTGATTCTTACGAAGGCACTTTGCGAGCTTTGCGAAATATCTTTGCGGACTTTGCGAGAAAGAATTACAGCTATCAACAAAATGAGACGCGATAATATCACGTCTCTACAATTCTTCGATTAAAAAGTTTACAAATTCATAATAATAAACCATTTAGTACGTAACACGCACCACGTAACACGTGACAAAAACATCACATTACTCAATTTTACTCGCCCTCGCCAACAGATAATAATCCAATATTACCATTGCTGCCATCGATTCCACTACAGGCACTACACGCGGTAAAACACAAGCATCGTGTCTACCTCGGTTTTTCAAAAGTGTCTGATTGCCTTCTAAATCGACAGTCTGTTGTTCAATAAGAATAGTTGGTACAGGTTTGAATGCCACACGGAAATAGATATCTTCTCCATTTGAAATACCTGCCTGAATACCTCCCGAATGGTTGGTAGCAGTAGTGATTTTTCCATTTTCATTAACAAATGGGTCGTTCAACTCAGAGCCTTTTCTGCTAACATCGAAACCACTACCATACTCAAATCCCTTTGCGGCATTTATACTCAACATTGCATTTCCTAATGCTGTGTGTAACTTACCGAAAACAGGTTCTCCAAGTCCGACGGGTGTGTTTTGAATTACGCAGGTAACCACTCCGCCAATGGTATCGCCCTCGCTCTGAACTTTGCGGATATACTCTGTCATCTCTTCCGCTTTTTGTGGGTCGGGACATCTGACTTGTGTGTTTTCAACTTTAGATAAATCGTATTGGCGATAATCTGCATCGAGTTTAATATCACCCACTTGCGAAGTATAAGCACAAATAGAGATACCCAGCTTTTGCAAACACAATTTGGCGATAGCTCCTGCAACTACACGCGATATTGTTTCCCGTGCCGACGAACGCCCTCCTCCACGATAATCTCTTATCCCATACTTTTGCTGATAGGTGTAATCGGCATGTGAAGGACGAAACAGATTTTTCAACTCGTCGTAGTCTGACGACTTCTGATTTTCATTTTTGACGATAAATCCTATTGGCGTTCCGGTGGTTTTTCCCTCAAAAACTCCTGAAAGAAATTGAACCTTGTCACTCTCTTTTCTAGATGTTGTAATATGCGACTGCCCGGGACGACGTCTATCAAGTTCGCTTTGAATAAAGTCGAAATCCAACTCAATACCGGGCGGACATCCGTCTATAACACCGCCTACAGCTTCGCCGTGCGATTCGCCAAAAGATGTTAGCCTGAAAATATTTCCAAATGTATTCATATTTTTTATTTTCGATTTACGATTTCGGATTTACGATTTATTTTTTGGGCATTTTGCTGTCAGTAGTTTCACGCAAAGAGCGCAAAGATTTGGACAAAGTAGAGACGGAGCATGCTCCGTCTTTACCGATGACGTGCCGTCAATTCCTATTTTTAGAGTAATCTCGTAAAAGTGTAGCAACGAAAATCATCTCAACTAAAAGCCAATAGCCAATGGCTAAAAGCTAATAGCATAAAAATTCGTTCATTAGCATCCGCTGCAACCCTGGCAACTACCGCCGCAACCATCATGATTGTTCATAAGCGCAGCCACTTCTTCTTCCGTAAGCTCGCGAACCTCTAATATTTCACCTTCAAAATGAAGTGTTTCGCCTGCTAACGGATGGTTAAAGTCCATAGTTACAACCTCCTCCTCAATAGACACGATAGAGCCGGTTAGTCTGTTACCATCGGTATCCATCATAGGCAGAGTATTTCCTTCGAAAAGCATATCTTCGTCAATTTTTCCATCCACTTCGAAAATGTTTTTCGGAAGGTCGATAACTCTCTCTTCGTAAAACTCGCCGTAGGCTTCATCGGGTGTAAGGGTAAATTTAAATTTTTCTCCTGCAGAAAGTCCCTCTAAGTTATCTTCGAAAGATTTCAACATTGTATTTGTTCCAAAAATAAAATCCAATGGTGCCTCTGCGGTTGCACGCTCCATAAGTTCAAGTTCATCACCCTCGCCTACTGTCAGGTCGTATGTAAGCGACACGAATTTGTTGTCTGATATTTTCATTTCAGTTTTATTTATTTTATGTAATATATTAATAGTTATAACAATAAAACGCTGTTTACTGTTTATTGTTGTATTGCTTCTTTCAGATTGTTAAGAGCTTGCTCCAATATTGCTCTCGGAGTTCCTACATTCAAACGCATAAATCCTTCGCCCTCTTTCCCGAACGTAGTACCGTCATTTAGAGCTAACTTAGCTTGTTCTACAAATAATTCGTTAAGTTGCTGTTGTGTAAGTCCCAACTGGCGACAATCGAGCCATATCAAAAACGATGCTTCAGGTCTTACAACTTTTATCTGTGGAATATTATCTTCGATAAAACGCTCTACAAAATCCACATTTCCGGCAACATATTGCATCGCCTCATCGAGCCATTCGTCGCAGTGGTTGTAAGCAGCTTCTGTTGCAGTATATGCAAAGATTGTTCCTCTATCCAATTCACGTGGTGACAGATAGTTTAAGAATTTTGTTCTGATTTCGGGATTGTGAACAATAGAAAACGAACTGACAATACCTGCAATATTGAAAGTTTTGCTCGGTGCCATCAGCGTTATACTGTTTTGTCTTGCTTTTTCAGATACAGCAGCAAATGGCGTATGTATAAAACTGGGAAGGGCTAAATCGGCATGAATTTCGTCAGATATAACCAATATATTGTTGGCATAACATATCTCCGCCAATTGCTCTAACTCATCTTTTCTCCATATTCTTCCGCCGGGATTGTGCGGATTGCACAAAATCAGCACTTTACATCTGTTTTCATGAACAATCTCCTTCAATCCTTCAAAGTCTATTTCAAACTTACCATCTTTCAATATTAACGGATTGTTTACAACTCTTCTTTTTAACTGTTCTGTAACTGCCTTAAACGGCGGATATACAGGTGGTTGAATAATAACAGCATCACCCGGTTCTGTAAAAGCATCCAAAACGAAAGCTATGCCTTTTACAACACCTGGAATAAAGGTTATCTCCTCTTTGTCAACATTGTAATCGTGTCTTCTTTCCAGCCAACTGATAATTGAATCGTAATAGCCATCGGATGCTCCGGTATAGCCAAAAATACCGTGTTCGCATCTATCTGTCAATGCTTTTGTTATTTCGGGCGGCGTTAAAAAATCCATATCTGCTATCCACAACGGAATAATGTCACTCTTCCCAAAAATATCCTTTAATAGTGTGTGTTTTAATGCGTTTGTTTTCGTTCTGTCTATAATTTCGTCGAAATTGTATTTCATTTTGCTATGATTTTTTAATAATAAATACTTTGTATATGTTTATTGTTTCTTGCTCTTGTACCACCAAAACTCAAGGTTTCAGTAGCCATTCCGAGCACAAATTGATGTGATAATATATTAGTATTCAAACTGTTTACATTTGTGATATAGTAATTGCCCAAATATCCTACTCTGAAAGTGTGTTTTCGGGCATGAATGTCAATCGTGAAGTAATTTGTAAGACTATATTGGTTCTGTAGCGATGCCAACTTAACTATACCTGAACTGTTTCCCAACGAAAAAATCTCGTAATAAGATTGCCCATATTTGGGTGAAAACAGCATTCCGATAAACGGACTACTCATCTGCCAACGGAATGTAAATATTTTCCAGTTATAAATACCCATTACCGAAAGATGCAGGTTTGCAGATGTCTTTATTGAAGCCGGATTGTTTGAGTTACGATTGTTATATAATCCGCCGAAAGAAAAATCAAAACCTCCACCACCTAAAACTCGCAACGAACTGTTTCTGTAGAAATCATATAACGAATTAATACTGTATGATACATTTCCATATAAGCACTGTGCCGTACCAATCGGATTTCTGGTTATTGCCGATTGAAGCACAAACTGCTGTTGCAAAACAGATTTATCTTTCAAAAAAAACGAAGGTGAGATTCGGTCATGCAAAACAGATATAGTAGTTCCGCTATATTTCAATGGTGAAAGATAACTATCGTAAAGTCCTACTCCTCCCACTCCCAAAAGTGTGGCGCGATTTGTCGGCTTATATACATCTTCCTGAGCTTTTACGGATATAGAAAAAACTATTATCAGTAATACAAATATTTTTATCTTACTCGTTATCATCGATATTTTGTAACGATTATACTTACACAACACTATTGTCTGCTTTCTCTTTGATTTTCAAAATCTCTTCCACAACATCGACACCTTTTTCCGATAAATCAATCCAATTTATCTCTTTGTCTCTTCTAAACCAGGTCATCTGTTTGCGAGCGTAGTTTCTGCTATGCTGTTTTATCTTATCAATTGCAAATTCGAGCGTCCAGTTGCCATCGAAATACTCGAACAACTCTTTGTAACCTACCGTGTTAAGAGAATTCAGATGTCGTTGTGGATAAAAGCTTCGGGCTTCTTCAATCAATCCATCACGCACCATTTCGTCAACCCGCAGATTTATTCGGTTGTATAATTCTGCCCGTTCACGTTTCAGACCGATTTTCACTATACGAAAAGGACGTTCCTTTTGCGGATTTGTTCTAAACGAAGAGTATGGCTTCCCGGTCATAAGACAAACTTCCAAAGCGTGTATTACACGTTTCGTGTTTTTTAAGTCAACCTCCCGATAAAAATCAGGGTCTAACAGTTTCAGTTGTTGCCTAATCGGGTCAAGTCCTTCCTTTTTATAAAGATTCTGAATATCTTGCCTAAGTTTCTCATCGATATCAGGAATATCGTCTATCCCTTTACAAACAGCATCGATATATAGCATTGAGCCGCCTGTCATTACAACAACATCGTGACTTTGATGCAAATCTTCCAAAAGCGCTATCGCCTCATCCTCAAACTGGCTTGCGCTAAAGTACTCATCGGGCGATAGTTTTGCTATAAAATAGTGTTTAACGCGAGACAGTTGCACTGCATTTGGTGCAGCCGTGCCAATCGTTAAACCTTTATATATTTGTCTTGAGTCTGCTGAAATAATCGGACATGCAAGTCTTTCGGCGGTTAGTAAACTCCATTCTGTTTTACCAACTCCGGTAGGTCCGAGCAGTACAAGCAGAGTTTTCATTAATACAGATCTATTTCTTCCTGAATATCGGGCAATTCGTCTAATCCATCAAATCCTTCACGGTCAATCTCATCTATATTATATGACTCATCGCCAAAAAATGTTTCACCTAAATCACTTACAGCTGTATTGCTTTGGATATCATCGATACACTTTATCTGTTCAGGTGCCTTACCTGTAGAAATTGTACATTGTGGTTTATTCAAACTTTTTCCGGTAATAATTTCTGACAACTCAATATAAAGAGCTCTCTCATTTATATAATCAAAAACATACATTAGTTTTTGTTTTTCATCTTCAAGAAAATCGTTCAAAACGCACTCTTCCATTGTGTACGAGTCCTCATCGGAATAGGTATCCATCTCGATAAGTGTGATTTCCATCTTTTTACGCCAATTATCGTCACAAATATAGAATGACGCCATCTCTCTGTCGGAAAAGTCGGTACAATCTAATATTGCACCATAAAAATCTAAAAACGTGTCATTAGCATCAATCTGTATTTCTCTTCTGAAATCCTCAACTTCATCCGATAAAATCAAAAATCTAAAAATCATAATCAGTTGTTTATTGTTTTTGTTTTGATGCTTCAAAGATAAGAAAAGATTGGTAAATATGTACAATTTTGAAAATGATTGTTTCAAATTATTGTAAACAGATTGTATGTTTGCTAATGGTGTATGGTAAACTGTAATTTGTGGATTGCTGTTTTTGAATTGATTTTTTAAACTTTTTCAATATATTATCGTTATAAAAAAAATCAAATTTCAATACGTTTTGAAAAAATATTTCATTATTGTTTCACTTTTTTGATAAAGTTGTTGGTAAATTCAGAAATATATACTACTTTTGCATCACTTTTCTGAAAAGAAACAGAAAATTCTTCCTTAGCTCAGTTGGTTAGAGCACCTGACTGTTAATCAGGGGGTCCTTGGTTCAAGTCCAAGAGGAAGAGCAAAGCGAAAATTTTGAGATCTTTTTTAATTCTTCCTTAGCTCAGTTGGTTAGAGCACCTGACTGTTAATCAGGGGGTCCTT
>CAYFUW010000097.1:0-6313 GCA_964346495.1 uncultured Dysgonomonadaceae bacterium
ACTAAATATCAAATGTTTCAAAGAATAATTTTGGATTTTAATGGGACAGCAATGGATTCATATAACAAATCAACTTTTTTAGCTTAGTTAAATCACCTACATCAATAGTAGTAAGATTATTATCTCCACAACTTAGATGAATTAAACTGGTTAAGTTGTTTAAGTTGATGGTGTTGATATGGTTGTTATAGCAAAACAGTTCTGTCAGATAAGTTGAGTTGCTTGCATCAAGTGTAGTGAGCAGATTGTCGTTGCAAGCCAATCTTTTTAAAGCTGTTAAATCACTTACATCAATATTGGTGAGTCTGTTGCTATAACAATTTAAAATCTCTAAATTAGTTAAGTTGTTTACATTGAGAGAGGTAAGCCAGTTGTAACTGCAATCTAGCTGTTTTAGGTTAGTTAAGTTGCTAACGTCAAGTGTGGTAAGGTGGCTGTTGACACAACAGAATTCCGTTAGTCCTGTGCAACTGTTAGCATCTATATTTTCTATTCCGCTATCGGGAAACATATATGTTTTAAATCCGCTGATATTGCCATAAATAGTTACTGTTTCATTAGGTTCATCGAATGAGATATTTATCCAATCCGGTCCAACAAAAGTGTCTTCAGAACTTCCACTTCCTTTTACAATTTTTATAGGTGTGTCGGGTGTGTCTGCTTTTATTTTTACTCCTGTTGCCGATACCACATTAAACTTTATATAGCGACTCATATCTACATCTTGCCCTATAGTGTTTGTCACAAATGTGGATAGTACAAGTATAGCCATTAGTGGCTTTAAAATGTTTTTTTTCATTTTGTTTTTTATAATTGTATTAAATGATTAAGTTTAGTTGTTTAAAAGTTGTGCACTTTGTTGTAAAAAAACTACTTTTTTATAAAACTATGCTTGTTTACACCTTTATCGGTATATATCTGCAAGAAATATGTTCCGCTAATCAGGCTAGATAGATCGATTGAAGTGTTGGTCAGATAGTTAATAGTTTTGTTGAAGATTTCTTTTCCCGAAATGTCGAAAATTCTTATTTCATTAATAGTACTTTCACTATCAATATAAAGTAAATCGTCAACCGGATTGGGGTAAATCTTTACATCGTTATCTAGTTCTATAGAATTGATATCAGTAGTGCACTCATAATTTCCGGTTGTAGTAATATCCGAATTATCAACATGATAGCGAACAGTCCAGTTTTTATCGATTGCATTTTGAGCATTTGTTGCTAAAATAGTGTCAATATTGTCGTCATAAGGAGAGTGGGCAGGTAAGATGATTCCTTCCGTGTCAGGTAAAGCGCAATATATGTCATCCAAAGCTTGAGTGGTAAAATTATTTTGATAACACGACAGAGATTGCAAAGCTTGTGAGTTTCTTATATCTAGAGTTGTGAGTTGATTTACATAGCAATACAACTCTATCATTTTTGGTAAATTGCTTATATCGAGTGAGGTTATTAGATTGTGTTGACAGTATAAATATTTTAAATTAGATAAGTTGTTAACTTCAAGCGAGGTGAGTTGATTGTTTCCACAATCCATAGATGTCAAATTTGTTAAGTTGTTCAATCCGTAAATGTCTTCCAGCTGATTGCCATTACAATTCAATTCTTTCAGATTGACTAAATTGCTAACATCAAGTGTAGTAAGTTGATTCTTAGAACAAGATAGACTTGTTAGATTTGTTAAGCCACTCACATCAATTTCGGCTAAATTATTTCTTGCACAGCTAAGAACTCTTAAACTCGTTAAGTTATTTAAGTTAACAGTATTGATAAGATTACTATAGCAATATAACTCTGCCAGGTTTGTTAAGCTGCTCACATCTAATTCGGTAAGTAGGTTGTCGTTACACTCCAATCTTTTTAGTGCAGTTAAATTACTAATATCGATATTGTTGATTGTGTTGCTGTAGCATTTTAATATTTCAAGATTTGTTAAGTTGCTTACATTTAATGTTGTAAGCGAGTTGTAGCTACAGTCAAGTTGTTGCAGATTAGTTAAGTTGCTTACCTCAAGATTATTAAGGTTGCTGGATGTGCAATAAAGCTCTTTTAATCCTATACAACTATTTACAAATAAATATTCTATTCCACTATGAGGAACCATATAAGTTTTAAATCCACTTATATCGCCATAAATGGCCACTGTTTCATTGGGTTCATTAAAAGCGATATTTGTCCAATATGTTCCTACAGCAGTCTCTTCCGAACCTCCATTCTCTTTTACAATTTTAATTGGAGTGTTTTCATTATCTGCTTTTAATTCTATCCTTGTTTGCGATACTACATTAAATGTGATATAGCGGCTCATATCAACCTCTTGTCCTTTTGCGATAGTTACAATGCAGTAAGCATAAGTATTGCAAGAAACGACTTTAAAATGGTCCTTATCATTTTGTTTAGATTTTTTTGTGGCATTTGGTTGTTTATGTTTTCTATTATCATGTCAAACCAAACAACAAAGTAAAATGTTTTTTCTCAAATGAGCACAATTTTTTTTGAAAAGATGTTTTTATAGTCAAGATTTGTTCTTATTTGTAATTTCGCTTTATTAATGATAAATACCAAAGCAGTAGAATTGTACCTTTAAAGATAGTTGATATCGAGATAGCCCACCAAACTCCGGAAACTCCCATTATCGAAGCTAAAATTAATGCAAGAGGTATTCTTATAAAGTTGAAAACGATGCTTATTATTGCAGGAGGTGTGGTTTTGCCTATTCCGTTGAACATGCCTTGTGTTGTGAGTTCGAGCATCATAAATAGTTGTGATACTCCCATAATGGCAAGATATTCACCGCCCGCTTTATAGGCAGCCTCTTCGGGAATAAATATCGAGAAAATCTCTTCGCCAAGAAATAGAAATGCTACGGTTACAATAAATCCGATAACACCCATAATTTTTAGCGTCGAAATAAATGCTTTTTCCGCTCTATACATACGTTGTGCAGCATAGTTTTGTGCAACGAAGCTACCAAGTGCTGTCGCAAAACCTTGTGAAGTGTTCCAGGTGACTCCTTCAATTTGTCCGCCTGTTGTTTGGCTTGCAACACCTAAATGTCCGCCATGAATAGATGCTATGCGTGCCAGGCTCATATTTATAAATGAGTAAAATACATTCATTGCAGCTACCGGAAGTCCAAGTTTAATGATGTTTATTGTGTAGTTTCTGCGTAGTCTTATTAAAAAAGGAAATCTGAACGGTCCTTTTTCTCTTATCATATGATTGATAAACAAGAGTAACACTAACAACATAGAAATTAATGTAGCCAATGCTGCACCTCGTGTTTCCATTCTTGGTATAGGTCCAAATCCAAAAATTAGTAACGGGTCTAGAATAATATTTAATATTAGTCCCGAAGCGTTGAAGTAGAACGGTATTTTGCTTTTGCCGGCACCTACATAGATTCCCGAAAAATTGAGAGTCAGATACATTACCGGTAATCCCAGAGAGACAATAAGCAGATACTCTTTTGCTTCTGAAGATATTTCGGGAGCTAGCTTAAAGAAAGAGATTATTAAATCGGGAAAAGTGAAAAATATTATCGCGAAAAAAACACCGATAAGTAAAGCAATTGTGGTTGTATGAGATGCATAAACCGATGCTTTGTCCAGCCTTTTTGCTCCAATAGATTGACCGATAGTTATTTCGGCACTAACTTTGGAGATTAATGCAACAGAGTTCATCATCCACATCAACATACCAATGGTGCCCACCGCTGCCGATGATTTGCTACCCAGTCGACCAACCCAAATCAAGTCTATCAGGCTGTATCCCATTTGAATAAAGCCCATAGCCATCAGCGGCATTGCCAAATGTAGTAGTTGAGATGTAATTTTGCCTTGCGTAAAATCTTTTATTTGCGATATGTCTTCTGTTTTATTACTCATTTATTTGCATTTGGAGTCGGTATTGCATATAACGGCAAAAAGCTTTTAAAGTTTATATTGACTTGTTTATTATTCCATTTTTATGGATTATTTTGTTTAACAAAAAAAACGCTGTAGAGCATTTGTTCTACAGCGTTTTTATAGTTTGAGCGGAAAACGAGAATTCCCGAATTCTTCGTTTCGGGATCTCTCTTTCGAGCGGAAAACGAGACTCGAACTCGCGACCCCAACCTTGGCAAGGTTGTGCTCTACCAACTGAGCTATTTCCGCAGTATAAAATATGTTTTGCTTAAGTTAGCTGCATTACACTTGCCAAGGTCGTTTTTTTATTACATCTTGGGGCAAGGTTGTGCTCTACTCCCGACACATCGGGAAGCTATTTCCGCAGTATTTAATTTTAACCAAACTCTTTGGTTATTTATTTTTGAGGATGCAAAGATAGAGTATTTTTTTCTATTTATGAAACAAATTTGATGATTTTTTCAAATTTGCATAATCAATCGCTAGTGTGAAACAACTCTTTTTTGTGAAAAATATGTACCTTTGTATTTGAATTACGTTTTTTTACCCATATTGTGACTAAATGATTTCGATAATAATTTGTTCTAAATATGCCGAACTAAATAAACTTCTTCGCGAAAATATTGACAAAACTGTTGGAGTGGAGTATGAAATTATTCATATTGACAATTCCCAAAATAGATATTCAATATTTTCCGCATACAATATGGGATGGGAGAAGAGTAAATATCCATACACCTGTTTCGTGCACGAAGATGTGTTGTTTCGCACTCAAAATTGGGGAGTAAAAGTGATAAAACATTTGCAAAATCGAGATTGCGGATTTGTAGGTGTAGCAGGCGGTCCTTTACTAACCCGAGTTCCCGGTTCGTGGAGCGATAATGGTGGGTTTGTAAGTATTATTCAATCCGGTCAGAAAAATAAGAAAAGAGTGCATCGTCCGCATAGGTTTAAAGGTATATCTCGTGAAGCGGTGCTATTGGACGGTGTTTTCCTTTGTGCCAGAAAAGAGTTGATGCAAACAGTAAGTTTTGATGAAGACTTTAATGGTTTTCATATTTACGACCTGGATGTCAGTATTAAGTCACATCTGGCAGGATACACCAATTATGTCATTTACGATGTTTTGTTAGAGCATTTTTCGAGAGGAAACAGAAACAAACACTATTTCGAAAATCTGTTGCAGCTATTTGATAAGTGGAGTAATGAATTACCGCTTTATACAAAATCATATCAGATAAAAAATAGAATATATTTGTCTATTTTAGAATGGTGGAAATTAAAGAAACTGTTGATAAAATTAGTAAAAAACAATTTCCCAACTTCTCAGATAGTAGAAACCGTAATTCATTATTCACCTAAAACAAAAGGATTGTTCAGTAAAATATGCGAAAAATGGATATTTTTGCAGATTTATTTTGTGAAGATGTTTATACGGAAAAAACAGCCTTGCACGAACAATTTTAACAGAAAAGTAAGATGACAAATTAGCATATGAAATTGCATGTAATTACACCCGTTAAAGATTCTATAGATACTACGTTACAAACCATAGATAGCATATATAAATCGAAAGCTGATGCCAGGATTAGCTATTCGGTTTATAACGATTATAGCTCAGATACAAATACAGAAATACTTGAACAAGAAGCTAAAAAAAGAGACTTCAATCTTATTAATCTAAAAGATATTACTACTCATCCGTCGCCCAACTATCTGCTAATATTGCAGTTAGCCCAACAGAAAGCTCTGGCTGAGAATGCTCATCTGATTATAATAGAGTCTGATGTAATAATAGAAGAAGATACGATTGATACGCTGTTTAGTTTGGCTAAAACATCAGAAAGTCCGGGGCTTTTAGCTGCAGTAACTGTTGATGAGTCGGGAGAAATAAATTTCCCATATCATTACGCCAGAAAATATAATAAAGGTGTAATAAAAACTAATAAACGCTTAAGTTTTTGCTGCACACTTCTGACTAATGAGTTTTTAAGTCAATACAATTTTCAACAACTCGACCCGCAAAAAAACTGGTATGATATATTTATCAGTCATAAAGCCACACAACTGGGGTTTAAAAACTATTTGCTAACATCACACAGTGTGTTGCATAAACCACATGGCAGTCGCTCATGGAAAAAATTGAAATACACAAATCCGATAAAATATTATTGGCAGAAAATTACCCGAAAAAGAGATAGAATATGAGAGAGGCTTTAGTAAGTGTTATTATTCCGGCTTACAATGCAGCGAAATATATTGAAGAAACAATTAATTCCGCTATTCAGTCGTCTTATTCATCAATTGAGATAATTGTTGTAAATGATGGTTCAACGGATAACACGCGGGAGGTAGTTTTGACAATTAGAGAAAAATATTCGGAATTAATTAAATATATCGAAC
>CAYFUW010000098.1:0-6026 GCA_964346495.1 uncultured Dysgonomonadaceae bacterium
TCTTTTGTCTAAAGAACTATATTGCTCCTTGTTCAACCAAAACACAAACCCTTTCGGTTAGTCGGTCTTCGCCGTAAGGGTGGTATCTCTTTTTAAGGCTATTACCGAACAAAGTAGCGAAAGCGTTGTAAAAAATAGCTTTCCCTCTTCCCATAAAGGCATCTACAATATGATAAGAAGAGGAGTTGGTCTCCCTATCTACCAGCTTCATAAGTAATTGCCCTTGTGAACGGGTAAGTTTTTTCATTTTTGGTGTATAGACCTCTTTCAGGTGACCTTCCATTTTATTTAGGTGCTCTTGACGAGCCTTATCGTTGGGGAGTGTCTCCATATACTCATATGTTTCTACAATAATATTTGCTATCTCTTTAGCGTATGGAAGAGTCTTTTTTACATCGCGAACCAATCTGTTGTAGGCTTTTTTATCTCTATTCGAACGAAAGCGGATGTCGGAGTATTTTATATATTCGTGTAGCCACATGCATGCTACCGTGTCATTTCCTAAAACTACAGCCGGATAAACATTAGGCATAAGGTAAATAGTGGCGGGTCTGTTTTTATTTTCCGATTTATCGTTTGCATAATACAACTCTTCTTGTGCTTCTGCCATAGATGGTAAAAGCACAGTAAGCATGGAAAATATTACAAAAACAGTTCTGTTCATATCTAATGCAAAGATAGTGGCATTGTTTTACAACTCAATGTTGATGCACGTTAAGTGTCGTTAATTAAATGGCGGATTTATAAATTGTTATGTAAAATTTTCGGAAAGAGAATGTGAAATATGTCGTTTTTTGTCAAAATAACTCCTGCTTTGTGTTTCCAATAAAGAAATAAGAGGTATCTTTGAGTTGAATAATGTACATTTATAAAAGTAATATTTATGGTATACCATTTGGGAGAAATAATACACAGACAGGCTCAGCGCTATCGCTTCAGAACAGCACTTAAGTATCAGCAATATACCGGAGTTTGGAACGATATGTCCTGGACTGAGTTTTCTGAAAAGATAATGAAAACAGCTCAGGCAATGGCAGAAATGGGCATAAAACCCGAAGATAATGTTGGTGTCTATTCTCAGAATATGGCAAAATATCTTATCACCGATTATGCTGCTTATGCAAATAGAGCAGTAATGGTGCCTATGTATGCTACTTCGTCTCCGGACCAGGTGAGCTATATAGTTAAGGATGCAAAAATAAAGGTCATATTTGTTGGTGAGCAGTTTCAGTATAATAATGCCTATAAAGTGCAAACAGAGAGTGATACATTGAAAAAACTCATCGTTTTCAGTAGAGAAGTTGTGCTAAATCCTGAAGATAAAACTTCTCTCTATTTTGATGATTTTATTACTACAGGCGATAACTCTGAGTCACTTGCATTGGTAAATGCCCAGATGCGACAACTTAAAGATACAGATTTGGCTACTATTATCTATACATCAGGTACTACAGGTGAGCCTAAAGGAGTTATGCTCACACATGCAAACTACTCGCATGCTATGAAAATACATGATATCCGATTAACTACCCTCTCGGATAAAGATATATCGATGTGTTTTTTACCGTTGACGCATATTTTTGAAAAAGCATGGACATATTATTGCCTTTACAGAGGTGTTACTGTAGCTGTTAATCGTGACCCAAGTGCAATCCAGACAACTCTGAAGCAGATTCGTCCTACATTGATGAGCAATGTTCCACGTTTTTGGGAGAAAGTATATAGTGGTATTCGTGAAAAAACTGATTCATATACAGGTGTATTGAAATGGCTTTTCAACGACTCTGTCAAAACGGGTCGTCTTTATAAAATGGAATATTTAAACAAAGGGAAAAGGGCTCCATTAGGATTAAAGTTGAAATTCATGTTGTATCAACAGACTATTTATACACTTATTAAAAAAGCAGTGGGAATTGAGCGTGGTAATTTTTTCCCTGTGGCAGGTGCACCATTGTCCGATTCTATAAACGAATTTATGCAATCTATTGATATCTGTATTACTTATGGTTATGGGCTAACCGAAACTACTGCAACCGTGAGTTGTTTTTTGCGAAAGGGTTATAGGATTGGCACGGTTGGTACAGTGATGCCGACTATCGATGTGAAAATTGGAGATGATGGAGAGATTTTAGTTAAGGGTGATACCGTTATGACAGGGTATTACAATAAACCTGAAGCCACAAAAGAGGCTTTCACCGAAGATGGATATTTCAGAACGGGCGATGCCGGATATCTTACCGATAAAAACGAAATTGTGATGACCGAGCGCATCAAAGATCTGTATAAAACTTCAAACGGTAAATATATTGCTCCGCAGATGATTGAAGCTCGTATGAGCGGTGATAAATATATCGAGCAGATTGCCGTTATTGGCGATGAACGTAAATTTGTGAGTGCACTTATCGTTCCAAATTTCGAAGCACTTAAAGTTTATGCCGATGAACATGGAATTGCATACAAATCGAATGAAGATTTGGTAAATTCTCCTGAAATAATCAATTTTATTTTCGGACGAGTAGAGTTACTTCAAGCACAGTTTACCAATTATGAGAAGATAAAACGACTCGCTCTATTGCCAAAACCATTCAGTATGGAAGCGGGTGAGCTGACAAATACATTGAAACTTCGCCGAAAAGTTATTTTAGAGCGATATGCAGATATTATTGAAGGGCTTTATGCTGAATAAAAATAGAATTGGTTTTTTTAGGATAAAGAACAAAGAAAAAAGAGCAAAAAATAAAGACCTTTTTTAGATGTATTTATCAGTCAAAAGCTAATTTATCGTAGCATTCGTAGAGGCGTCATATTATGACGTCTCTACATTTATAACAAAAAGCCCTGACAAACTTATAATCTTGTCAGGGCTTAATTTATTATCAATTAAAAGTATTATTCACCCAACATTTTTGCAGGGTCAAGAACTTCTTTCAATTTATCTTCAGGCATCAAACCTTTTTCTAATACGATATCATAAACCGATTTGTTTGTTTCAAGAGCTTCTTTAGCGATTTCGGTACTTTTCTTGTAACCAATATGCGGGTTTAGAGCTGTAACAATACCGATGCTATCCATAACCATATTCATGCAAGCATCGCGATTGGCAGTAATACCAACCACACATTTTTCGCGAAGAGTCAGCATTGCTCTTTGCAATAAAGTCATCGATTGTAATACACATTCGCAAATAACAGGCTCCATAACGTTAAGTTGTAGTTGAGCTGCTTCAGATGCGATAGTAACAGTTACATCGTTTCCAAAAACTTTGAAACAAGCTTGATTTACCACTTCGGGAATAACAGGATTTACTTTACCCGGCATGATTGAAGAACCTGGTTGCATCGGTGGCAGATTTATCTCGTTTAATCCGGCACGTGGTCCTGATGAAAGCAAACGAAGGTCGTTGCAAATTCTTGACAGTTTTGTTCCTAAACGTTTTAGTGCCGAAGAGTATGTGACGAAATCTCCTGTATCGTTTGTTGCTTCTACCAAGTTTGGAGCTACTACGAATGGCTCGTCGGTAAGTGCTGCAAGTTTTTTTGCACACAATTCAGGGAAACCTTTAGGAGCATTTATACAAGTTCCGATAGCTGTACCACCCATGTTGATAGCAAGGAACATGTTTGCTGCTTTTTTCAGACGCTCGATTTCTTCTTCCAAAGTAACCGCGTAAGCTTCAAATTCCTGTCCAAGAGTCATTGGAACAGCATCTTGCAACTGTGTACGTCCCATTTTAATAACATCTGCAAACTCTTTGCCTTTAGCTCTGAACGCGTCAACCAATAGTTTCAACTCTGCAACTAAACCTTTGTTCATTTTGATAACGCCAAGTTTTAGTGTGGTTGGATACGCATCGTTTGTCGATTGCGACAGATTGATGTGGTCGTTTGGAGAACAGTGCTGATAATCACCTTTTTCGTAACCCATAATTTCAAGAGCACGATTAGCGATAACTTCGTTAGCATTCATGTTTACCGAAGTTCCTGCTCCACCTTGAATCATATCAACAGGAAATTGATCTTGCATTTTTCCGCCTGCAATCTCTTCACAAGCTTTGCAAATAGCTGATAAAAGTTTGTCGTCAAACAATCCAAACTCGTGGTTCGTTTGCGCTGCAGCCCATTTAACGTAAGCAATAGCTTTCACCAATTCGGGATAATCGCTCATGTAAGTTCCCGAGATATGGAAGTTTTCAATTGCTCTTTGAGTTTGTACTCCGTAATAAGCATTATTGGGTACTTTTTTTTCACCCAACAAATCTGACTCAATTCTAAATTCCTTCATAACAATGTTTTTTATCGATTAAATTATAGTAATTATTTGAATTTTCGGTTAGTAATATTTTCTCTATAGAGCTTGTTTTTTGAACAACAAAAACATCTTCGTGCACTCCGCTCCATATTTTTAAATTCCTTAAAAATTTACAGACAAAAGCGCACTAAAAAAAGATTTTCATCGTATTATGCAAAGTAAGCAAAAAAATAGATGCTCACGACTAAAATAGAGAAAAAAATCTTTATTTAGTTGTTTTTCATTCTTTCTGTGATGTTGCTAAAAGTGGTATTTTTCAACATTTTATTTCTTTTAATATGGAAAAGAGGCAAAAGAATTATTAATTTCACACTAATTTTGTACATTTGCAAAAGATATAAATCAACAAAAAATTTTTATGGATAATAATCTTTTAACACTTAATGTGCAATCAGAGATAGGTAAACTCGAAGCAGTATTGTTACACTATCCCGGTGCGGAGGTTGAAAATATGACTCCACGCAATGCTCAGCGAGCACTTTATAGCGATATTTTGAATTTGTCGATTGCGCAAAGAGAGTACGACCAAATCCACGGTGTCCTTAATAAACTTGCCAAAGTATATAAAATCTCGGACATGTTGGTCAAAGTTCTTGAAAATGATACTTTCAAAAAATCATTGATAGATGAAATTTGTCTGGCAGAACAGGTTGAGAGCTATAAGGAGTATCTGTTGGACTTGCCTGCAGCTGAATTGGGTAAATATCTTATTGAGGGTTTGCCAATCCAAAAAAACACATTAACCGACTTCTTGCGTGATGAGTATTACGCTTTGAAACCGTTATATAACTACTATTTCACAAGAGATGCAACGGTTACAATAGGCAACAATGCCGTTATTTGTAAAATGGCAAACAGTGTTCGTCTTCGCGAATCACTTATTATGAATGCTATTTACAAAAGCAATCTTTTTTTCAACAGCAATCCTTTAAACTTATACAACATTGCCGAAAATGATCCGCAAGTGATGATTGAAGGTGGTGATGTGCTGGTGGTAAGAGACGATATTTTGTTGATAGGAAATGGTATAAGAACAAGCACACAAGCTATAGATATTCTTGTAGAGCAGCTTTGCGCGAGAGACAAAACTCCTAAACATGTTATCGTGCAGCAATTACCGCATACTCCCGAGTCGTTTATCCACCTCGATATGGTTTTCACTATGCTCGACAGAGATAAAGCCATGGTTTACAAGCCACTTATTTTGGATAATACGCCTTATCAAACTGTTCATATGGAAATTGATAATGGAAAAGTGTCTAAAATATCGTCAGAGCAAAACATCTTATCAGCTCTGAAAGGTTTGGGTATGGATTTGGAACCTGTGATTTGTGGTGGCGATGCCGACGACTGGGATCAGGAAAGAGAGCAGTGGCACAGTGGTGCTAACTTCTTTGCTGTTGCTCCGGGTAAGGTGTTGTCTTATGCGAGAAACATCAACACATTAAATGAGTTGAGCAAAAAAGGATTTAGCATTGTACCTGCTGCCGATGTTATCAGTGGAAAATATGATGTTGAAGCAGGCGGTAAATGCGTTATCTCTATAGAAGGCTCAGAACTTCCACGAGGTGGAGGCGGTCCACGCTGTATGACTATGCCATTGCGTAGGATGGAGGTTTAGTTAGAGTCAAGATAAAAGACTTATTATTTTCGATTTACGATTTTATTGGGCATTGTGGTTTGAATCCACATTGCCCATATTTTTTCACTCCTATCCT
>CAYFUW010000099.1:0-5984 GCA_964346495.1 uncultured Dysgonomonadaceae bacterium
AGTGAGAAAGTGACAAAAAACCCGTATATTTGTATAAAGCTGCAAAATTAAAGACGAAAGAATTAAAAAAAATAAGTATTCTACTATTGTTATATGAGTGACATTTTTAAAACTATCGATAAACCTGCAGAAGGCTATATTGTTGAGAAAAGAAGCAAATTTATATCTTATATTTTCCCTGTAAAAACAGCCGAAGAGGTAAAAGAGATTGTAGATGAATATCGGAAAAAATATTACGATGCTCGTCATGTTTGTTGGGCATATATGTTGGGTGAGCAAAGAGACGAATTTAGAGCAAACGACGATGGAGAGCCTTCGGGAACGGCAGGACGACCAATTTTGGGACAGATAAATTCTAATGAGCTAACCGATGTTTTAATCATCGTTATTCGCTATTTCGGCGGGATACTTTTAGGAACAAGCGGTTTGATTAAAGCATATAGGGAGGCGGCAGCAGATGCAATCAGCAATGCCAAGATATTAGAGATAACTATTGATAAAAAATTTTCTATTCATTTCGGATATCCAATACTGAATGATGTGATGCGTGTGCTGAAACAGTTTGAAAATGCAAATTGTGAACAAGATTTCATGGAAACTTGCACAATACATATCACAATCAGAGAATCGGAATTTGAACAGCTCTATAATATGCTTTCGCAGATTTACGGTGTAGAAATAGAGATGGAAGAACCCGATTTATCAGTTAAATAATAACAAAAAACACAAATATTCTTTTTGCTTACACAATTTTACTAATTTTGCAGCCGAATTTATATTGTAATCATTCCTGTAGGTATTAAATTTAGTTGAATGGCAAAGAATTTAGTTATTGTGGAGTCGCCTGCAAAGGCAAAAACTATCGAGAAATTTTTAGGCAACGATTTTAAAGTTATGTCCAGTTACGGACACATTCGCGACCTTAAAAAGAAAGATTTTGGAATCGATATAGAGAACAATTTTGAGCCGATTTATGAAATTCCGGCTGATAAAAAGAAAGTTGTATCGGAGCTAAAGACAGCGGCAAAAGCAGCAGAAACTGTTTGGCTCGCATCGGATGAGGACCGTGAAGGAGAAGCTATTTCATGGCACTTGTATGATGTGCTCGATTTGGAGGAGAAAGTTACAAAACGAATTGTTTTTCACGAGATTACAAAACCTGCCATACAAAATGCAATTCAAAATCCACGTGATATAGATAAAAACTTAGTTGATGCACAACAGGCACGTCGTGTATTAGACCGGATTGTAGGTTTTGAGCTATCGCCCGTTTTGTGGCGAAAAATCAAACCGGCTCTATCTGCGGGACGAGTGCAATCGGTTGCCGTGAGACTTATTGTTGAGCGCGAACGTGAGATTCAGAATTTCAAAACCGATGCTGCATATCGAATTATTGCCAATTTCGTGAAAGAGGAGAACGGACAACTCTACGAAATAACAGCCGAATACAACAAACGCCTGAAAACCAAAGAGGAGGCGATGGCATTGTTGGAAAAACTAAAAACTTCGGTTTTCACGGTGGAAGATATTACCACCAAACCGGGCAAAAAATCGCCTGCACCGCCATTCACAACATCTACATTGCAACAGGAAGCTTCAAGAAAGTTGGGTTTTTCGGTTGCTCAAACTATGATGATTGCTCAACGTCTGTACGAATCGGGACGAATTACATATATGCGTACCGACTCCGTGAATCTCTCGTCACTTGCAATCAACACTGCAAAAACAGAGATTACTGAGCAGTATGGCGATAAATATGTAAAAATCAGAAAATACTCAACTAAATCGAAGGGAGCGCAAGAGGCACACGAAGCAATCCGCCCGACATATATAAATCAGCATGAGGCGGGAACAACTGCACAGGAAAAACGTCTCTACGACCTTATCTGGAAACGCACTATCGCTTCGCAAATGGCTGATGCCGAACTCGAAAAAACCGTTGCCAATATCAATATTTCAAATGCCGAAGGAAAATTTGTTGCTACGGGTGAAGTGATAAAATTCGACGGTTTTTTACGTGTTTATATGGAAGGAACCGATGATGAACATGCCGAAAACGAAAGCGGATTACTGCCGCCGATGAGAGTCGATGAGGTGCTCCCGATGCAAGAGATAACCGCTACCGAGCGTTTTACTCAACGTCCGGCGAGATATACCGAGGCATCATTGGTTAGAAAAATGGAGGAGTTGGGAATTGGACGACCATCAACGTATGCACCGACTATTTCTACTATTCAAAACCGTGAGTATGTCGAGAAAAGAACTGTTGAAGGAGTAGAAAGAACTTACAATATTATCAAGCTGAAAGACGGTAAAATAAAGGATACCAACAAGAAAGAGATTGCCGGAACCGACAAAAATAAATTGGTTCCTACTGATATAGGAATTGTGGTAAACGACTTTTTGGTGGAGTATTTCCCGAGAATTTTGGACTACAATTTCACCGCGAATGTTGAAAAAGATTTCGACCGCATTGCCGAAGGGAAACAGAAATGGAATAAATCCATAAAAGATTTCTACGATGTGTTTCATCCAATAGTTGAGGAGACTATCGAGATGCGAATGGAGCAGAAAGCGGGAGAGCGCATATTGGGAACCGATCCGAAAACAGGGCGACAAGTTTCCGTTAAAATCGGACGTTACGGACCTTTGGCACAGATTGGAGTGTCGGGAGAGGAGGAAAAACCGATATTTGCAGGTTTGCTTAAAACTCAATCGTTGGAAACTATAACTTTGGAAGAGGCTCTGAAACTGTTCGAACTGCCCAGAAATTTAGGTTTGTTCCGTGAAAAAGAGATGATTGTGGCGGTTGGACGATTCGGACCTTATGTACGTCACGATGGCAAGTTTGTTTCTATTCCTAAAGGTGTTGACCCAATGGAGATAACTTCGGAAGAGGCTATCGAGCTTATAGAAGAGAAAGAGCGAAAAGATCGTGAGAAAATCATCAAAACTTTCGAAGAAGAACCTGAGCTGCAAGTTCTGAACGGTCGTTACGGACCTTATATTGCTTTCAAAAAGAAAAATTATAAGATTCCAAAAAAGCAAGACCCAAAAGAGCTTAAACTTGAAGATTGTCGCAAAATAATTGCTGAAACCGATACCGATAAGGATAAAAAAGAGAAGCCAAAAGCTAAGAAAACAGCAACAAAAACAACTGCAAAAAAGGCTACAACTTCAACAAAGAAAACAACTACAAAAACCGATTCGGCAAAGAAAAAGTGATATTAGCTGTAGGCTTTTAGCTTTTAGCCATTGGCTTTTGATGAAGTACATTGCGGTTATAATCCGCATTGTACATAATAAAGCATATGTCGCTCACGCGCGAATCCTTTCCCGTGGTATCAGTTTATCATATCGTTATTTCTTTGCGAACTTAGCGGCATCCTTTGCGTGCTTTGCGAGGAAAAACATCCATTTCGTCAGAGGAATTTGCAATCCCGACCTTCGATTGTTTACTCGTTTACTCCAAACTTGTTTACTAAAAAACAATTCAATATAACGGTACTCCGTACCTTATTCTTTCAATATTGACAATAGCTACAAATATAGTCGCCACGCTGTGGCTTATGATGCAATAAAGCTGCAGAGCAGCGATAATATTTTTAGTATTTAGAAATACCGATAAATAGAGGTGCAGAGTACCGAAATATTTTAAAACCACATAGGTACATAGTAAAATATAGTTTATTGAAAGGAAGTAGCAAAAAGATATTGCAATAGAAAACTTGTTTTACACATAGTAGCTACGCTAATATGACTATTGTGTAGCTATTGTATTCCTTAGCGAGTAAAATCTATGTGTCTATGTGGTTTAAATTTTTGAGACGCTGTCAGGACATAATGCTTGTGGCTTCGTGATAAGTGATAAGCGATAATGCAAGTCGAAATCTATTTGTGAGCTTCGCGAGAAACTTAGCGAGCTTTGCGAGAAAACATTAACTGCTAATGAGACGCGGCATGCCACGTCTCTACGATTCTTCGACGAAAAAGTTTACAATCACGCACCTACTACCCACTCCTCACTCCTAACTACATACTAAAAAAAACATTGGCAAATTAACCAACTCTTTTCCTATTCCAAATCTGCCACGAATTTACAAGATTCTGCCACAAAACATACAATCCCGGACCGAGCGATGCGATCGGGTTAAGATATGTTTGTGTTAGCCAGATAGCAAGAATTGTGTTTTTCTGACCAAGGCTCTGTCCACCTGCAACAACAAAAGAGAACTTCTTACCGATTTTCCTTCCGAAAACGAACTGTAACAGACAGATTATTAGTGAACTAACGCCAATAATCACTTCCAACAAGAAGTTGCTACTACTATGGCTTACAACAAATCGGGTAACGCTGCCAATAACAATGGTTAATGCTACAGCCCACAGATAGAAAGATACAATTTGTGCCGAGCCTATTTTCTGATGCAATTTGGGAGCAGCTTTTTGAACAAATAGCGATGCAAGAAAAGGCAAAATCAATATCGGCATCACTCTCTGAAAAATATACCCGAAAGATGCACCAAAAGATAGCGTTTTTCCCGTTTCGCCAATTAATGATAAAAATAGTGGTGCGATAAATGCAACCGACAGATTGCTGATAACCGAATAAGCCGCCACGGTAGAGATACTTCCACCCAAAAGTCCCGTAACTACCGGAGCCGCTGTAGCTGTCGGAGCTAAAACGCAAATCATACATGCCTGTGCCAACACTTCGTTAAACGGACGAATTGCCAGATAAATCAATGCACTGCCGATATATTGAATTCCCAATAATATATAGTGAAACTTCGTGATTTTGATGCTACTCCACGAAACACGACAATAGGTTATAAAAAGCATCAACGAAAGCAAATATGGTGTTGCAAACGATACGGCATATAGCTGTTTGTGAAACAGTATGCCAATAACCATTGCTATGGGAAGTAGATTTTTTTCAAGAAATTGTTTCATTGTGGGTTTGCTTTGGCAAAAAGTTGTGGTTTATTTCGTTAAAAATTAACTTTCAAAGATACAAAATGTATTTCTGAAAATACAAGATGTTGATAATATTGTATTCTGTAAAATACATAATAGATATGTAATCTGTTTGGGCACAAGTTACCGCTCCGCTCAAACTTGCGCCAAGGGGGGCCGACTGAAACTGAGGTTGGGAAGAGATTCGACTTGTCGAATCAGCACAAACCCAGATATGACTTATACTACGTGTTAGTGTTTCGTGTTTTATTTTTCATTGTTTTTTATAAAATTTAGATAGTCCTCCAGATAAATTTTGTAGAATTTATTTCTACTCCAAGTTGGTTGATGTCCAATTGGAAATATTCGTTTATGTAAGTGATTTTCATGTGCTTCGTTGCATTTAAAGTCACCACCAGATTTTGTATCCCCAATATAATCCCAATAATATCTTACTTTTTTGTTATTAGAATGTGTCAATTGATTTAATAATGGTTCTCCAAGCGATATGAAAATTACTTTCTCAGAAAATACACTTAATTCCTTTTGTAAAAGTGGCAACCAATGTTTTGAATGTTTGCTTAAAACTCCATTAGAAGCAGGTTTTTCTTTAAAGACACATTTGCTAAGATTTGTTGCGTAAACATCTTTGTCAATATTAAAACCTAAATTGTTTGAAATCAAATTACAATATTTTCGTAAATTTCCCTTTTCATTATTTAAATCTAATGTAGTCGTAATTTTCTTCTGTCTTTTTCTAGAATCTTCTGTATTATTTAGAATTGTAGGGTCTTGTCCAATAATCACTAATTTTATTTGGGAAAGATTTTCGGCTTTTGAATAAGGAAGGAGGAATTCAAATTCAAAATCA
The DNA here is from genome assembly GCA_964346495.1 of uncultured Dysgonomonadaceae bacterium. GTDB lineage: Bacteria > Bacteroidota > Bacteroidia > Bacteroidales > Dysgonomonadaceae > JBGZFC01. The sequence goes on from CAYFUW010000099.1 coordinate 5,828, forward strand.
ATGTCATTTTGCAATATAGAATCATTTAACAGCATTTTTCTTGTTGTTTGCAATTCTCTTTCTAATTGTAGAATGTGATTTTTCATTTTTAATATTCTTTGTTTCAAAGAGGCAATTGACCATAAATTTCGAAGTGCCGTTGTAAAATAGTTCCTTT
>CAYFUW010000100.1:0-5860 GCA_964346495.1 uncultured Dysgonomonadaceae bacterium
ATTTAAAATACTATATTTTTTACGAAAACAACAATCTAAAAGCATCACTCACTTTTCGAACCTGCTGAATTTCAATATTTACCTTCTTGGTAAAACCTTTTAGATTATTTGAAGGTATAAGGATTCGGGAAAAACCCAACTTTTCCGCTTCCTGAATACGTTGTTCAATGCGATTCACGGGACGTATTTCTCCCGACAGTCCAACTTCGCCACAAAGACAGGTATCACGGTCAATTGCGATATCGAGGCTTGATGAAAGAACGGAACTAATAACTGACAAATCCAATCCCGGATCGCTTACACGCAAACCACCTGCAATATTCAGGAAAACATCTTTTTGTGCCAATTTAAATCCGGCACGCTTTTCGAGAACGGCAAGCAACATATTCATCCTTCTAATATCGAATCCGGTAGCGGAGCGTTGTGGTGTGCCGTAAGCGGCAGTACTCACGAGCGATTGCGTTTCGATAATGAACGGACGAATGCCTTCGATTGCAGCGGCGATAGAGACACCGCTCAACCCTTCGTGATTTTGTGTGAGCAGCAATTCCGATGGATTGCTCACTTCACGCAATCCCGATTGATTCATTTCGTAAATTCCCAATTCGGCAGTGCTGCCAAAACGATTTTTAATGCTTCGTAATATGCGATACATATAGTGTTGATCACCTTCAAATTGCAAAACAGCATCGACAATATGTTCCAATATTTTTGGTCCTGCAAGGCTGCCTTCTTTCGTGATATGTCCGATTAAAATAACCGGAGTTCCGCTCTGCTTTGCAAATTTCAAAATTGAAGCCGCACACTCACGCACTTGTGAAATACTTCCCGGCGACGACTCCAAGCCTTCACTATATACGGTTTGAATAGAATCTATAATAACTAATTGAGGAGAAGTATTTTTAATGTGTTTGAAAATTTCATCCAGATTTGTTTCGCACACAATCAGGCAATTATCGTTTTGCTGACCAATACGGTCGGCACGAAGTTTTAGTTGCCTTGCACTCTCTTCTCCCGATACGTACAAACTCTTTACATCGGTAAGCTTAAGTATAGTTTGTAGAACGAGCGTTGATTTTCCAATTCCGGGTTCGCCGCCTATCAGTACGAGCGATGCCGGGACAAGTCCACCACCCAAAACACGATTCAACTCTTCGTCGCGCATATCGATACGAGGCTCTTCGTCGGCACGAATCTCTTTCAGCGAAAGTGGTTGACTTTTCACACCAATTTCAAACGAACGTGTGTCGCCAACTTTGGTTGCAGAATCTTTTCGCACCAACTCTTCTACAAGGGTTCCCCATTCGCCGCAAGCCGGACATTTACCCATCCATTTTGGCGATTCGTTGCCACAATTGCTACAAAAATATGCCGATTTAAGTTTTGCCATCGATGTTGTGTTTAGACTTTATTTATCTTATATTGAATAATACAAACCATCACCTACCCTACTTTTACCCGGGCAGATAAATGAAATCGAATTGGTTTAAGATTAAATTATTTTTTCAAAAACTCGGTAAGGATAAAAATTGTTTGTCCGTCCACACGTCCCTGAACATGAGTCGGATCTTCTTCCGAAAGACGAATTCCACGAACTCTCGTTCCACGTTTAACAACCATAGACGAACCTTTTACTTTAAGGTCTTTTATCACCGTAACATCGTCACCATCAAACAGTTCATTCCCGTTACTATCTAATACTTTTCCTGCTTGTTCTGCAGCTTCATGGTCATCTTGTGTCCACTCGTGAAAGCACTCGGTGCAATGATACAAAGATCCATCGAAATATGTTACTGAACTATTACATTTAATACATTTAGGTGTTGCTCCCATTTTACTCTGCTTTTAGTTTTTTACAAAGATAACTGTTCGGAGGTGTAATTCAAAATTTTTGTTTGTGTGATTTGTAGTAGAGACGGAGCATGCTCCGTCTCTACGATTACCACGAACAAAGTTCGCATTGTATGTAAAAAAAGTCTTTTATCTTGACTCTTGTGTCTTGTTATCTCTAAAAGAATAATTCTCTAAGCGATTTCGGCAAATAGAATGTTTCGTTTTTATCGATATAAACTACTACTGAACCAATATCAAATGGTTTTCCATTAAGTTCAGCTACAGAAGTATGAGCCTTTATTTTAAGAGTGTTTTTACCTTTTTTTACCGTCAATAATGGGAAATCGGAATCTTTTTCATCGATAGTGCAAGTCATATCGGCAAAAACTTCAGTATGTTTTGCAAAAAGGATATCGGACAAATCGGACAAACTTGTTTCCAATCCCGCAACCTTTTGCAGATACTTGTTTACATCAACATTTCTAACATTGCCACGCAAAATGTGATCTTGCGGATGATACGATGCCAGCAAAACTTCTTCGCCTGTATGACCACCGGTTGTATAGCCGAAACAGGTACGAGAGTTAAGTATGTTTGTTATATTATGAACCAGGTTATTACTATTGGTTACCTCCATATAATTACCTTCTTTATAATTTCTTGAAGATAGTAACATTTGCAATTCGTCATCGGTAATTTCGATTCCGGTATATTTTTCAAACTCATCCTTAATATCTTCTGGTTCGGTGTCCACTAAAATAGCTTCTAAACCGTTTGCCGATAATTTATATTTAGAAACCGTACCAAATAACTGTTCTAGCGACAACCTATCGTAACCGCCACAATCGCCGCGACCAATAGTAAAGCCACTATTGCCATGGTCTGCCATAATCACTACAGCTGTATTTCCATCATTCTTTGCAAAGTCCATCACTTTCTCTACAGCTTTGTCAAAAGCAAGATATTCAGTTATTATACCTATCGGATCATTGGCATGTGCAGCCCAATCGACCTGACTTCCTTCAACCATAAGGAAAAATCCATTCTCATTTTTCGAAAGAATTTGCAATGCCTTTTCTGTCATTTCCGAAATGGAAGGCGCTTTATCGGGATTTCGGTCTATATCGTACGGAAGTGCAACATCGCCAAAAAGAGCCCACACTTTTCCTTCATTATTATAGTTGCGAAATGCAGTTACATCATCTTCAATATATGTAGTTTTATTATTACGAAAGTGCTGTTTCATATCATCTGTAACTATATCATTTCCACCGGCAAATAGAACATCCAGGTTCTGATAAGCCATTTGAGAAGAGATAACTTTATAATCACGTCTATTATAATAGTGTGCTGAGAAGTCGGCAGGTGTTGCGTGAGGAAATTCACATGTTGCTACCAAACCCAAAGATTTATCCTGCAACTTCATAGCTTCTAAAATAGTAGCTGCAGGCTGGTAAGTTCTTGTTGCATCCACAGGATAAATGTCATTTTCGGAAGCTTCCGGATAGATAGCTATGTTGCCAGTTTGTTGCAAAACACCTGTAGCATATGCCGACCCTGTTGGAGCCGAATCACCGATAGGAGCATTGGAAGAGTGCGTGGTTACTGTTCCTGTAAAATAAGGATCTATATGCAAACCTTCACCTAGTTTGTTGTAAATATTATACCAGCGAGCGGCAGAATAAACTCCTATGGAAGTTCCGTCTGGAATCATAACTATTACGTTTTTAACAGGCTTCACATCTTGTGAAATCACTGAGAGCGAAGCAGTAATAAGAGTCAATAAAAATATTGTGAATCTTTTCATTGTGCTTGTGATTTTATAATTAAATTAGATAATACATTAATATTGTTTCAATTGTGTAAAGATACTAAATTGTTGTTGTATTTTATTTATATTCTCGCAAATTTAACCATATTGTAACATTACCTATTGTAACAAACTCTCATTTTTTGTACTTTTGTCTGCTCAAACAGACGTTTAAAGAAAATATCAAAAAGCATTTATAAACATACAAATGACAGAAAAAAAACCACTTATTCTTATAACAAATGATGATGGCTATTTGTCAAATGGCATTTTATCATTAACAGACTCAGTAAAAGATTTAGGCGACATTATTGTATTTGCACCAGACTCTGCACGTTCGGGTATGTCAAGCGCGATATCTTCATTAACTCCTTTGCGTGCAACTGTTCATAAAAAAGAGGATAACGTAATCACTTATATTTGTAACGGCACACCTGCAGACTGTGTAAAACTTGCACTGCATGCGTTCATTGACAGGAAACCCGATCTATTGCTATCCGGCATTAATCATGGCTCAAACGCCGCAATAAGTGTTGTTTACTCAGGAACAATGGGTGCCGCAATAGAAGGATGTATCGCTAAAATTCCTTCGATAGGATTGTCATTGTGCGACCACAGTCCTGACGCTGATTTTTCTGAATCGATTAGAATAAGCAGATTATTAGCGAAAAAAGTTTTGCAAGAGGGATTACCACAAGGAATTTGCCTAAACGTTAACTTTCCCAAAGGAGATAATTTGAAAGGAATAAAAATATGTTCTCAAACTCAAGGAAAATGGGTTAACGAATACAAACAATCTGAAGATGGAATTGGGAAAGATGTTTTTTGGATGACGGGCAACTTCGAAAATTGGGAAACTGAAAACGAAAACACCGATGAATGGGCTTTAGCAAACGGATACGCAGCAGTTGTGCCTGTAAAAATTGATATGACTGCATACGATTTCATTCCGGAACTAAAAAAATGGAATTTGTAAAGTAACAACAGACAATATTTCCGCAAAAAATTATGAGGTACTACCTAATTGCCGGTGAAGCATCGGGCGACTTACATGCATCCAACCTGATGCAATCGCTTAAAAACAGAGATCCGAAAGCGGAGTTTCGGTACTTTGGCGGCGACCTTATGCAGGCAAAAGGCGGTACTTTGGTAAAACATTATCGAGAAATGGCATTTATGGGAATAATTCCCGTGATAATGAATGCCGGAACTATTTTGCGTAACCTCTCTTTTTGCAAAAATGATATAAAATCATACAATCCTGATGCTATAATTCTGATTGACTATCCGAGTTTCAATCTAAAAATAGCAAAATATGTAAAAGAGAGTCTCGGAATACCTGTTTACTATTACATCTCACCCAAAGTGTGGGCATGGAAAGAGTATCGTGTAAAACTGTTTAAGAAATATGTTGACAAGATGCTCTGCATACTTCCATTTGAAGTTGATTTTTATAAAAAACACAGCTATCCCGTATATTATGTGGGTAATCCTACCTTAGATGCAGTAGCTTCTAGAAGTTTTCAAGACGAATCTTTCGAAGAGTTTACAACAACAAATCAATTGGAGCGAAGACCAATAATAGCTCTGTTAGCCGGTAGCAGGAAACGTGAAATATCACAAAACTTACCCACCATGCTGGTTGCAGCTAAAGATTTAGATGAGTATCAAATAGTTATAGCCGGTGCTCCGGGCATTGACAAAGAGTTTTATTCGGAATATTTACAAGATGTTAATGCAACTATTCTTTTCGGACAAACTTATCGTATCCTGCAACAATCGGAAGTGGCTTTGGTTACATCCGGAACGGCAACTCTTGAAACTGCACTGCTTAACGTGCCGCAAGTTGTTTGTTACAAAACAGCTCTTCCACGACTATCATACTGGAGTTTTAAAAACATATTGCACACACCATACATTTCATTAGTTAATTTAATTTGTAATCGGGAAGTGGTATTAGAGCTTTTTGCAAAATTCTTCTCGATAGAGAATATTAAATTAGAACTACATCGTCTGCTATTTGACAAAAAATATCGACAAAAGATGCTCGACGGATATGAAGAATTGCATAACTTAATAGGAAAACCGGGTGCATCGGAAAGAGCTGCAGAGATTATTTTCAACAGTTTATCATCTGATAATACAGGCTAAACACATCATATTAACAAAGTTATAACACACAAAAAATCACTCTTTTTTTCCATCATAATTTACAAT
>CAYFUW010000101.1:0-5657 GCA_964346495.1 uncultured Dysgonomonadaceae bacterium
ATGATATTACATAACTAGCTTTGTTTATAAGTGAGGTAAGAATACTGTCAAATTGCTGTGTCCTAAATTTATTTTCTTTTATGCTCATTACAATGAAAGCGTCCTCAAGCATATCGGAAATCTTTTTATCGGGATCATCTCCTGCATTAATTACTTTCATCTCTTTTTCTTCCGTTAAATTATACCTGCCATCATCCAATTTCTCTATTGGCTCTATTTCATAAGGAGCGTATTTATCATCATTCCATTGTAACTTAATTAAAGTGGCAATAGACTCTTTGAAATAATACTTAAAATTATTTTTTTGTTGATAACTCTCTTGGCGGGTCGCGTAATCAAGCCATATTACCTGAGAAGCGACTAATGCAACTATAGCAAGAAATGTAGCTAAAATAATAGGGGTGCGATTTTTTTTCATAAAAAACTAATATATAACTAAAGCTTAATTTTTGGCTGTAAGATAGTGTTTTTTTTCAAATCATACATTATTTATATGCAGTTTATAGTTCATCTCTTTTCAGATTATATTGCGATTATATAAAGATTACATTACGATTACACAATGATTATAAGTTGATTATAAATAGTATAAAAAACTACTTGTAAATTTGTACCGTAAAGTTAATAATTTAAAAACATATAAATATGGAAACAACTGAATTAAACATTTTTTTTGAAATTTTGAATGAGAATGAATTAAACTCTATTTACGGTGGCACTTCTGAACAAGGAGATGATGAGTATGTAATTATATATATTAACGGAAAACCTGTAAAAGTAAAAATCAATAGAGACGGAAGTATAACAATAATAGAATATTTGTAATCAAAAAAAGATTGTATAGGAACTGAAAAAATTATTTATAAAAAAGTGTAATTCAAATAAGAATAAACCAGTAAAGGTTAATAATAAGTCATTAATAATTAAAAATTCAAAATCATGAAAAGTTTAAAAATTTTCTTTTTTGGGGTATTTCTAAGTCTGTTTTTTACAGCAAATGCCCAGTTGATCAATTGTAATCCCGACCAAGATGGTGAACCTTGTTGGACTGGAGGTTTGCCGGAGTTAACACCGGAGTTTAAAGCAGAGTTAGATGCTATTCCACCCCTCGTGCTTACACCGGAGTCAATTTCAAAATTGTTACCAGATAAGGTGGATAATTCAGAGCATATTTGGTTTAGACCAATATTTAAACAGAAAGGTGGAAGCTGTGCACAGGCTGCAGGCGTGGCTTATGTTTTTACTTACGAGGTAAATCGTGTAAGAAATTTACCTGCAAATGTTCATGAAAATCAGTATCCGACTCATTTTACTTGGAATTTTCTTAATAGCGGTGCACATATGGGATCGTCTTCTGTTCATGATGGATGGAATATAATCAAAGAGAGTGGAGTGCCTTCAGTAGCAGATTACGGTAATATAGAAATGGATTTCCCAAATAGTTGGTTGTTTTGGATGACAGGTTATAATAAATATCTTAAAGCTTTGGGTAACCGTGTAATTGAAAATTATTACTCTATTAATGTTTCAACTCCGGAAGGCTTAAACATATTAAAACATTGGCTTGCAGATCATGGAGATGGCTCTGATTCCGGAGGATTGGCTACTTTCGGATCTCATATGGATGGCGATACCATTTATGCTTATTTACCTCCGCAAAGTTATGATGCAGGACAAGAAATATTGTTGCAATTTGGAAGTTTTGGTGGTCATGCTATGACTATTGTTGGTTATAATGATAATATCAAATTCGACTTTAATGGTGACGGGCAGTTTACCAACCCTGGAAATGATATGTCGCAATGGGAAATCGGTGCTGTGAAAGTCGCTAACTCTTGGGGAGATTGGAAAAATGATGGATTTATTTATATTCCTTACAGATTGCTCCCTAATATTTATAGCAATACTGTTCAAGTTTTAAAAGTAAAAAAAGAATATAATCCCGAAATTGTTTTAAAAACACTAATAAGTTATCCTTGTCGCAATAAGATAAACCTTGGTGTCGGATATGGTAATGATGCAAACAGTATTAACCCAAGTACTATACACTATATTAAGGCTTTTTTAAACAGGGGAGGCTGTTATCCTATGCAGGATATAAATAGTGATCCTATTGAATTGGCTTTAGATTATAATCAAAAGCCCGAATATAACACATCCGGAAAAGTTTATTTTGTTGTTAGAGATAGGAATATTAGTGGAAATAACGAAGGATTTATATTCAATTTTTCTCTTTTTGACTACCGTTGGGGAGAAGAGTTTGAACTTCCATGCAACGAAAGTAACACATCCATTATTAACAATGGTAATACCTTTTTGGCTGTAGATTATCATCTGTTGCCACACAAAGAAAATGTTAGCCAAAATTTACTGCTAACTTCAAATAGAGTATCCCGATTTACAACAAACGTTACCAATAACGCAACTTTGGAGATGAACTCCGGAGTCAGAACAGATATGTACAACAGTACCATTTATATTTCACAAGGCAGTACTTTGAAAATGAATAATGGAAGTAGTATTGTTGCTAAACGCGGAAATTGTAAAGTAATAATCGACGGAAATATAAATATCGGACAAGGTGTCAGCTTTGTTGCCGAAGAGGGAGCAAATTTAGAGTTGATATTCAACAATCGCGACATAGATGTGGATATGAATTCAGTAACGTTCGAACGTTGTAAAATATCAACTCAAGCTCAAGCCAATATCTCAATTAAACAATCTAACTTTACCGATTGTGGTATGTTAAGAATTTACGGTAATATTGACATAGAAGACTCTTATTTCTATGAAACAGGACTCTCATTGAGTCTTCCGGGTTTAACAAGAGTTAATATGGCACGTGTTCACAATTGTACAATAATCAACCAACATACCAATGGAATTATTGTTAACAACTATCCTATGTATATGGTAACCAATAATATCGTGAAAACCGGAATAAATATAGGTATAAGTATATACAATTCGGGGCAAGCAACATCATTCAAATCAGGAGTTGTTAACAACGATGTAAGTAACAGTAATATTGGAGTTGATGTTTACAGTTCATCCTGTGCAATAAGCATGAACAAAATATATAATAACTTAGGCTTCGGATTACGTCTTATGAATATATCAAATGTTTCGGTAAGTGGTAACCCGAATGTTAATCATTGGTCATTAACACAACAGATAAGAGACAACAGCGGAATAGAGGTTTATGTTGCCGGTTCAGCTTTCCCCGCTCCTTTCCGTTATAATGCAATTATTGATGATGACAATTTAGGTATGCCTGCGGGAGATCCTCTAATATACTTTGGCATAGAAAATCCGATGGCATCCAGACAAAAAGATGTTAAATACAATTACTGGGGAAATAGTTTTATCCCTATAGAAGATTTGTTCCCGATAAGTGCATTTATGTACACACCTATTTGGAATCCGGGTACTAATGCTACAATATCAACAGCTGAAACAATGTACGAACAAGCATTGAGTGCATCAGAAGCAGGAAACAATGCAGAAGCATCAAATACATACCGCTCAATAGTTGCAAATTATCCCGAAACTGAGTTTGCTCAATCATCATTGAAACAACTTTTATATTTGGAACAAGATTTGAACAACGATTACGCTTCCCTGCAAGGATATTACAGGGGCATATCAAACGCTTCCCTTCTTAAACTGGCAGATATATTGTCAAATAAATGTGATGAGAAAATGGGTAATTTTGAACGGGCAATAGCATGGTACGAAAATGTTATAGCCAACCCGGCATGTTTGGAAGACAGTGTTTTTGCCGAGATTGATTTACGTGCTTTGGAACTGCAAATGAACGGAACAAGAAGTGGTGTGAACACATCGGATGCTCAAGAGTTTGAAGAAGAGCGTGATTATCTGCTATCGCTACTTCCGGGTAACACAACAGTTAATCAGTCTGTTACTCGTAAAAACGCGGATATTGAGTTAACCAACTATCCTAACCCGTTTATTGAGAACACGAGCATCAGTTTCAGACTGCTACAAAAAGGCAATGTAACAGTTACCGTAAGCGATTTCTCAGGTTTTGTTCTGGATAAAGTACAATTGGGAAATCTTGACAGCGGCAAACACAAATTTGCTTATAACGGCAGCAAACTTTCTGCAGGAATATATTTCTACTCTATTAGAGTTGACGGCAAAACTGTTGCAACCAATAGAATGATTATTAACAAATAAAACTACACAATTCAAATCACGTCGGGTTTGGTTAATACCTGCCCGACGTGATTTGATTGTTTCAGTTTTGTATTAATAAATAGTGTAACATATACTAATAATAAATTATATTATGAAAATAGATAAAATTAAAAAAGTTCTCTTATTTACTATTCTTTTTTCGGTTTATTCTTCTTTTGTAGATATGGCTTTTGGGCAAAACTTTTGGGAAGAATATTTTGTCGCTTCAACAAAAATTAGAAAAGTTAAAGAAAATTCTGCAGGTGATTTATTTTGCTCTACTTCAGATGGAGTATTCAAATCGGTAGATATGGGTAAAACTTGGGGGTGTGTTGGACTGGAAGAGTTATCGCTATATTCAATGGAAATAAATCCTGATAATGACCATATTTTTGTAGGTCTTTCTCGTGCAATATATCGTTCAACCGATAATGGTGAAACTTGGCAAAAATTAGATTACAGTTTTAACGATAATGTTTCCTGTCTCTATTTTTCGAAAAACAAAGATTTGTTTGCAGGAACTTGGGGTGGCATATTCAAATCATCTGATGGAGGAGAATCATGGACTCGTATACATATTTGTGATAACTCTATGCAAACCACATCTATTATAGAGTCTGAATGTGGGACATTATTTGCCGGAATTACCGGATGGTTGGGCGGTGGCGGAGTATATCGTTCTGATGATAATGGCGATATTTGGGAGCACGTTGGTTTGGATAGTGACTATATTTATACTTTGGCATTTAATTCTGAAGGTACACTATTTGCCGGAAGTATTGGCAATTATCACACATATAATGGAGGTGTTTACAAATCGTTTGATTTGGGTCAAACTTGGGAGTTATGCTATGGATATAAGGAGCCGACGTCTATTATTATTGATGCAGAAAACACATTATACGTGACAAATAACTATGACGAGGCTGTTCCTGGTATGTTTCGTTCCTATGACGAAGGTGCAACATGGGAGCGAATTGTGTCTGGCATGAGCGACCCCAGAGTCTATTATCTGACTATGTCACATAACGGATATTTATTAGCTTATGGCAATGATACAGGTAAGATTTATCGCAGTGTAGAGCCTGTTCCTACAGGTATATTTGACACAGCTATTGATATATCTTTAAAACCATATCCCAACCCCTTTACCGATAAGTTGCAAATAGATGGTCTCACTTCAGACAGAGCAACAATAAGCATTAGCGATATACAGGGGCGTGAGGTTTATCGTGGCATTTACACGGGCGATGCTATAAATCTGTCTAACTTGCTACCGGGTGTTTATATTCTCAATGTGAAAGCAGATGGCAAGAGTGGAGTGTATAAGATTGTGAAAAAATAAGGATTTTATCTACAATCAAGGGCGTTCTCTAAGCAATATTATCGAAATAATTTTCATTATTGAAATGGCAAATAATAGAATTTAAACATTTAAATTTATATAAATTGTTTTA
>CAYFUW010000102.1:0-5590 GCA_964346495.1 uncultured Dysgonomonadaceae bacterium
ATAATTGATAATAATTTAATTTTTAGATAAATATGAAAAAAGCATATGTATTTCCCGGACAAGGCGCACAATTTGTGGGCATGGGAAAAGATTTGTATGAAACTTCGCCTTTAGCGAAAGAGATGTTCGAAAAAGCGAACGAAATACTTGGTTTTAGAATTACAGATTTGATGTTTGAAGGTACCGATGAAGACCTTAAACAGACCAAAGTAACTCAACCTGCAATATTTTTACACTCTGTGATTTTAGCAAAAACATTGGGAGAAGATTTTAAACCTGATATGACTGCAGGTCACTCTTTAGGAGAGTTTTCGGCATTGGTTGCTGCAGGTGCGTTGTCTTTTGAAGATGGTTTGAAATTGGTTTACAAACGTGCTTTGGCTATGCAGAAAGCGTGCGAACAAAACCCTTCAACTATGGCGGCTATATTGGCTCTACCCGATGAAAAAGTGGAAGAGATATGTGCAGAAATTGATGAGGTGGTAGTTCCAGCAAACTACAACTGTCCCGGACAAATCGTTATTTCCGGTTCGATGAAAGGTATTGAAATTGCTTGCGAAAAGATGAAAGAGGCAGGGGCTAAACGTGCACTTCCGCTAAAAGTGGGAGGAGCATTCCACTCACCGTTGATGGAGCCGGCACGTGCCGAACTATCCGCAGCTATTGAAGCAACTGAATTTTCAACACCTGTTTGTCCTGTTTATCAAAATGTTTCTACGGTTGGAGAGACCAATCCAGATACAATTAAAGCCAATTTGGTGGCTCAACTTACTGCACCTGTAAAATGGACGCAATCTGTTCAAAATATGATAGCTGATGGTGCAACAGAGTTTATAGAATTAGGACCTGGAAAAGTGCTTCAAGGTTTAGTTTCAAAGATAGATAAAGAGGTTGCTGTTTCAGGAAAACAATAAAAAATTAAACAACCTTTTAGGTAGTATGATTTATATTTGATAACTTTGAAGGCAATATCAAAAGCGTCATATTTGATTGTTTTTGTCGTTCTGAACGAAGTGAAGAGTCTGATTTCTTTGTCCGAAGTCGGATGACCGAAGTCCGAAGTTGGTACCGGAACCATTATTCGTTTACTTTTGTCAATCTGAATGAAGTGAAGACTCTAATTTTGGCTATTAGCTTTTAGCCATTGGCTTTTAGCAGAAAAGTGCATCAAAAAAAGTCTTTTTTCTTTGCTCTTTGTTCTTTACTCTTTACTCTTTGTTCCACAAAAATAGAACGACAAATTACATTTTTCTGATATAGCTAATTGAGATTTCTTGAATAATAACTTTAATATTTGCTTACATGAATTTACTTGAACAATTAAAAAAATACACGAAAGTAGTTGCCGATACGGGCGATTTTCAATCTATTGAAGCGTACAAGCCTGTTGATGCTACAACCAATCCTTCGCTGATTTATTCTGCTTCGCAAGATGCAAAATACAAACATCTGATTGACGATGCTATTGCCTATGCAAAAAAATCATCATCCGATAAAGATGTACAGCTATCTAAAGCGATGGAAAAATTGGCTGTTAATTTTGGTATTGAAATTTTGAAAATCGTTCCGGGTCGTGTTTCTACAGAAGTTGATGCACGCTTATCTTTCGATACGGAAGCTACTGTACAAAAAGCTCGTGATATTATTGCTCTTTACGAAGAGTACGGTATTTCGCGTGAGCGCATTTTAATAAAAATTGCTTCCACTTGGGAAGGAATCAGAGCTGCCGAAATATTGGAAAAAGAAGGTATTCGTTGCAACCTGACACTTCTTTTCTCTATGGCACAAGCAATAGCATGCGCCGAAGCGGGAGTGCGTTTGATTTCGCCTTTTGTCGGTCGCATTTTGGATTGGCACAAAAAGGATAGGGGAGTGTCTGAAATTCCTGCAACAGAAGATCCGGGAGTTATTTCAGTTACCAATATTTTTAACTACTACAAAAAGTTTGGCTATCCAACACAAGTGATGGGTGCAAGTTTCAGAAATATCGGTGAGATTTGCGAGTTGGCAGGAAGCGATTTGCTTACAATTTCGCCTGCATTGTTGAAAGAGTTGGAGCAAACTGAAGGAACTCTCGAAAAGAAATTGGACGCTGAAAAAGCCAAAGCTATGGATATTCAAAAAGTCGATATGGATGAAAAAACTTTCCGTTGGATGTTGAATGAAGATGCTATGGCAACCGAAAAAACGGCAGAAGGTATCCGCAATTTCACCAAAGATTTGATAAAGTTAGAAAATCAGATTGTGGCGATGTTGTAAATGAGTACAATATCATATATAAAAAACACTGCGGTCATTCGATTGTGGTGTTTTTTTTGTATATTTGTTTTGTATTAAAGTAATGTATTATAGAGATACTTATTCGATTTAAATTGTAAAATCAATGAATATAACCGGGAAAATAACAGGAATTAAATATGAACCATTATCAACTGATGACTTGCAGGAGTTTGATATTGACACATTCGATATTAATAATGTTCCTTCTACTTGTTTGTTGAAAAGTAATAGCGGTGTTTTTGCTGTTTCAAAATGGGTCTCACCAAAACGGACACGTTCTTATCCTTTTGAGCGAGTGTATAATTCATTAAAAACAAACAAAAAAGTTACAGTTATTCCAATAGTGAAAGATGAGGGAGCAAGAGGAGACCGTGATTTTATACAATGGGACACGGTTTCACTGATGTCGTTACTCGATGTTTTTGTTATCTTTGCTTACTACGATAAAGCAGAAATAAGTCCAAGGAATAGATATAAAATAACTAATCAGAAGTTTGATAATGATTATGTTATTTCTAAAATCAAAGATGTAGCACAGTATCACAGTTCTGCTTTACATTGGAATTTGAACGAGCTTAATACTAATTTTCATAATATTATAGATAAAGCTAAATCTGCTTATTTAGAGATTGAGAAGTCAACAGGTGTTTCGTTACATAATATTAGGGGGATTGATATTTTTAAAGACAGAATAGGTAATGATGTATCTCTATTTATGCAGTTTTCAAGAGAAAAAGCACGAAATGCACAGTCAAGAGAATTTGTAACTTTACAACCAAAAGAGAGTCTGTCAACACTTTCAAAGTCCAAGATAACGATAAATAATTATTTAGGTGGACAGTATTTTTTGACAGTTGATGAAATTGAAATTTTCGAAGAAGTTGTTTATCTAATTGAATGCAAACATAGTAAGAATAGTATTTTGCCAAGCAAGGGCGATGTAAGAGATGGATTGCTAAAAATGATATTGTACAGCAATTTGACTGATGTTGAAGTAAATGATAAAGAAATGAAAAGTAGTTCTGTTTTGCTTTTAACATCAACCAAATTAAAAGGTTCTATAACTTCATCAAATACAAATGAAGAAAAAGAGAGATTTTTTGAAATTAATGGTTTTTCTGCATCTCAAAAAATGTTTATAGAAACGGTAATGACAGAAGCTACTAATAACAATTTTACTTTAAAACTTCAATTTTCGCAATGATAAAATCGCCATTACGATATCCGGGTGGGAAAAGTCGCGCCGTTAATATAATATCAAAGCTCATTCCTAATTTTAATGAGTTCAGAGAGCCTTTTTTGGGAGGAGGGTCCGTTTTTATTTATGCCAAACAGTGTTATCCGAACAAAAAGTTTTGGATAAATGATTTATATTTCGAACTTTATAAGTTTTGGGAAGTAGCACAAAAAAATGCAGATGCCTTGATAGATAAAATTTATGAGTGGCGAGAGAAATTTCCTGTAGGAAAAGAATTATACCACTATTTAAATGAAAACTTAGTGGACTTCAATGATTTAGAGCGAGCAGCTGCTTTCTTTATATATAATCGTATTACATTTTCAGGAACAACTTTAAGTGGAGGTTTTAGCCAACAAGCATTTACAGGTCGCTTTACCGAAAGTAGTATTCATAGACTACACAAGTTTGCCGAAGTAATAGATGGAGCAAAGATAACCAATCTTGACTATGAGGAAGTGGTAAATCAAAAAGGGGATAGTGTTTTTTTATTTTTAGATCCACCATATTATTCAGCGACAAAATCGGCACTTTATGGTAAAAATGGTAATTTGCACAAGAGTTTCGACCATGAAAGATTTGCAAAGGTGATGCAAAAATGCCAACACAAATGGTTAATAACTTATGATGATAGTGAATATATACGAGAGCTTTTTTCATTTGCCCAAATAACACCTTGGAGTTTAACGTACGGAATGCGAAATATTACAGAAACATCGGATCAAAAGGGAAAGGAACTTTTTATCTCTAATTATGATATTTTTAGACCACAAGGTCAACAACTTACTCTATTTGAACCACAAGCAAATTATAAGAAAAACATCTAAAAGTTAGAGAATCAGATTGTGGCGATGTTGTAATTGAGTATAAAAACAGATAACTACTGATAAAACCTTTATTAAGGAGCTGTATCAAAAGTCTAACATTCGGTTGTTTTTGTCATTCTGAACGGAGTGAAGAATCTATATCTCTTTCATTATTAGACACTTCATTCCGCTAGAGCTCCATTCAGTATGACAACACAGGGATGTACTTTACTTCTGATACAGCTTCTTTTTTTATTATATCCCACCGAAAGTGGCTCAAAGACACACTCGATTAAGATAAAAATAGAGAAACTATTTTGATATTAATTCTATCGCATATTCAAGTACTGTGTCCTTGTCTGCCAAAAAATCTTCTGCGGTCTGATGTACTAAATGATGAGGTTCAACACCAATACCTTCCATCGGAAAACCTTGTGACGATATTTGTTTCTCTTTTCTAACAGGTATTCTGAAAACTATGCCATGTGAAGTTTGAAATTCCAAAGGACGATTTCCGGTATCGCCACCTGTAGGCTCGCCTATTAATGTTACGTTTCCGCTCTCTTTTAAGTCGATAACGAAACTCTCTGCGGCAGAAAAAGTATTGGTGCTTGTTAACAAATAAACTTTTCCTTTGAAAGCATCCGCAACAGGTTCTAACTCTTGACCGGACACACAAGCTTTTTGTGGTTGCGTAATGAAGTACTCTGTAATTTTTTCACTTGTTACACTATTTCCACCACCATTTTCACGAACATCAATTATTATGAATGAAGAATTTTTCAAACTTTGATAAGCTTGCAAGAATTGTGGAAAAATTTCTTTTCCACTCATATTTTTTACAGCCAAATAAGCTACGCTATCGTTAAGCATTTTGCCTTCCACATTTTGGGTGTCGCTATCTGTTTGAATGTCTTTGTAAAGTTTTACTTCGACTTCTCTTTCGCCTTCCGAGTTCCGTATTTTAAAAGTACGAACCGTATCTGTGTAACTTGAAAAAATACCATAAGATGCTTTTACTGTCCTATAGTGAGATGTTGAAGCTTCTGCATATGGCAATTCAGAAGCTAACCATTCCATAACGGGAATGCCATTAATTTCTAATATTTCATCTTTTGGCAAAAGATTTTCATAATTCAATGATTGATTTCTAATGCTTTCAACAAAAACTCGATTATCTATAATCGTTGCAAAATAGTTAGCTTTAAAACGGTTAAATTGCATTGATGTGTGTCCGTTTTTGAGTTTAGCAAAAAACTTAACTAAC
>CAYFUW010000103.1:0-5561 GCA_964346495.1 uncultured Dysgonomonadaceae bacterium
AAAAAAAATATTGCTTATAAAAGCATAGTGTGGTGTATACCGTTCACGCAAAGAGCGAAAAGATATTTCGCAAGCAACGCTAAGAGAGCATTGCCGTTGGAAACTGCAATGTGTTTTTTAGTCGCGCCCCGAGTCAGCAATTAAATGAAATAAACTAATATTCTGCAATTTATCGTGCTTGGAGAGAAAGGAACTCGGGGTGCGACTATATAACAGACGATGGTTGTGCTTTCGTCAAAATTATTACGAAGCCAAAGGCATCGTGTTCCGATGGTAAAGACATCATATTATGGTATCTAATTAGCTATGAATAAGCAGCTTGGAGTGTGTAGCTGTTTCAGGGTACAAGGCAATAACATACTATATACTACAAACTAAAATCTCCTATATATCTATGTGGTTAATAAATATTTCGGTGCTCCGCACCTCTATTTATCGGCATTTCTAAATACTACAAATATTATCGCTGCTATGCAGCTTTACAGCACCATAAGCCACAGAGTGGCGACTATTTTTGTAGCTATTGTCAATATTGCATGAATAAGGTACAGTGTACCGTGATATTATTTAGTAGGCAAGTTAATAGTAAACAAGTAAAACTTTCGAGAAGTCGGGATTACAAATCCCTCCGACGTAAAATCGTAGAGACGTGGCATGCCGCGTCTCTGCAATGAGTTACCAAAAATCCAACTCCCCAACTCTTACAAAACCGCTATCTCCTTCAATCTTATTCACAACTATTCGAACATAACGAGTTGAAACAGAGCTGGTGAATTGGTGCATCCGACGAGAAGGGTCATTGACTAAGTTTCCAAACTCAAAATTTTCTACGGTTTTCCACTTTTTACCATTCTTGCTTATTTGTATTTCGCCTTTTGCCATCATTCCGGCAGGTTTTACCGATTTTGGCGGTGTGTATAACATAGCTTTTAAAGTCTGCTTCGAACCTAAATCGATTGCAATAAAGTTTGGTAAATCAGCGGTTTCGGACTGCCAAAAAGTTTCGGGATTAGCATCGAAAGAGAGAGTAGCATCGTTTTCCGGCAGACTGCTACTTGCACTTATCACTTTCCAACTGTTTTTTAAAACACCAAAATAGTCCTGACACACTTCTCCCTGCATTTCGGGGCTAAATGCTGCTGCTTTAAGCTGCTTGTTTTCAACTCTTATTGGATTGGTATATTTAATAGAGTTTCGGGTTGGCTCCGTACCATCCAAAGTGTAGAATATTTCATAGTTTTGATACAGATTTTCAATACTATTTTCACCATGTGGTTTCCAATTAAATTCTGCTTTCATGGGTGAAACAGCTACCATTCCATCGCTGTCTCGGAAAAATTCCAAACGTGGCGGACGAGTTCTATAGTAGTGTGCCGAAACATTGCTGATAGCCGGATTTAGACGAGACTCAATTATTCTGATTCGGATTTTATTGGTTGTAATTTCAGGAAAACGAAGGATACGTTTATATCCAACGTTTGTTGCAGTTGCCACTTCTACCCATTGTCCATTCAGCCATGTGTCAACAGCATGTTTTTCAATTCGTTCGCCATGAGTATCGATAGTTTCTTGCAAAACTATTCTGTTTATTTTCTGCTCGTTAGGCATCTCAATCACGATTTCATTTTCTCCGTTTTCAAACAGATAGTATGTTTTTGAATCGTCATCGAGCAATTCCCTTTTTCCTTTCGCATCGACAAACAGATTATTCCCGTATGTTTCTCCGATTCGCTTACCTACCTCCTCTAATACCGCCACATCTTGCGACGAAAATCTGCCTTCACGATTTGGCGGAATATTCAGCAAAAAAGTAGAGTTTCCACCAACCGAACGCTCATAAATATCAAAAACATCATCGGCACTTCGCACTTTTTGATGCGTATCGTCCCGATAAAACCAACCTTCACGAATGGATGTATTGGTTTCTGCTTGTTGATAGTGCAGATATTTCGCATCGTAAAGTTTTGAGCGTGAACCCAAATCATCTCCGGTCATATCGGGAAAAGTTGACGATGAATGTGGATCGAACGGATATGGAATTACGTTCCACTCTGTTTTTCGGGTTGCTCCCGATTCATTTCCGCACCAACGAATATCCTCACGTCCAAAAATCACGGCTCGTGGTGCCAAAGTGTGTATAAGTTCAGTCCACGCAGAGTAGTTATATTTTTGCCCACCTTTGGTTTTCGGATGTGCCCCATCGAACCAAACTTCGTGAATCTCGCCATATTCAGTCAGAATTTCAAAAAGTTGATTCAGAAAATACTCGTTGTAATCATCAACTTCAAACTCGAATGTGGTTCTGTTTTCAAACGGACGACCGGGAACTTCTCTCGGAATTGCTCTCTTTGAATACTCACTCAAATTGCCGTAAAGTCCGTTCGGACTCTCAATTTGATACAGGTCAGCAGGCGAAAGATAGACACCCAGCTTTAAACCGTACTTTTTGCACGACTCAGATAAGTCTTTGAGTATATCGCCTTTACCGCCTTGAAAATTTGTTGACATTATTCCATGCTCAGTATATCGGCTTTGCCAAAGCACAAAACCATCGTGATGCTTCACGGTGAGAATAACCATTTTCATTCCGGCATCACGCATAGCACGGCACCACTGGTCGGTGTCCAGCTCTTTCAAATCGAAAACATCGGGACTCTCTTTACCGCTTCCCCACTCCATTCGGGTAAATGTATTAGGTCCGAAATGGATAAAAGCAATGAACTCATTTTGCAGTGCTTCGAACTGATTTTTTGTAGGGACTATATTTGCAGCCTTTTGAATAATAATATCTTTAGTATCGTCAGGCTCTATTTTTATTGTATTTTGTGGTTTGATTTGGTTTTGTGCTGCAACATTCGATATAAAAAAAACAGCAACTAATAGAAAGAGAATATTCTTTTTGAGATAAAGCATATTTAAAAGAGTTTTAAGTCGGTACAGTTTTGTTACAACGAGTTATTTATAGTTTCAATATAGTCGAGCAACTCATCCCGACCCTGTTTCTTTTCGGAAGATGTAACAAAAATTGGCGGAAGCTCCTCCCAAACTTCGAGCAACTTCTCCTTATACGCTTCGATATTCATACCCAATCGACCCGACCCCAATTTGTCGGCTTTTGTGAAAACAATAGAGAAAGGTATTCCGTTTTCGCCTAACCACTCCATAAATTCAAGATCGATTTTCTGCGGTTCGTGCCTGCTGTCAACCAAAACAAAAAGCGATGTAAGCGACATCCGATTCAAGATGTAACTCTCGATAAGCACCCGCAACTGTTCTCTGTTCTCTTTACCACGACGAGCATAACCATATCCTGGTAAATCGACCAAATACCATTCATCGTTGATTAGAAAGTGATTAATCAACATCGTTTTACCAGGCATAGATGAAGTCATTGCCAAACCCTTTCTATTGGTCAACATATTGATTAACGATGATTTACCCACGTTTGAACGACCAATAAAAGCATATTCGTGTCTTTCGTCCTGCGGACAACTCTGATAATTCGGGCTACTTACTATAAATTCAGCTGTTTTTATAATCATTGTTTCAAAATTGTTGGTTTTAATTTAACCGTATAATTACCTATATTTACATTCTATTTTTAAACAAAAAAATCTTTTCAATACCACATAGGCACATAGAAAGCATAGTTTATTTTATTGAAAATGAAATATAAATATAAGTGTTACATAGAAAAACTTGTTTTACACATAGTAGCTACGCTACTATGCCTATTGATTAACTATTTTCACTTTACATAAAAACTATGTGACTATGTGGTTATAAAATTAAACTAAGTATTCATGCGAATAATCTTTTTAATTTATTTTTTTCCGGTCTGCTTAAAATCCATAATCCTACGCCGGTGATTGTTGCGTTAATTAATAACATTTCATATCCAACCGAGTAGTTAAAATGGTTTTTCATCACAACTTCAAATATAAAACAAATAATCGGTGCTGCAAAAGCCACGTAAGGAACAAAACTATCTTTCGGTTTCAATTTTGTAAACAGTCCGCAGAAAAAGAGACCCAACAATGGTCCGTAAGTGTATGATGCAAGTTTGTAAATTGCAGTGATAATGCTATCTGAACCAATGGCTTTGATTAGTAAAATGATAACAACAAACAGTGCCGAGATAACCACATGCACTATGCGACGCACCCTGATATTTAGTTTCTCCTGTTCAACATCTTTACTTGACGTTTTCATATCGAGAATATCAACACAGAAAGATGTTGTCAATGCAGTAAGTGCAGAATCGGCACTCGAAAATGCTGCTGCCATTACACCAACTACAAAGAATGCTAATATAGTAAGCCCTAAATAGTTGCTGGCGATATATGGTAAAATATCATCTGATATTTCAGGTAGCACAATTCCCGATTGTTGAGCATAATATAGCAACAAAACACCTAACGAGAGAAAAAGAAAATTTATCGGAGTAAATGCAAGTCCATAAGATACAACGTTTTTCTGTGCATCTTTTAATGTTCTGATTGTTAGATTTTTCTGCATTTGGTCTTGGTCGAGCCCTGTCATTACAATAGTAATAAACATACCGCTAAAAAATTGTTTGAAGAAGTTTTGAGTACTTGCCCAATCGTCAAAAACAAATATTCTAGAGTGTGAACTATCTTTTATAACTGTTACAGTTTCCGCAAAATTCAGGTCGAGTTCGTGTGTAACTTTCCACAAAATAAGCACCAAAGCTGTCAGAAAAAGTAGTGTCTGAACCCAATCAGTCCAAATTATAGTTTTTATTCCACTTCGATGGCTGTAGAGCCATATCGTGAGAATTATCGCGATTACAGTAACCACAAAAGGTACTCCCCAATTATCGAAAACCAATCGTTGCAAAATAAAAGCTGCTAAATATAATCTGGCTGCAGCACCTACAATTTTGGAAATCAAGAAGAACCACGCTCCGGTTTTATAAGATTTTCTACCGTACCGCTGTTCAAGATAACCATAAATAGTAGTCAGATTCAACTTATAATACAACGGCAAAAGCACATAAGCAATAACCAAATATCCGAAGAAAAATCCGAAAACCATCTGCATATAGGTCATATCCAGATTGCGAACTATCCCGGGAACAGACACAAAGGTTACTCCAGAAATTGAAGTCCCAATCATTGCAAAGGCAACCACGTACCATTTCGACGATTTGTTGGCTCGAAAAAAGGTGTCGTTATCAATCTTTTTCCTTCCCGACAAATAGGAAATAAGCATCAACAGTAAAAAATATGAAACTAAAACAATGATTATGAATCCTTCTTGCATACAAATATTGGTTTTTTCACAAAAAAATGAACTTGTTTTTTATTAACGTAAAATCGAGATAATTCTTTGAGTTTATTATCACAAAGTTTAAAATCAATTGCCACGTCCCTTTAGGGCATGGATATATGATTAAAAACTCAACTGGCTTTAGCCAAAGTTTAAAAAAATCTTGGGCTAAAGCCCATTTTAAAAGAGTAATTCCCACCCACGAGTTAAAACTCGTGGTAATTGAAATACAAAGATTAAAACAATAATAATAAATTATTATTTTTTAT
>CAYFUW010000104.1:0-5325 GCA_964346495.1 uncultured Dysgonomonadaceae bacterium
CGACTTCGTAGCTCAGTTGGTAGAGCAATTGACTCTTAATCAATGGGTCGCGGGTTCGAGCCCCGCCGAGGTCACATGAAATTACAAAGGCTTGTGTTATTTATAACGCAAGCCTTTTTTGTATCTTAATTCAAAAACTGGCTTTGAATCGATTCATGGATATTTTGTGATATTAATAAAAAAGCACCTATCTAAATTTAGATAAGTGCTTGATTTTGATTGTGGGCGTTACCGGATTCGAACCAGTGACCCCCTGCTTGTAAGGCAGGTGCTCTGAACCAGCTGAGCTAAACGCCCGAATTGCTTTTTCTTTACTTTTTTGCCACACTTGGCGTTTGTTTTCCTGAAAAGCGATGCAAAGATATGTCATTTTTGTTAAGTGACAAAATATTTTGCTATTTTTTTTCATAAAATTTTTTCAACTCTACAATTATCACTATTTTTGTGTTTGAATTACAAATAAATGCGGTTGTAATAAAGAAAAAATCAAAAAAAAGTCTATATTTGTCGAATAATTAGTTTTGACAAAAAATTGTAATTCTACATTCTATATAAACACAAAATTACAACAAAAAAGAATGAAATTAAACTTACTCACAGCAATTTCGCCGATAGATGGCAGATATAGAGATAAAGTTGATGAATTAGCAAAATATTTTTCCGAGTATGCGCTTATAAAATATCGCGTACAAGTAGAGGTGGAATATTTCATTGCACTTTGTGAACTCAATATTTCTCCACTAAACAAAGTGGAAAAATCTATTTATACTGTTTTAAGAGACATTGTAGATAATTTTTCAGAACAAGATGCACTACGTGCAAAAGAGATAGAGAAAGTAACCAATCACGATGTTAAAGCGGTTGAGTACTTCTTAAAAGAGAAGTTCGGCGAACTTAATCTTCAGGAGTACAAAGAGTTTATCCACTTCGGATTGACTTCGCAAGATATAAACAACACAGCTACGCCAATGATGTGGCGCGATGCTTTAAATGAAGTTTATATTCCCGCTTTGGATGAATTGTGCGCACTTATCAATCGCCATGCCGAAGAGTGGAAAGATGTGCCGATGCTTGCACGCACGCACGGACAACCTGCATCGCCGACACGTTTGGGAAAAGAGTTGAAAGTGTTTGCTTATCGACTAAATAATCAGATTGAAGTATTAAAACATATTCCGGCAAAAGCAAAATTTGGTGGAGCGACAGGAAACTTCAACGCTCACCACGTGGCTTATCCGTTGGTAGATTGGAAAGCTTTCGGAAACAAATTTCTTAAAGAAAACCTGGGCTTAACGCGTGAAGAATATACTACGCAGATATCCAATTATGACGCTTTGGCAGCTTCTTTCGATGCGATGAAGCGCATAAATACAATATTAATCGACTTTGCACGAGATATGTGGCAATACATTTCGATGGAGTATTTCAAACAAAAAATTAAAGAGGGAGAAGTTGGCTCATCGGCTATGCCACATAAAGTGAATCCTATCGATTTTGAAAATGCTGAAGGAAATTTAGGTATAGCTAACGCACTTTTAGAGCATCTGGCTGCAAAGTTGCCGATTTCTCGCTTGCAACGTGACCTGACCGACTCAACCGTTACCAGAAATATAGGTATGCCAATGGCTCACGGTCTTCTGGCTATAAAAAATACAACAAGAGGTATAAATAAGTTGATGTTGAATAACGATGCAATTAAAAAAGATCTTGAAAACAACTGGGCTGTAGTTGCGGAAGCTATTCAAACAATATTGAGACGCGAAGGATATCCACAGCCATACGAAGCTCTGAAAGGATTGACAAGAACGAATACCCACATTACGATGGAGGTAATTTCAGAATTTATCGATACTCTTGATGTTAGCGATAAGGTGAAAAACGAGTTGAAGGCGATAACGCCACACAACTATACGGGAATTTAAAAATCAATAGCAAAATATGATAACTGCAACCATAAAAAGAGTTGCGCAAAATGTTTTAAAATCAAAAAAACCGTGAGGTTTAAATACAAAAACAAACTAATATGAATACAAACAACAAAGATGCACATATGGCTCACAGTCATGACAATGCAAGAAATGAGAGACACGCTGCTCCATACAAAAACCACAACAGAAATGAGAGCAACCACGGCAATGTGAAAGAGGGCGGACCTAAAAAACGTCGTCCCAGAGTAGGCGAGCGTATCCAGCAACAGGACACAAGGGATAATAGGAATAGAAGACCGTACGGAAATCACGATAATCGTGGAAACAGAGAAAATTATCAGCAATCGGAAAACAGACAACCCAAAAAGCTGGTTAAAAAGAAAAAACCGTTCAAACAGATTAAGTATAAGGAGAATGCCGATCCTAACGCGCCCATTCGTTTGAACAAATATTTGGCAAATGCGGGAGTTTGTTCTCGTCGCGAAGCCGATGAGTATATTGTAGCGGGTGCCGTGAAAGTTAACGGTGAGGTAGTTACCGAATTGGGAACAAAAATTACTCGCTCGGATGAGGTCTATTTTAACGATCAACTGTTATCTTTGGAAAGCAAAGTATATGTATTGCTCAACAAACCGAAAGGTTTTGTAACAACAACAGATGATCCTGAAAATCGCAAAACGGTAATGGATTTGGTGAAAAGTGCATGTAAGGAAAGAATCTATCCGGTTGGACGTTTGGACAGAGCAACTATGGGAGTTTTGCTATTGACAAACGATGGCGATTTGGCATCGAAATTGACTCATCCCAAGTACGAGAAACGCAAAATCTATCAGGTTTGGTTGGATAAACCTGTAGCGATGGAGCATATGCAAGCTATTGCTGATGGAATTGAGTTGGAAGATGGAGAAATCCATGCCGATGCTATTAGCTATGTTACCGAAGAAGATTTATCGCAAGTTGGTATCGAAATTCATTCGGGAAGAAATAGAGTTGTACGTCGTATATTCGAGAAATTGGGTTATCGCGTTATAAAACTAGATAGAGTATATTTCGCAGGACTTACCAAAAAGAATTTGTCACGTGGAAAATGGCGTTATCTGACAGAACAAGAGGTTAACATGCTTCGAATGGGAGCATTCGATTAATAAAATATTGATTAAAAATAATATCGATTCGGTATTATTCTAAACAAAATAAACATTTAAACAACAATTTCCATATCGGGAAATTTAGGAGTTAAATATGAAACAAATAAACAGAACAGTTATTGCCGATGCATTAAAATCTAAAAACTTTGGCGAAGAGATAAATGTAAAAGGATGGGTGCGTACTCGTCGTGGTAATAAAAATGTAAGCTTTGTAGCGTTAAACGATGGCTCTACAATTAATAACATTCAGATTGTTATTGATGTAGCTCAATTTGGTGAAGAGTATCTTAAACCGATAACAACCGGAGCGTGCATCAACGTGAACGGAATTTTGGTTGAATCGCAAGGTAAAGGACAATCAGTTGAAATCCAGGCTAAAGAGGTTGAAATATATGGCACAGCCGATCCTGCAACCTATCCGCTGCAAAAGAAAGGTCACTCGCTGGAGTTTTTGCGTGAGATAGCATATTTACGTCCACGTACAAATACTTTTGGAGCGGTATTCCGCATTAGACATCACATGGCGTATGCAATCCATAAATATTTTAACGACAGAGGTTTTTTCTATTTCCACACACCAATTATCACCGCTTCCGATGCCGAAGGTGCAGGCTCAATGTTCGAGGTTACCACGTTAGATGTGAACAATATACCGAGAACCGAAGATGGTAAAGTTGACTTTTCTCAAGACTTTTTCGGTCGTCAAACTAACCTGACTGTTTCGGGACAGCTGGAAGGTGAATTAGGAGCAATGGCGCTTGGTAAGATTTATACATTTGGACCAACTTTCCGTGCCGAAAACTCAAACACTCCGCGTCACCTTGCAGAGTTCTGGATGATTGAACCCGAGGTGGCTTTCAACGATATTCACGACAATATGGATTTGGCGGAAGATTTCTTGAAATACCTTATCCAATATGCATTGGATCACTGTATGGAAGATATCGAGTTCTTAAGTGAAATGTACGATAAGGAGTTGATAGACAGATTGAAATTTGTTGTTGAAAACGATTTCATACGTTTGACTTATACCGAAGGTGTGAAAATATTGGAAGAGTCGGGACATAAATTCGAATTCCCGGTATTTTGGGGAGCCGATTTGCAATCGGAACACGAACGTTACCTGGTAGAGAAACATTTCAAATGCCCCGTAATTTTAACGGACTATCCTGCCGAAATTAAATCGTTCTATATGAAACAAAACGACGACGGCAAAACCGTTCGTGCAATGGATGTGCTTTTCCCGAAAATCGGTGAAATTATCGGTGGTTCAGAGCGTGAAGAGAATTACGACAAACTGATGAAGCGAGTTAAAGAGATGGATATGCATATCGACCCGATTTGGTGGTATTTGGAAATCCGCAAATTTGGTACTGCACCGCACTCAGGTTTCGGTCTCGGTTTCGAAAGATTGATACTCTTCGTTACCGGAATGGCAAACATTCGTGATGTGATTCCGTTCCCGAGAACGCCGAATAATGCCGAGTTTTAGTCGGTGTCTCATAAGTAACTTTATTATTAATTGCCACGAGTTTTAACTCGTGGAATAAAAGACAAAAAACAAAAAGGCTTTAGCCAAAATTTATATGTCACACATTAAAGTTTACATACATTTGGTGTGGACAACAAAAGACAGATTGCCTCTTTTGTTTACACCCGAAATAAGAGTAAAAGTGTGGAAACATATAAAGGAAAATGCTGATAAGAAAGGAATTTTTATTGATTCTGTGAATGGTCATGCCGAACATTGTCACTGCTTAGTCTCTTTATCATCCGACCAAACAATTGAAAAAGTAGTTCAATTAATAAAAGGAGAGTCATCATTTTGGATAAATAAAGAGAAACTTATTAACGACAGGTTTGGTTGGCAGGAAGAGTATTTTGCCGTATCTGTTTCGGAGTCAATGGTTGAAAGAGTCAGAAATTATATCCGAAACCAAGAAAGTCATCACAAAAAGAAAACTTTTACAGATGAGTATAATGAATTTATGGATAAATTCGGATTTTGATAAATTTTGGCTAAAGCCCTTTGCTCCTTTGAGTTACATGTCCACGACTTAAAAGTTTCCGAAATTCGGAACAGGCTGTGGTAATTGATGTTCAAGGGCTTTATAATTAGTGGTTTAATTCTTGTTGGCTGTTCGGTATTTCGAAAAGATTTAACTCGTTTAATAATAGAAAAAACAACGATAGGCTTTAGCCAAAATTTATTTTTTGTAAAAAGAAGAATTGTATATAAGTATAAAAAT
>CAYFUW010000105.1:0-5309 GCA_964346495.1 uncultured Dysgonomonadaceae bacterium
TAAATAAATGTCCGATACAAAAAACCGAGAGTATCAATTAAGGATACTCTCGGTTTTGACAATGTTTTATCTTTACTCTCTCTACCTTTTGGGGAGAGTTGGAGAGGGGCTTACTTCAAATATTTTGCCAAAAATCCCAACATAGCTTTGTAGAAATCGATGCTGTTTTCTTCGTGTGAAAATCCGTGCCCTTCGTTATATTTTACCATATATGGCACATCTACGCCTTTTGCACGAAGTTGCTCCACGATTTGGTCGCTTTCGTTGATGTTTACTCGTGGGTCATTTGCACCTTGCACTACAAATAGCGGCGATTTTATTTTATCAATCTGATAAGCGGGCGAAACTTCTTTTGCAATGGCAGCTTCTTCCGCATTGTCAGTATCGTACCAAATCTCTTTTAGCATATCCAAGTACGGTTTCCAATATTCAGGTATTGACTTCATAAATGTGAAAATATTAGAAACACCAACATAGTCCACACCACAAGCATACAAATCGGGTGTTTTTACCAATCCCATTAGTGTAGCATATCCGCCGTGGCTTGCACCGTAAATTGCGATTTTATCTTTATCTACCCAACCTTGCTCAATAACGTATTGTACACCATCTTCAACATCGTCCATAACTTTTCTTCCCACCTGTTTGAATCCTGCTTTCAGAAACTCTTTTCCATAACCGCCGGAAATTCTAAAGTTTACCTGTAGTGTTGCATATCCGCGACTTGCAAAGAGTTGTGTTTCGGGATTGAAGCCCCAACTATCGCGAATTCCTTGCGGACCTCCGTGCGGATTTACTACCAGAGGAACTTTTTTTCCTTGCAGTGCCTCTTTTGGTAGTGTGATATAACCGTGAATAGTCAATCCATCGCGACTTTTGAATTTAATCGGGCGCATTTCAGCCATATCTTCCTCTTTCAGTTGTGGCATTAAATCGTAAAGTAGTGAGAATTTTTTGGTTTTATTATCGTATTGATAGTATGCACCGTATAGCTTGTCACTTTGAACAATTATTAGGATAGTGTTTTCATCGTCATCGGCACCTACCATATAGAACTCTTTTCCCGGAAACTCTTTCTCTATTTGTTTGGTGAAACTTTTGAAGAAATCACTAACCGGTATGACGACGTGTTTTTCTCCATTGTATGCAAAAAAGTCAATTTCATAATTGCGTTTACGGCTGCGACTCATCATAGTTGCATCATATTCCGGATTAGAGAAAACTTCTTTCACGATTGCATTTTTCTTGAAATCATATAGAACAATACGAGCTTTATCTGAGTCGAGATTGGTAGCTACATAAGCTTCGTCAGGATTGCTTCCGGCATAATTAAAGCCAACAATACTGAAAGTGTCGTACCATTTCATCTGCTTTACAAGTTTAAATTCGCCTGTCTCTAAATCTTTGTACCACTGTTCAGAATCAACACCATTTACCAGGCGACTATAACCACGGAGATTGCCATCTTTATCGAAGTCGTATCCTTGTATCGGGTTGGCAATGTCTTTATTTTCATAAAGCTGCTCAACTTCTCCGGTGACGATGTTCAATTTGAAAGGCTCGAAAACTTGCGCGTTGTTTTTGTTCATCATAACAATAACATAATCATTTTGATCTTTCAATATATTGATAATGCCTGCCTGAACTCCCTCATACGGTGTTAAATCAACGTTGTTTGTACCATCGATATTGACAGCATGAATGTGATACTGTTCGTTTCCGCCCTGATCCATCATATAGAGAAGTCGTTCATTGTTTTTCCAGAAATAACCGCGAATCAACTCATCCTTCTCTTCCAAAATACGGGTAACTTTCCCTGTAGCAATTTCTTTAACGTAAACATGGTTTTTTGTGCCGCCATCTTCCTTTTCACGATAAGACATGTATTTACCGTCGGGAGACAATTGAAATGAACTCGCTTTCGGACGAGAAAAATAGTCTTCTACGCTATACTTATAACTACCTGTGTCAAAAGATGCTAGTTTTTGTAAATCCTCATCAGACGAAACAAGTGCAGTGTTTCCGGGCAGTTTGTTCTCAAACTTCTTTAGGATTAACGGAAAGTCCATTCCCATTTGTTTGAAAGTTCCTTCAATGTTTTCGGCATTTAAAGTTCCTTCAAACGTAGCCTGTAAAGCTGTCATGCCAAGAGATAATTTGTTGCCGTCAACTTCTGTTTTCTCTACGGGAATTCCTGCTGCACCTTGCATTGGAACATCCAGCGTAGTTGCATAAGTACCATTGTCTTCCGTGATGTGGAAAACAAGTTCCAAATCTATTCCCTGAACAGAAATAGCTCCTTTCCAGTCTCCGGCAAATTGCTGTGCATTTACCATCATAGTTGTAATAATTAGTGTGGCTAATAAGCCGATTTTTTGATATTCATATCTGTTATTTTTAAAAAATTGTTGTTACGCTATTGTTTTATTATTTTTTTAAACTTATAAGTCTCGCCGATTTTTAATTTAATAAAATATACTCCGGCTGCTAAATGGTCAGTGTTAATGGATGTTTTATTAATTAAATCACCTTTAAGGATAATTTGTCCTACTGCATTTAGTATATCGAAATTAACTAAATCCTCTATCCCTGTTTCAATTGTCAACTCATTTGAAACAGGATTAGGATAAGTTTTTACAATTCTGTCTAATTCAACTACATCAATAATTGTGCCACTTACATTAATAATGTTTGAAGGGTCGGAACTACATCCCGATAAAGTTACAATTACATGGTAATCTCCATCAACTGTTGCCGTGTAATTTTGCTCTGTGGCTCCACTAATTAAGCCATTTTCATTATACCATTGATTCCCATTAGGCGCATCCGAATGTAAAACAAATTCATTTAGTGTAATGTTTGGCGTGTCAGGTTTGGTATTTACATTTACTGACAAAGTAGAACTGATACCATCTCCACAACTATTCACTCCCTTAACTTCAATATCTCCGGAAATTGCGTTTAATCCAAAATTAACATCAATATTGTTAGTTGTACTTGTTCCTGTGGCACCTGTAGGTAAATTCCAGACATAAGATGTTGCATTCTCTATTGGCGGAACAGTATATGTTACAGAGTTTTGTCCCTGACATACGGTATTTGCTCCTGAAATTGTTCCTGCATTTGCGGGTACGCCATTTGTCGGAATTTCGGATATTCTACCTGTATATGCCCATGAGCCATCGCTCCACGACTCAACCCAGTCATAATCAGCAACCTTTAGTCCTTCTCCAAACCATGGGTCCATATAATACATATTGTTTCCTATTAGACCGTGTCCAACAATAAAGTGTGCGCCTCCGTCATCCCATACCCATTGGACAACAAACAACCTGTTATTTTGTATCTCTGTAGTTATCTCTGTTTTTGTGAGTGATGAGTAAAAACCGTAAGTTGAAATATTTCCAAAATGTCCTAATATGTCCAGAATACTTCCGTCAAACCCCCAGCAATAGTTCGGATAATTGCATCCTAAAGTAGGATCAACGCAGCAATCAGTATCTCCAAAATCATTCCATGTTGCAACATTTCGGGTATATTCTGCAATTTCGCATTGTGGAGTAGGTGCACAATAGTAATCTAAAATACATGCAGATACTGCAGCCCAGCACCATTGGTCCTCTTCTTGAATAACTTCACTAACATTTAATACCTGAGACTTTAAACTCCCGGCAGTTATTATGGCTAATAAAAGTATTGATATCTTTTTCATAGTGCTTTACTTTATTAGTGAAATTAGTTCATTTAGGCTGTACTCTCTTCTCTCTTTAGCCGGAATAGGTCTGAATTTCCATTCGCCTCTTTTGTCTGTAAACATGAAAAAATCTTTTCGCAACTGATATACTCTTATAATCGCTGAAAAGTCAGTTTCTTTACCGAAATTAAAAAATTCTTTGCCTAACGACACTGCTCCAAAATCGACAACTTTATATTCATTATCACTATTCTTATACATGGTAAATAGTGTTCTGAATTCATTGTCGATGATTAATGGAATACGCCATGTATTTGTGAACTTTAGGCTGTCTGACTCAATAGTATAAACTGCAATTGGGTTACCTATAGTAGATTCTTTTATTTCGGCTTTATTATTAATGCCATAATTTGCCAATAATTCGGAAGGAATATCATCTAAGAAGAGAAAAAATGACTTTTTTGTTTTTTCATTGATTTCCGGTGTTGGTATAATTGGTTCTTGCGAAAAAGCTAATCTGGCTATCATTAGCATAGCTAATAATAGGATGGTTTTTGATTTTATATTCATATTTTTATTGATGCGGAATTATTTACACTCCCAAAGTTACAGATTTTTCAATAAACCTACTATTTATTTAAATTAAAAAAAGTGCCTTAGTGGAAAAAAATCACCACCAAGGCACGAGTCAGTTATTATAATATAATGTATTATTTATTTCTTAAGTTTGCCTCCCGATTTCGGAATCGTAATCATAATACTCACAATAGCCATTACAATCATCATCAGGTTTACTCCTAATGCAATAGTTGCTGCTTGACGAATAACTACGTTATCTTGTCTTCCAACAAAAGGAATAACACCTTCCATCCATGTAATATTGTCACCTACATTTAGGGTTGCGAAAACTCCCGCAGAAATAGCAACACCGAACGCAGCTCCTAATGATGAAGCCATTTTGTAAATTCCGGAACCTGAGCCAGCCTGGTCAGCAGGCAAATTGAATAGTGCCGCATCTGTAGATGGTGTGGCATAAAATGCAAGTCCCACTCCGAAAAGTGTGTATGAAACAATGCATAAAATCTTATATGTTCCTGTCATTGTATTGGTAAACATCAACAGGATTATGGCAACACCAACGATAAGTGAACCCCAAATCATCGGTTTGCGAGCGCCGAAACGTTGCAATAATTTTTCTCCTACACGGATAAACAATACAATAGAAATAGCATATCCAAGTGTTAGCAATCCTGCTTCTTGTGCAGTAAGGTTTCCACCTACTTGTAGCAACGCAAGAGAAACAATCAGCATTCCAGCTGTTCCGTTAAGCATAAAGTTAGAAATGGTTGCACCGGTAAAAGTTAGATTTTTGAATAGTTTGAAGTTAAAGAATGCTCCTTCTTTTCCATTCTCAATTTTAAAGAATAAGAAACCAAAAATCAATGTTACTGCAATAAGTATCAGTCCTGTAGTGCTTGTCCATCCAAACTCCGAACCTTTGCTGATTAATAGCTGCAATCCAACCATAGAAATCATGAAAGTAATAATTCCGGCATAGTCTGTTTTGTGATTGCTGGTAACTTCGGCTTTGTTTTCGGGTGTGTCTTTTATCATT
>CAYFUW010000106.1:0-5135 GCA_964346495.1 uncultured Dysgonomonadaceae bacterium
ATGTTGAAAAACAAAGCTATTTTGTTGGTAATTCTTCTTACCTTCCTCGGCGTTTGTGCACATTACGGAGTTTATACCTACATTACTCAGTTGGTATCAGAAATAGGAATAGAAGGTGGTATTCAGGTGGCGTTGCTGGTGTTTGGTATTGGTTCGTTGATATCTATTGTTATTGCGACGAAGTATATCGATAAGTATCTGCGTGAGCTTACGGTGTTGATGTTTGCCTTCATTGGTATCGCGATGCTGATATTCTATTTCTTCAAAGGAGCAATGTTTATCTCTCATCTTGGCTTCTTCATGTGGGGATTGTCGTTTGGTCCGCTGGTTACGCTATTTCAGGCAGCAGTTGGAAATCAGGTTGAAACTGCTAAAGACGTGGCAATGTCGGTGCAATCGTGTATGTTTAACCTTTCAATTATGATTACAACTTCCATTGCAGGTATATTGCTGATGCGTTACGGTGCACTAAGTCTTACCTGGTATGCAGTTATATTGGCTGTTCCCGGAATGATTATTTCACACTTTGCTAAACATACGTTGCGTCCGATGGGATAAGTAAGTAGTTAAGAGTAAGTAGTATTGAGTTAAGAGTGTTACCCTTTAATATAAATTACATACACTTTATAAACAAGATTACAGAAAATTCAAAACTCTATATTTCTTGACTAACTTAAAACTATGAACAA
The DNA here is from genome assembly GCA_964346495.1 of uncultured Dysgonomonadaceae bacterium. Classification (GTDB taxonomy): domain Bacteria; phylum Bacteroidota; class Bacteroidia; order Bacteroidales; family Dysgonomonadaceae; genus JBGZFC01. The sequence continues at coordinate 690 of CAYFUW010000106.1, forward strand.
TAAAAAAAACTACCTGTTGGGTAGCTTTTTTTGTAGTCAATTTTTAATTTTTACATCTTGAACGGAATTTCGTATTCTGTTGGTTTCTTTTTGAATAGGAATTCGCCTTTTCTTACAGATGCCAATACACCAACACGTCTGCGGATGCAATCCCATGCACTATCACCATCAAGAACAATAAAGTTAGCATCTTTACCTACTTCCAGGCCATATTCATCCTGAATATTCAAACATCTTGCACCGTTATAGGTAATCAAATCAAATGCAACTTCTACTTCTTGCGGGCTTGCGAATTGAGATAGGTGGATACCGTTGTCTAAAACATTCATCATGTTTCCGCTTCCGAGTGGATACCATGGGTCGTTGATAGAGTCTTGTGCAAATGCTACGTTAATACCCATTTCCATAAACTCTTTTACTCTGGTCAAACCACGACGTTTCGGATAAGTGTCTTGTCTTCCTTGCAGATATGCGTTTTCTGTCGGGCAAGATACAAAGTTCATTTTGCTTCTTTTGAACATATCAAACATTCTGTAAGCGTAAGAATCGTCAGCAGAACCGAATGAACAGGTATGGCTGGCAGTAGTTCTTGTGCCATAATCTTCAAAATAAACCAGAGCATTTAAAATTTCAACGAATCTTGCCATAATGTCGTCTGTTTCGTCACAGTGAACGTCAATCAATACATTGTATTTAAGTGCGAGCTCAACAATGTCGTGAATTGATTTTTCACCAAACTCTCTTGCCGGTTCGTAGTGTGGAATTCCGCCAATTACATCAGCACCCATTTTTAGTGCCTCTTCAACCAAGTCTCTTCCGCCTCTGTATGTGTACATACCGTTTTGCGGGAAAGCAACCACCTGAATGTCAACAATGTCCTTCATCTCTTCCTTCAGTTCCAAGAGAGCTTTAAAACCTGTGAACTTCGGGTCGGTAACGTCTGTTTGTGCTCTGATAAACTGAACACCTTGCGATACTTCATCTTCAATACCTTTTCGTGCCAAGTTTTTTACACTTTCGGCTGTCATAGTTGCTTTGTATTTGGGCCAATTTTCGATAGCTTCGAAAAGTGTTCCCGATGCCGCACCGATTCCTTCCATTTCGCCTAAAGTATAGACGTAATCCAAATGTAAATGTGGGTCAACATAAGGTGGCAGAACAAATTTGCCTTTCAAATCAATCTCCTCGTCACATTCTGGCAGGTTAACACCGATTTGAGTGATTTTACCATTCTCAACAATCATCTGGGTTGCTGAGTCGTTGCGATAAAATTTCGCATTAAAAAATTTTCTTTTCATATCTGAAAAATTTAAAAGTGAAAGTGTCTTCAAATTTAATTGTTTTTTTGCAGAAAAGCAACTTTTTTTGATAGAAATTTACTTTTTAACTATGTTTTTTAACAATATGTTGTTTATTTATGAATTTGCTTTACGTTATTTCCTTTATGATAAACTCTGGTAGTGGTTCCGGGCAAATTTTCTGATTGTGTGAATTATTCGAATAATGCAATTATTTTCATTTGGTAAAACGCTCAAAAAAACGTATCTTTGAGCGCTTTTTACCTGAATTAAAACTAAAAAAAATTACTCAGATTTTATGTCGTCAAAAGATAAAAACGAAGATAACTTATTGGAAAACAATGATGATTTTAATAATGATGAAATTATTTCTGATTCATCAGACAGTTCATCTTCATCAAATCCTCAATTAACCACACGCATAACCGAAGACAAATTTATGAGTTTGTCCCGTATGTACCAGGATTGGTTTCTGGACTACGCTTCTTATGTAATTTTGGAGCGTGCCGTACCGCATATTACCGATGGATTGAAACCGGTGCAACGTCGTATTATGCACGCAATGAAACGCATGGATGACGGACGTTACAATAAGGTTGCCAATATTATTGGAAATACAATGCAATATCACCCTCACGGTGATGCATCTATTGGTGATGCTTTGGTGCAATTGGGGCAGAAAGATCTGCTGGTTGATTGTCAGGGTAACTGGGGTAACGTTTTAACAGGTGATGGTGCCGCAGCACCACGTTATATAGAAGCACGTCTGTCTAAATTTGCTCTGGAAGTGCTTTTCAATCCTAAAACTACGGAGTGGAAACCATCTTACGATGGTCGCAATAAAGAGCCGATAACGTTGCCTTCTAAATTTCCATTGTTGTTGGCACAAGGTGCCGAAGGTATAGCTGTGGGATTGTCATCAAGGATTTTGCCACATAACTTCAATGAGTTGTGTGATGCATCTGTATCTTATCTGCAAGGAAAAGAGTTTCAGATATATCCCGACTTCCAAACGGGCGGATATATCGATGTGGAGAGATACAACGATGGTGAGCGTGGTGGTTCGGTAAAAGTTAGAGCATCAATTAAAAAGATAGATAACAGAACTTTAGCTATCACTAGTTTGCCATACGGAAAGACAACAACATCAATAGTTGAATCTATACTAAGAGCAAACGAAAAGGGTAAAATTCGGGTAAGAAAAGTAGATGATATCACTGCGGAGAATGTAGAAATTCAAATTCAACTTGCATCGGGAGTCTCTTCCGACAAAACTATTGATGCACTATACGCTTTTACGGAGTGTGAAATCAATATTTCGCCAAATTGCTGTGTTATTGAGAATGACAAACCGCATTTTCTGACCGTTTCCGACGTTTTAAAGGCTTCGGCAGACAGAACGAAGGAACTTTTGCAATTGGAGCTGCAAATCGAGAAAAACGAGAAACAGGAGTCTCTGCTTTTTGCTTCACTTGAGAAAATATTTATCGAAGAGCGAATTTACAAAGATAAAGAGTTTGAAAATGCCAAAAACATGGATATTGCCGTAAAGCATATCGATAAAAGGTTGGAGCCGTTTAAACCTTCATTTGTCAGAGAGATTACTTCCGACGATATATTGAAGTTGATGGAGATAAAAATGGCTCGCATCCTTAAATTTAACTCCGATAAGGCTGATGAAGCTATTGCAAACTACAAAAAAGATATTGAAGAGATTGACCACAATCTGAACAATATTATTGATTATACAATTTCTTGGTACTTAATGCTTAAAGAGAAATACGGCAAAGATTATCCAAGAAAAACTGAGATTAGAAGTTTCGAAAATATTGAAGCGACTAAAGTTATTGAAGCAAATGAGAAACTTTATATCAACAGAGAAGAAGGTTTTATTGGAACCGGACTAAAAAAAGATGAATACATTTGCGACTGTTCACATATTGATGATGTTATTATTTTCTTTAAAGATGGAAAATATAAGGTAGTGAAAGTGAGTGAAAAGATGTTTGTCGGTAAAGATATTCTTTATGCAAATGTTTTCAAAAGAAACGATAAACGTACTATTTACAACGTTATTTATCGAGATGGTAAAGGCGGCAGCCACTATATAAAACGTTTCTCTGTTACCGGTGTTACCCGCGACAGAGATTACGATTTGACAAAAGAGAAAGCCGGATCAAGAGTTGTCTATTTCAGTGCCAATCCTAATGGAGAAGCAGAAACGGTAAGAGTAATTCTGAAACCGAAACCACGTATGAGAATTACGCAGTTTGAAAAAGATTTTAGCGAAATAGCCATCAAAGGTCGTGGTGCTATGGGAAATATTCTCACGAAAGCCGATGTTCATCGTATTGTTCTGAAACAGAAAGGTGTATCTACATTGGGCGGACGAAAAGTTTGGTTCGACCCGGATGTGTTGCGTCTGAATTACGATGGTGGAGGCAATTATCTTGGTGAATTTTCCGGTGATGATAAAATTTTGGTTGTCTATAAAAACGGCGATTTCCGTACATGTTCTTTTGATTTGAGCAACCATTTTGAGCCGAATATCGAGCGAATAGAAAAGTTTGATGAAGGCAAAGTTTGGTCTGCAGCACTTTTCGACGGAACGCAAGGCTACGCTTATCTGAAACGATTCACTTTTGAAGATTCCGATAAAATCAACAATTTCTTAGGAGAAGAAGATGGTTCGCAACTCTATTTGTTAACCGATACGGTTTATCCGCGAGTTTTAGCAACTTTTGGTGGTAATGACGATTTTAGAGAGCCGTTGGAAGTTGATGTAGAAGAGTTTATAGGTGTAAAAAGTTTCAGAGCCAAAGGTAAGCGTATCTCTAATTATGAAGTGAAAAGTGTAGAAGAGTTAGAGCCTACACGTTTTCCGGAACCTGTTGATGAGCCCGAAAGTGATTCGGAAAACGAAGACATTGATTCCGATTTCGATTCTGATACATCAGATGATACAGGACAGATGAATCTGTTTGATTAGATTTTTGAACTATTATGGTTAAGTAGCTGCTAATTCTAAATTAGCTGCAATTTATAAAATACAAAGCCAACTATTTCGAAATAGTTGGCTTTGTTTTGTTTGTTATATAATCAATCTACTAATACTCGTCTTTTGTTTGATTAAGTTTTATAAGTTTTA
>CAYFUW010000107.1:0-5009 GCA_964346495.1 uncultured Dysgonomonadaceae bacterium
TAATCGTCGGATGAATTTGTAATCCCGACTTGTTTCGTGTTTCGTGTTTCGTGTTTCGTGTTACGAGTTACGTGTTTCGTGTTGCGAGTTCTGAGTTTTTAAAATATTACACACAAATTCCCCTTTAGGGGCTAGGGGTAAAAGGTCTTGTGTCTTGACTCTTGGTTCTTGCGTCTAATTAGAGTGATTTGTAATCCCGAAATAAATTTTGTTTACTAGTTTACTAGAAACTTGTCAACTTATTTACTAAATGTCATTTCGAACAAAGTGAGAAATCTAATTCGTAAATCCGAAATCGAAAATCGCAAATTAAATGGTCATGACTATTGGTTCTTACATCTATAAATAAAAATATAAAATCATTTTATAAACTATGCGATATCTTCTTTCTCTTCCACCCAATGCCGTAAAAGATTATCACAATCTTAACGAGCGAGACAGTAATAAGTGGTTTTGTACCTCAGATCCTGTTGATAAACGATTGGGTTCCGGAAGCGGAACTACCTGGTTGCTGGAAGAGTGTTACAGGGACGAAAATCCGGGTGTAGATTTCGAAAAGTGGTTGTCAAAAGAGAAAAGAATTTTAATTCACGCAGGCGGACAAAGCAGAAGACTTCCTGCTTATGCGGTTGCCGGAAAAACGAGTATTCCTATTCCTGTGTTTCGTTGGGCGAGAGGGCAAAATTCCAGACAAGACCTGCTTTCTCTCCAAATGCCGCTTTACGAAAAAATAATGGAGCAGTCTCCATCTTCTTTAAAAACTCTTATTGCAAGTGGCGATGTTTATATACATGCCGATAGTCCATTGCGGGAAATTCCCGAAGCAGATATAGTTTGTTTCGGTCTTTGGGTGAATGCGTTATTGGCTACAAGGCACGGTGTATTTGCTTCTTCAAGAGAAACTCTGGATGAGCTGGACTTTATGCTTCAAAAACCATCGTTAAAGGAGTTGGAGAATTTGTCTCACTCTCACTTTTTCCTGATGGATATCGGGGTTTGGCTACTTAGCGACAGGGCTGTTGAGTTATTGCGTAAACGCTCATATTGTGAGACGGGAACAATGCAGTTCTATGACCTTTATGGTGATTTTGGTTTGGCTTTGGGCAGTAATCCAACAAAAGCAGATGAGGAAGTAAATAGGTTGTCGGTAAAAATTGTTCCTCTCGAAGGTGGACATTTTCATCATTACGGCACAAGTCGTGAAATGATTTCATCTACTCTCGCGATGCAAAACAAAGTTTATGACCAACGATTGATAATGCATCGTAAAATCAAACCTCATCCTGCGATTTTTACCCAAAATGCAATCGTTAATTATAGGTTTGCTGAGAATAACGGAACAATTTGGATTGAAAACTCCTTTATTCACAGCGAGTGGCAACTGTCGTCGGATCATGTAATTACGGGTGTACCCGAAAATTGCTGGAAGTTAAATCTACCTCAAGGAGTTTGTATCGATATAGTTCCTGTAGGCGAAAAGGGTTATACGATAAGACCTTACGGTATAGATGACAAGTTTAAAGGAAATATCGACTCTTCTGAAACGGTGTGGATGGGAGAACCACTATCGCAATGGCTCGTAAATCGTGGATTAACCTTGAGCGATATTACTACTGATGTGGTGGATATTCAAAATGCGAAACTTTTTCCCTATGTGGAGTCTGTCGAAGAGATGGGAGTTGTTCTGAGTTGGATGATTGATGCACATTCAGAATCGGACAAAAGAAAAGATATCTGGTTGAAATCGCGTCGCTTTTCGGCAGATGAGCTGATGGAGCATGCATCTTTGCCTCGTCTGTATGCTCAAAGAGAGATGTTTTTAAAAGAAAATTATCCGATGATGGAAAAGAATTATCAAAAAAGTGTTTTCTATCAGTTGGATTTAAAGAGTGTTGCAGATGATTATTCACGTTTGCAACTGGAACTCCCTTCGGCTTTAAGTAAAGATGCCGATAGAATGCAGCAGATTCATAACCGGATGCTCCGCTCTCGTATTCTTAGGATGCGAGGAGAAGATGACAAATCGATAGAAGAGGAGTCTGAAGCTTTTTCATTGTTGAGGAATAGTTTAATCGATGCATCACTTCAGCGCAAGCAAAATCCTAGTCTATCCGTAATGACTGATCAAATTGTGTGGGGTAGGTGTCCGGTAAGAATCGATCTGGCAGGTGGTTGGACAGACACACCGCCTTTCTGTTTATATTCGGGAGGGAATGTCGTGAATATAGCAATAGAATTGAATGGTTTAAAACCCTTGCAAGTTTATGTGAAACCTTGCTCCGATTATCATATCGTGTTGCGCAGTATAGATATGGGGGCGACTGAAATTGTACGCACTTATGAAGAGTTGCAAGATTATATTAAATTGGGTTCTCCATTTTCAATACCAAAAGTGGCACTTGCTCTCAGCGGTTTTCTTCCACAATTCTCTGCTCAGCAATTTCCTTCGTTAGAAAATCAATTAAAAGCTTTTGGTTCGGGAATAGAAGTTTCGCTTCTGTCAGCTATCCCTGCCGGTTCGGGTTTGGGCACAAGCTCAATTCTTGCCTCTACTGTATTAGGTGCGTTAAACGATTTTTGTAGTTTAGGATGGAGTAAAAACGATATCGGAATACAGACGCTTGTTTTGGAGCAGCTATTAACAAGCGGTGGTGGCTGGCAAGACCAATATGGCGGTATTCTTCACGGAGTTAAGCTTTTAGAGACAGAAAAAGGTTTTTTGCAAAGTCCACAAGTGAATTGGTTGCCTGACTATCTTTTTACCGATGCAGAATATAAGCCATGCCATCTTTTGTTTTATACGGGAATAACACGTGTTGCGAAAAATATTTTGGCAGAGATAGTCAGAGGTATGTTTCTTAATTCAAATGAACATCTGGCAATACTGAACGATATGAAAATACATGCCCGGGAAATGAGTGATTGTATCCAGCATGGCAATTTTAATAAATATGGAAAACTTGTTTTAAAAACCTGGGAACAGAAAAAAATGCTTGACAGTGGTACCAATTCGCCCGACATTCAGCGTATTATCGATTTGATTAAAGATTATACCTTGGGTTATACACTGCCCGGAGCAGGTGGTGGAGGGTATTTATATATGGTTGCAAAAGACCAGGATGCTGCCGCTCGCATTCGTAAAACTCTTAATGAGAACAGACAGAACGAAAGAACTCGTTTTGTTGATATGCAACTCTCTAAAACCGGATTTCATGTGTCAAGGTCGTGATTTGTGAGTTTAATCGTTTCGGGTTATGAATATCACAGAGTGTCGCAGAGTTAATATTTTAAAGTTTCACAAAAAATGAGGTTTTATGATTGAAAATGAGATCAGTTATAAGATAATTGGAGCTGCTATGAAAGTGCATGCTGCATTAGGACCCGGTTTATTGGAAAATGCATACGAAAAGTGTTTATTGTATGAATTGCAAAAGTCCGGATTATATGTTGAATGCCAAAAGGCATTACCATTGGTTTATGAAGAAATAAATTTAGAAACTGGATATAGGGTTGATTTATTGGTGGAAAATAAAGTCGTAGTAGAAATCAAATCTGTAGAAACTCTAAATGATGTTCATTTGGCTCAGGTTTTGACCTACTTAAAACTATCCGACTGTAAATTAGGTTTACTTATCAATTTTAATGTAGTAAGCTTAAAACTTGGAATAAAGAGAGTTATTAATGGATTAATTGAATGAATATCTTTGCGTAACTTTGACTAAAACTTTGTGTAATCTGTGGTTAAATTAATAAAAATGAACAAAAATTCAAAAATATATGTAGCAGGACATCGCGGACTTGTTGGCTCTGCTATCTGGAAAAATCTACAATCGAGAGGTTATAACAACCTAATTGGAAAAACATCACGAGAACTTGACTTGAGAGATAGTCAAAAGGTTGAAGAGTTCTTTCAAAAAGAGAAACCGGAATATGTTTTCCTTGCAGCAGCCCACGTTGGCGGAATAGTTGCAAACAATGTCTATCGTGCCGATTTTATATATAATAATTTGCAAATTCAAAACAATGTGATTGGTGCGAGTCATCGTCACGGAGTAAAAAAGTTGCTTTTTTTAGGTAGCACCTGTATATATCCTAAAGAAGCACCCCAACCAATGTCGGAAGACTCTTTGCTAACTGCGCCTTTGGAATATACAAACGAGCCTTACGCTATTGCTAAAATTGCAGGACTAAAAATGTGCGAAAGTTTTAATATTCAGTACGGTACTAATTTTATAGCAGTAATGCCCACAAATCTGTATGGTCCTAATGACAATTTCGATTTGGAAAAGAGTCACGTACTTCCTGCAATGATACGAAAAGTGTATTTGGCAAAAATGCTTTGGGAAGGTAATTGGGCAAAAATTCGTGAAGATTTAAACAAGCGTCCCATTGAAAATATTAGCGGCGAAAATTCTGAATCGGAAATTGAGAATATCCTTCTAAAATATGGCATTACCAACAAGTATGTAACGCTTTGGGGGACAGGAAAACCGATGCGTGAGTTCCTTTGGAGCGAAGAGATGGCTGATGCATCTGTTTTTATTATGGAAAATGTGAATTTTGATGACCTGAAAGCGGGAATGACCGAAATTAGAAATTGTCATATCAATATCGGTACAGGAAAGGAAATCAGTATTAAAGAGCTATCTGAGTTGGTTATGAAAACTATTGATTATAAGGGTGATATCGTTTTTGATACAACTAAACCTGATGGTACTATGCGAAAATTGACCGATGTTTCTAAACTGCATTCTCTCGGCTGGAAACATAAAATAGAGATTGATGAAGGTGTTAGGAAGATGTATGAGTGGTATGTTGGATAGTTCTGAGTTTTGAGTTTATAGTGTTGAGTTGCGGGTTGCGGGTTTCGTGGTGCGGTGAGGATTAATTAATAATTACAAACTACTAATTTTTTCTGTCATTCTGAACGAAGTGAAGAATCTAGTTTCTTTGTCCGATGACCGAAGTCTGATGACCAAAGTCCTATGTTGGCACTCTGTGTTCTGTGT
>CAYFUW010000108.1:0-5006 GCA_964346495.1 uncultured Dysgonomonadaceae bacterium
TTAGTAATAATGGGAATTATAGAAGATTCCATCATTACTTTTGAACATTAAGCCTCTTTTTGATATGTTGTTACTGGTAAATACTACGTCCGGATAGATCGCTACATGTTCTGTATCTCAATGTGTTATGCTGCCATGGCACTGTGAAAAGAGACACGATAATATCTCGTCTCTATAACTCATAAAAAAGCCTCAACTTCCGCAAGTTAAGGCTTTTTTCTATATATTTTGAAAAATCTTATTCAGCAACAACTTCAAAAGGAATTTCAACCGATACCTCTTTATGCAATTTAGCAATAGCTGTATAGTTGCCAACTTCTTTTACTGCCTCTTTAATAAGAATAAGTTTTCTGTCAACTTCAAAACCTTTTGCTAATAAAGCTTCAGCAATTTGAATGTTTGAAACCGAACCAAAGATTGTTCCGCTTGAGCTAACTTTCGCACCAATAGTAAGTGTTACACCTTCCATTTTGTCAGCCAACTCTTGAGCTTCTTTTCTTATTTGTTCCAATTTATGAGCACGTTGTCTCAAGTTTTCTGCCAATACTTTTTTAGCCGATTCAGTTGCAATTACCGCTTTTCCTTGTGGGATAAGATAGTTGCGTGCATATCCGTCTTTTACTGTTACTACATCGTCTTTGTAGCCTAACGTTAAAATATCTTCTTTTAAAATTACTTCCATTATAAATCCTCCTATTATTTCATTAAATCGGTTACGTATGGAAGCAAAGCTATATGACGAGCTCTTTTAACTGCTTGCGCAATACGGCGTTGAAACTTCAATGATGTACCTGTAATACGACGTGGTAAAATTTTACCTTGTTCGTTCAAAAATTTCTTCAAAAACTCTGGGTCTTTGTAATCGATATATTTGATTCCGTTCTTTTTGAAACGGCAATATTTTTTCTTCTTTACATCCACCGATACGGGTGTAAGATATCTAATTTCTGATTGTTTAGCCATGTCTTATTCCTCCTCTTTTTCAGTTGTTTCTACTTCTTTTTCTTCAGCTACCGGTTCTTGAACAGCTGGCTCTTGTTGTTTGTTACCTCTGTTTTTGCGACGTTTTTCGGCATACTCAAGTGCAAACACATCTTGTTTTACAGTTAAGAAACGAATAACGCGTTCGTCGCGACGGAAGTTAACTTCTAAACGTTCTATTACAGCCGGGTCGGCTTTAAACTCTAACAAGGTATAAAAACCTGTTGATTTTTTGTCGATGGGATACGCCAATTTACGTAGTCCCCAATTTTCTTCGTTAACAATTTCAGCACCTTGCTCTGTAAGCAGGTTTTTGAATTTGTCAACCGCTTCCTTCATCTGTACTTCAGACAAAACGGGAGTTAAAATGAAAACGGTTTCGTAATTGTTCATACTTAAAATTTAATATTATTGTTTTATTCTCGAAAATTATTTTTCGGTCGGCAAAGGTACAACATTTTTGCGAAAAAACAAAACTTGTGGTAAATAAGTGCATTAATTACCACAAGTTTACTAAAATAATCAATCTAAAACTATTTTATATTCTATCGTGATTAGCTATTAAAAAGTCCAATCTTCCGATGTTTTAGGTTTGTTGTTTTGTGTTGATGTTGGTTTTGGCGATTCTGTGTTTTGTACACCACTACCTTTATAAAATTGCATTACTGCCGGCATAACCAACTCAATATATTCAATACGTTTTGCATCGGCAGGGTGTGTGCTCAAGAATTCCGGTACACTGTTGCCACCTGATGCCTGCATCATTCGTTTCCAGAAACTCACAGCAGTTTGCGGGTTGTATCCTGCCATAGCCATAAATACAAGACCTAGCTCATCGGCTTCATACTCTTGTTTGCGGGCGTATGGCATCATAACTCCAAATTGAGCACCCAATCCAAACACCGCCTGTCCTACCTGAGAACTTGCTCCTGTGCCTAATATACTACCTGTAATGGCGCCACCATATTGTAATGCAATTGCCTGGCTCATACGCTCTGCCGCATGTTTTGCCACCACGTGTGCAACTTCGTGACCAATAACTACAGCTAATGCCTCTTCTGTTTGAGTAACGGGTATGAGGCCTTCATAAACAACAATTTTTCCACCCGGCATAGCAAATGCGTTTACACTTTTATCATCTACCAGATTAAATTCCCAGGCAAAGTTTTTTAAATCTGCTTCGTAACCATTGTTTTTTAGATAATTTTCTGTTGCAGAGGCAATTCTTTGACCAACACGGCTTACCATTTTTGCATTAGCTGTGTTTTGTACGACTTTAGCAGTGCTCATATATTCCTGATATTGTTTCAAGCTGAGAGCCAAAACTTCCTCATAGGAAACAAGCTGCAATTGACGTCTGCCTGTGATTGGAACACTGCCGCAATTGTTGAAAAATAGTGCAGCAACTAATGTAATCAAAAGATATTTCGCTGCTTTAAATTTGTTATCGATTCTCATAATTATATTGTTTTATCTGTTTGTTGTTTTGTATTGAAAAAAGTATTTCTAATATGTTTTTTGACATTAAAAAAAGAGATTGGTTTACTCCTTATAATAAAAAGAGTTCGATTTTTTCCTTTATTGATAATAATAAAAAAGTACCCGTGCAAAAGTAATGAATTATCTGAGATTATCGATTAATAATTTCGGAAAAAGGAGAAAATCACAATATTAGCGGCTATTGGTTTCTGATTTGGGAATTAATTCCACACACCTTATATATAGTTTTCATAATAAATAAATTGAATATTGATAATTGCCGGTTGTATCATTGGGTTTACACCAGATCAGGTAAAGCGGCTATTTATTCCGAAGCAAACAGAAACCTTAAAAATTACTTAATTTTATTTTAACCGCTATGTAACATAAATGTATTTTTTTTGCGGCGAATTAAAGTGTATTAACATTAAAAAAGATCAATCAATGAAAAAATTAACTTTACCACTAATTTTAGTTTTTATTTTATCAATTTTTACGGCTTTTGCCGATGAGAATCCACGCGATGCTGCCAGCCCGGGATCAATTACCGGAAGGATAGTTGACGAAGATGGCTTTGTATTGCCGGGTGCAACAATCACTATTGAAGAAACAAGCTTGGGGACCGTTACTGACCACGATGGTTTTTTCCGTATTGTTGGATTAGGAAATGGAACCTATACAGTAAATATTACCTACATTGGTTTTACACCCCAACAAAAAACAGTTGTTATTGAAAATAACCGTACTGCTTCTGCGGGTACTATTGTCCTGAGTGAGGGTCTTGTGATGCAAGAGTTGGTAGTTACCGCTGTTAGCGCTCAAAATAAAGCGATGTCGCAACAACGTAACGATGTCAACATTACTAACGTAATCTCTGCCGACCAGGTATCACGTTTCCCCGACTCTAACATTGGTGATGCACTAAAACGTATCCCCGGAATCAGCGTTCAATATGACCAGGGTGAAGCACGTTTTGGACATATTAGAGGTACATCTCCCGATTTAAGCTCTGTTACAATTGACGGTACACGTGTTCCTTCTGCTGAGGCTAAAGTTCGCTCGGTGCAGCTCGACCTTATCCCTGCCGATATGATTCAGGCTATCGAGGTAAGCAAAGTTGTTACTCCCGATATGGATGGTGATGCTATCGGAGGTGCTGTAAACTTAGTAACAAAAAGCCAGCCTGCAGGACAAAGAATTAATGCTTTAATAGGAAGCGGATACAACACAATTTCCGAAAAACCAACATGGAACTTAGGTTTTAGCTATGGAAATCGCTTTTTTGATGAGAAATTAGGCTTGGTAGCTTCTTTTTCGTTCCAGGACAACCCACTAGGTTCTGACAACGTTGAGTTTGAGTGGAGTAAAGACGATGCCGGAAAACTTTACGTAGATGATTATCAAATTCGCCAATATTTTGTTCGCCGTCAACGTCAAAGCTACTCTTTAGCATTAGACTATGTATTTAACCCTGACCACAAAATTGAGTTTAGCGGTATGTACAACAGACGCTATGACTGGGAAAACAGATACAGAATGAGAATCAGAAATATTGAACCCGAAGGTGGTGACGAATATAGCGCACGTGTTGAGCGCCAGGTTAAATTTGGTACAGGTCCTACAAAATATACACGTTTGGAAGACCAAATGGTACAAACTTTCAGCTTAAGAGGTGAGCACTTTTTCAACCGCTTGGGTGTTAACTGGAAAATGAATTATTCTAAAGCTTCAGAAGATCGTCCTGATGAAAGATACATCAATTACAGATTGAGTGGTGTTACATTCAAAAACGATTTGTCTAACCCACGAGTACCGATGGCTTCAGGCTTTAATAAAGACATTAATGATTTTACTCAATTTAAATTCCGTGAATTTACAGAGTCTGACAAATATACATATGACCAGGACTATTCAGGTAAAATCGATTTCAATTTGCCAATCAATCCATTAAGCAAGAACAAAGCAGAAATTGCATTTGGTGCATCTTACAAAAATAAAAACAAAAGCAATACTGTAGATTTATACGAATATGATCCGGTTGATCAGGATGCTTTTGACCAGCTTATTTATGGTAACCTGGTAGACCAAACTCGTACAAACTTCTTGGCGGGTGATTATGCTGCAGGTCTATTCCCAGACAGAAAATATTTTGGTGATATCCAGTTAGACGGAAATCCCGCTTATGAAAAAAGTGAAGTTCTTGAAGAGCAACTTGCCAACTTTAAAGCAAAAGAGGCAGTAGCTGCTGCATACTTACGTTACGACCAACGTCTTTTCAACCAATTAGATTTGATTTTAGGACTTAGAGTGGAGAGAACTACATCTAACTACGAAGCTAATAAATGGGATGAGGAGACAGACGTGATTACTCCTATTAAAGGTGAAGATAAAAGCTATACAAACTTTTTACCGGGATTTGTTGCAAAATGGGATATAACTAAAGATCTTAAACTTAAAGGAGCTTGGTCAAATACATTGGCAAGACCTAAATATGCTGACCTGGCACCAAGACAGTCTATAAACTCTGCTGACAATGAGATATCTAT
>CAYFUW010000109.1:0-4909 GCA_964346495.1 uncultured Dysgonomonadaceae bacterium
AAAATAATTTATTTGTAAAATTTAAACAACTTCTATAAAGCCAAAGAATAAACTCTTTGGCTTTTTTTATTACATATATTGGAGACGATGGCTATTTATTCGTTAAAATTTATCACGAAACAAAGGTATCTTGTCCCATTCTACCAGTCACGCAGTCGTTTTTGTCGTCGGTATTTGCAATCACAACTTTGTAATTCAAATGGTATTGATATTTGTTTATGCACGGATTACAAATCCGTGCTGACGATAGTGTTTATGCTAAATAATGTCGTATTAATAGTTCCTCCAAAAAAGTAGAGACGTGCCATGGCGCGTCTCTACACTTTTATTATACGGGACATTTTTTATTTGATAACAACAATTTTGCGACTTATCAACTTGCCATCTTCATTTTTTCCCCGTAAGATATAAATGCCGTTGTCAAGCTCATCCAAATTATTATGTCCGATATTTTGCCCGCTTATGTTGTAGATTCTTTCTATGGTTACTATTTTGTTATTAACCAGCTCTTCGATATTTGTCTCCTCGATTGTACCCATTGTACCGTCGGTACCAACATTTTGGGCATACATAATATCGTTGCTGCTATTAATCCATGCCACGATATTTTGACCATTGTGAAAACCTGTGCTGTTGTCGCTTATAGTTCGACTGTATAGCTCTGAACTTAATGTTTTAGTCCATAGGATATTGCCTTCCATATCCATGCCGACTGCTTCTATAGTAGAAATGTAGGAGTTTTCCACATCACTTTTTGCATAAATCACCGAAAAACCGCTGCCATCTTCAAAGGCATCTACTTTAATATCGCTATAGTAAGCCCCTACATAATCGGCTACCAATATGCCATCGCCCCAAAGTCTCTCACCTTCTGAGTTGATTCGGTTTACATAAACCCTCGATTGACTTTGGTAGGTAGCATCGGTCTTTTCGTAGGCGATAATAAGATCGTTGCTGACCGGATCGGCTGTTCCGTATGCACCAAGATAAAAGTTGGCTGGGTCATCGGAGTGAACGGGAGTACCATTCAGGTTGTTGATGGTTGAGTTACCATTTTGGTCGTAGTGGAAAACGTAAGTGTTGAATGCACCACCAATACCAGAATGCCAGATATATACATATCCGCCGTTTTTGCCATCGGGTACTACGTAGTGGAGATATGTAATCTGAAACGTTTGCGCAGACATCAGTTGCACTGCAGGGCAAATTTGTGTGCCATCAACATTAAATCCGATAAGGTAAATCTCTTTTTGGGCATAAAATCCAGAGTTTCCGGGAACCTGTTCATAAGTTAGAAAAACAGAGTTATCGCTGCCAAGAGTGAGTTTCCCGTACATTACTTTGTAGCCATTAGCTTCAATGGTAATTAAAGGATTCAATGTGCCATCCGCATTTATGTATTGCAGATAGTGCCGCTCGTAGTCAAAGCCCAAAGCCCACACACCTCCGTCATCTCCGGCTACTAATTCGCTGCGCGAGAAACCATTGCCATCAAAAAGTACAACGCCTTGCTCACCCCATGCGAAAGTACCGTCGGCATTGATTTTTACGGCAACCGTTTGACTGCTTTCGGTGGCGAAACAGCTTACCACAGCATTATCGGTGGTGGCGACCATAGCCATACCTTGTGAGTAAGACTCGAAATTGTGACCGTTGATACGGATGCCCTCAGTGCCCCATTGCGGAGTGCCGTCGAATGTAAGGCGTTGCAGGGTGGGACCGTAGCCGTTGGTTCCGTTTGAAGACCATTGTACATAGGTGTCTCCGTTTGCATCGTTAGTCGATAGGTAAATCTCACCGGCAAGCGAAGAACAGTTAGCGATAAAGTTGTTATCGGTTGCATTATCAGTCCATTGCGCTTTTAGTGTCACAAATGATACTAAAGCAATAATAAGTAGAGTAATTTTTTTCATTGTGATTCGATTTTAGAGAGTTACGTGTTGTAAAATTAGGAATAATCCGTTTATTTACAAACAAAATTTGTGTTTATTTTGTGAGAAAATTATTCATTGTCAGAGTATTTTATATTGATTAAGTTGTGGATTTATTTCAATTATTTTCATTGCTGACCGATAAAAAATATCTCATCGCCTGAAAGGCGAGATTTTCATAACCTCGCTATCGCGCGAATCCTTTCGCGTGATAAATAATACCACACGATAGAATCGTGCGGTAGCGTGGAGCAGCTTGCGGTGAGACAATCGACACTAGAACCCTGCCTGAAAGGCACCGATATTCATCGGCACAGGCAGTACTTTATAAAAGTCCAACCACTTCGGGTTGAAGGGTTGGGGGCATATTTATACCGTAAGCTACGCTCCGCTTGCATACGGTTATGAAAGTTTGGCTTTCCAAGCCAGTAATTTCAAAGAATTACTTAAATCGTTTACAATAAGTTATTTCAGAGAAAAATGAAAATGTTTATCGGACAGCAATAAATTATTATAATCTTTGATATTTCGAACAGCTTATGGATAAACAAAAAAATGGGAATGTAAAAATACACTCCCATTTATCATTATATTATTATCGGAATTTGTAATCCCTGCTTTTCTTTATTTAAAATCCTCTTCAGAAGTTTTCATAACCAATCTGTCATCGGCTTTTCCTTCCTTAAGTCTGTCTAAGCCTGCTGCTACCTCAGACATTGGAATTTCTTCTACGCCTATTCTCAGTCCGGTAGTTGACATCATATTTAATACATCTTCTATATCTTGCTTAGTACCACCATTTGAACCTACAACCGTTGCCTGTTTTAGAATTAAATTGTTACAGTTAAGAGTTGTATGAAGCTTAGCCATACCAACTAAAACTATGCGACCTTGAAAACCTATTGCTTCACAAGCTTGTGCTGTTGTGATGTCTGCTCCTGCAAAATCAATTATAACTTCCAGGTTTTCATCTTTAAGTTCTAAAATATTAGAAACGACCCTTTTTGCACCAGCCGCCAAAGCCTTTTTCTGTGCAGACTCTTTACGTGTTGATACATAAACTTCAGCTCCTAAAGCAATTGCAACATCCATTCCTACAGTTCCAAGTCCACCTAAGCCAATTATGCCGACTTTAGTTCCTTTTTTTACTTGTCCTTTTTGAACAACTGCATGATATGAAGTCATGCCGGCATCAGTAGAGGCTGCTGCCTGAACCATGCTTACATTATCAGGAACTTTAACCAGCATCTCAGCCGGAGCTGTGGTGTAGTTTGCATATCCGCCATCTCTGCCATATCCTGGTCCACCATCATCTTTGTAAGGCATAGGACAAACTGCAACTCTGTCACCAATGTTAAAACCTTTAACTTCGGAACCAAGTTCAACTATTTCTCCTGCAATTTCATGTCCCATAATTACGGGAATAACCTTAATGATATCTAACCAGCCTTCATCTTCCAGAGCACCTACGTCTGAATGACAAAGTCCTGCGTTAACCACTTTAAGTCGTACATAGTCCGGCTTTAGTGGTGTCATCTCTTTCTCTACAAATTTTAAGGGTTTATGTGTTCCATGGAACTCCCAGCCTCTAAGTTTTTTTGCCATAACTCTATAGTTTTTATTGGGTTTAATAGCTAACAAAGATATAATAATTTTATTATATATTGTGAATTTCTTTAAAAAAATTAAATCTTTAACATTCTGAATAACAATTCGTCATATAAATTTATTTCGATTACCGTTGTGAATTGCTTTCAAAAGTTTGTATCTTTGATATTCTGAACAACGAAAGCTCTTATATAGGCAAGGTTATTCAGAAAAAAGCATTTGAAGGAAAGTATGGAAGTGTGATTGACGGAATAAATGACGGAGCTTTTGAAAAAGTAGCCAAGCGTGCAGATGATATTCGCAAAGCAACAGGCAAACCTATTAGAGCAGATTATGTTTCGCTAGACACCAATTTAAGTTTGAAATTAGCACAAGCAAGATATGAAAAAACAGGAAGATATGTTCCATTAGAATATGTCGCTAAAGTAAACAGAGAGGTTAGTGTTTTAATCCCAAAAGTAATAAAAAATAAAACATTCGATGAATTATATCTTTGGGATACAAACATAAACGGAAAGCCGAGATTAATTCTTACACAAATAAACGGTGTTTTAAAAGTGTATGACAAAGACTTGTACAACAGATTTATAAATAAGGCAAAATAATTTTGTAAATTAAAATATTTTTCCTATCTTTACATGTTAAATATATCATTATGGCAAAATACATAGACAATGACGGCTTCGAATATGAAAGCTACGAAGCGTATTGCAACGCTCCAGATTTAGACCCTGATGTGGTTGGTGTGATGCTTGCTACAAAAAGACGAACACCGCAGAATGATTATGAAAAACGACTACTCGCAGAAATAGAAGAACTCAAACAAAAGAATATACCTGTAGAATTTGACTTCAATTAAGACGGCTAACCACCGTCTTTTTTATATCTATTTGAGCCTTAAATAGTTAAACGAGTTAAATAAACTTAAAAACAGCACATTTTGAGAAAAACAATTGTTTTATTTGGTCGCTATTACAGACTTTTTTTATATCTTTATACTATCAAAATAACACTAATAACATTTAAAAGTTTAGAGATATGAAAGCAATAATAGTAAAAAATATAATATAACACGTGAGGCATAGTTTTCTTTTGCAGTTTCTTTGAGAAATAGCCTTTAATCTGAAAGTTGTGAATTGCTTTCAAAAGTTTGTATCTTTGATATTCTGAACAACAATATGAAGCAATCACAGTATTCATTAATTGAAATCCCATGCAAATATAAATTGATGTTTTTTTGATTGAAAGGACAAGAAATAAAATATTTTTATCACCTTTGCATATAGACATTTACTAATCATTTAAATTTTACCCCTATGAAAAAGATTTTCTTATTTTTATCTCTGCTTTTCCTTGCGATAGCTTGCGAG
>CAYFUW010000110.1:0-4902 GCA_964346495.1 uncultured Dysgonomonadaceae bacterium
AAAAATGAACCAACATCTTAACACCACCACCCTCCTCTCCAAATCCACATCCTTTATCACAGTAATTCTTAAAGGAGTTGGACAAATAATGCTACAAGAAAACAGCATTACAGGTTTGCTATTTCTGATTGGTATTTTCTACGGCTCACTCGCTATGGGTTTTGGTGCACTTTTAGCTACCATTTGCGGAACAGCTATTGCTTATCTGTTGAAATACGACAGAGCGGAAATCAATCAGGGACTTTACGGATTTAGTGCCGCATTGGTCGGGGTTGCAGTGATGCTATTCTTAAAGCCTGTGTTTTGGTCATGGGTAATTGTAGTTATTGGTGCGGTATTGGCAGCAATGTTGCAACACTTTTTTATAAAACGTAAATTTCCCGCGTTTACACTTCCGTTTGTTTTAGTTACATGGCTAATATTGCTTATTTGCAACAATCTTTGCACCGATTTACTGGCAACACCAGCTCCTGTAGTTGAACATATTAGCGACTCGTTATCAGACGGATTTAAAAGTTTCGGACAAGTAATATTTCAAAGTAGCCTGTTATCGGGCGTTCTGTTTTTCTTAGCTGTATTTATCAGTTCACCTATTGGAGCTCTGTACGGACTTGCAGCAGCAATTGTTTCCGCCATTCTATCTTTCTATCTATCAATACCGATTAATGAAATTAACCTTGGACTTTACGGATTTAATGCCGTTTTATGTGCTATTGTATTTGCCGGACCAAAAGTAAAAGATGGTCTGTGGGTTTTGATTTCGATTGTACTGGCTCTTGCCATCAGTCTGCTTATGCTAAAAACAGGAATTACAAAACTCACATTCCCGTTTGTTGCAGCAACATGGATTACGATGTTTCTTAAAGATAGATTTCAAAAATCGTTGGCTTAATAGAACAAAGAGCAAAGAATAAAGATAAAAGACTTTTTTTAGATGCACTTGTCTGCCAAAGGCTAATAGCTAATAGCCAAAAGCCAATGATATAGATTTCTCACTACGTTCGAAATGACACATCCACGTAACCCGTACCACACAACACGAAACTCGCAACACGAAACTCGCAACACGTAACACGTAACACATAAAAAAACACCTAAAACTTACCAAATAAAAAAAATATCCACTACATTTGCATTTGAATAATCAGAAAGATAATAACAAACTACTTTCTTTCATCCTTAAAAATAGATTAAAATGGGAATTGAACAACTACTACCGGCAATCGCAGGAATGACATGGCAACATTTGGTAATGATTGGTATCGGAATCCTGCTTATATATTTGGCAATCGCGAAAGAGTATGAACCTACCCTACTCTTACCAATGGGATTTGGAGCTATTTTGGTAAATATTCCGCTTACTTCGGCACTCACACAAATAGACCCGGCTACAGGTCAAGCTGTTGAAGGAGTTTTAAATGTCTTTTTTGAAGCAGGGATAGCCACAGAGATTTTCCCGTTGCTTATATTTATCGCTATCGGAGCAATGATTGACTTCTCGCCTCTGTTTCGAAACCCATCGTTACTGCTTTTCGGTGCAGCTGCTCAGTTCGGAATATTTATGACAATGATTTTGGCTTCAGCAATTGGTTACGATTTGCGTGAAGCCGCATCTATAGGCATTATCGGAGCAGCCGACGGTCCTACATCAATAGTTGTTGCATCGCGTTTCGCACCCAATTTGTTAGGTCCTATTTCGGTAGCAGCATACTCATATATGGCTTTAGTGCCAATTATTCAACCACCTGTAATAAAATTACTTACATCGAGAAAAGAGCGTCTGATAAGAATGACAGGCGACGGTGCCGCAAACAAAAAAATATCGAAAAAAGCTCTTATTATTTTTCCAATTGCTGTAACAGTTGTGGCGGGAATTATTGCACCCTCATCGCTTTCTCTAATCGGATTTCTGATGTTTGGAAACCTTATCCGCGAATGTGGTGTTCTGAATAAATTATCGCTTGCTGCACAAAATGAGCTTGCGAGTTTGGTTACGATTCTTTTGGGAATTACCATTGCAAGTACAATGACAGCGGAACGATTTGTACGAGTAGATACACTTTTAATTATTGCATTAGGACTATTCGCATTCGTTTT
The DNA here is from genome assembly GCA_964346495.1 of uncultured Dysgonomonadaceae bacterium. GTDB lineage: Bacteria > Bacteroidota > Bacteroidia > Bacteroidales > Dysgonomonadaceae > JBGZFC01. The sequence continues at coordinate 2,098 of CAYFUW010000110.1, forward strand.
TGATACGTTTGGCGGAGTGATTTTTGCAAAATTCCTGAATCTTTTCCGAAAAGAGGGAAACAAAATAAACCCGATGGTTGGTGCATGTGGAATTTCGGCATTCCCGATGTCGGCACGTGTAATTCATAAAATGGGACAAGAAGAAGACCCTCATAACTATCTGCTTATGCCGGCTATCAGTGCCAACGTTGGCGGACAAATCGGTTCGGTAGTTGCAGGTGGTCTTATCTTGACATTGGTTCCTCTATTCGCTTAAAAGTATAACAAATAAATTAAAACAAAATAAAATGACACCGATACAAACCACTTTATTGATTGCTGTAATTTGCATGGTCGGAATTTTCCTGTTCATGGCTGTTTTTTATCTCCTTATTGTAGCCCTCGATAAAATATTTCCATATGTAGCAGAGAGAGATTCTACTGATGAGCCTTTTGAATAAATCATAAAAACTAAAAGCCTGACTCTTCCTACCCTTGAACAAGGGAGAGTCAGCTTATTAAAACCACTTTTTTCTTTTAAAGAATATCAGCATTCCTACGGCGATCACAAACATTACGCCCAATACTATGAAATAGCCGTATTTAGAACGAAGTTCGGGCATATTATCGAAATTCATTCCGTACAAGCCGACAATAAATGTTAGCGGAATAAAAACTACCGAAAAAATGGTAAGCAATGCCATAATATCGTTCATTCTTGTACTCATAGCCGAATGATACATATTCAACTCATCGTTAATCACTTCACGATAATAGTCGAGTAACTCAACCGCCTGATTAATATTATCCTGCAACTCTTTATAGTGTGTTCTGTTCTTTTTTCCGATAAGTTCGGTATCCAATTTTACCAAATTCATTATCATCTCTTTGGCAGGTTTTATATCGCGACGAAGATTGTTTTGCTCATGCTTAAAAATATTGATTACTTTTAGCATCTCTTTGTCGGGATTGAACACTATTTTGCCTTCCATTGCTTCAACCTTTTCGCCAAAAACACCCAAAATATAGATGTAATTATCTATAACAACATCCAACAGAGCGAAAGCCAGATAATCGGGTCCCGAATTGCGAATTTTCGTTTTATGTTTTCGTATTCTGTCCCTCACAGGGTCGAAAATATCGCCCGATACTTCCTGGAACGTGATAAGCATGTTTTTCATCACAATCAAACTCAGATTTTCAACCGACACACGACTCTTCTTCTCGTTATAACTCAACATTTTTATCGATATAAATATCCCGTTGTCAAACTCTTCAACTTGCGGTCGGGACGAAGGTTGCATAATATCCGAAATAATATCGGAAGAGATATTAAGCTCTTTTGCAATGTTTCCCATCAATTCTTCATCGTGCAACCCGTCAATATTGAGCCACTTTATTGAGTCTTTATCGAGATAAGCACGAATTTCATCCGTTGAATTTATTTCGGCTTCAGTAACATTTTCCGGAGTAATATCGAACAGCGTCATGCGTACCTTATCGGCTCTCTTTCGTCCGCGAAATTTTATCTCGTATGGCGAAAGTCCGATATCTTCTCTGTTTTTAAGCGGTATATTTGGCATTTGTGTAGTTTTATTAGGTTGAAATTGATGCAAAGTTGTATTAATAATTTATCAAAGTTAATAAATTCTGCCAAAAAACAATTGCCTAATATACAAACTGTTCGTAACTATCTATTTTAGACTTGTCTATCTTGAAGTTTCCATTAACGTCTTTGATAAGTATAACACTGTCGAAACCTAATTCATTCATTCTCTCAATGGTTAACAACTCACCTTCTTTTACTTGAAAAACCTTGCGCAACAACCAATCGGAAAGAGCTTTATTTGGATTAGTCATTAATGCTTTAGAATTATCTTGACATACTTTTGCAGAGAACACCTCTCCTGTTGGAACAGATAATTCGAACAATTTATCTCTTTCTGGGAAAAAATCAGGGAACAAATTATGAATTTCTTTGGGAATAGGTATATAAACTTCTCCTAAATCTCGCTTTCTTCCGCCAGCGTTCCATTGATTTAGACCACTTTTCTCAAATACAAACTTTTCTTTATTTTTAAATCCGTATAATGGCAAAATAACATAATTCACACCTCTTTCAAGTTTATCAGTAGCAGACTTAAGTGATTTATCTTTAAAGATATCCAATAACAAATTATATGGATCATCCAATATTTCGACAGGAATCCTAAAAGCATTTTCAGGTATATGAAACTTTCTAAATAGTGTACTTTTTGAATAATTGAAACTATAAACGTTAATTCCATCTTCAAATTGTAAACTGGCTTTTTTGCTTTTTACAGAATGAATGTTATTTATATCAATTTTATCATAATCTGTTTCAAAAAGTAATAGTTCGCTGTCTTTGCGTGCAACAATATGATAAAGTGAACTTGTGATATTATATAGACGATTTGCCAAATCAATTCTTTGATTTCTAAACTCTGCAAGTTTATATGCTAATTCTTTACCCTGAAAGTTAGCCAAAACTCTTGAAAGAGAATTAAATTCTGCCACCTTTTCTGTACTACTACCTGAATCACATACAAATGTTTTTAGTCCAACACCAATAGAGTTATAATTTGCATCAAAAGCAGTGTCTGAACGAGAAAGATTACTTGCATTAAAACATCTACAAAAAATATTTTCAGCAATTCTATAATTAATTTAAGGTGTTGCACTTTCACTAAAAAGTCCAGATAACTTGGCTACGGCTGATAGCATCTTTAAATAATTGCCATCGTTATCTATATCAATTTCGGCAAATGACTTCATAATACTTTAATTATTTCTTTACTTATTCTC
>CAYFUW010000111.1:0-4897 GCA_964346495.1 uncultured Dysgonomonadaceae bacterium
AATAAGGTAATAAGGTTTTGCTATGTGTAGCGATTATTGCTACTAAGGTCTTATTGAAATAAATAAGGTTTTCATTTAATTTATTTTAGACCTTATTTTAATACAAGTAACCTTAGTAAAATTAGAATACAAAGCACCCTTAACCTTATTAGCTTATTTATCAATCAAATATACATATTGTTATATCAAGTTCACGTTACATTATTAGTTTTCAATGTGTAGCTTTCTCATTTCATAGTATAAGAAATAAAACTTTTAGAATATGGACATAGAAAAAATTAAAAATTTATATAAAGATAAGCTTTTGCTCAACGTGATTCCTTTCTGGTTAGAAAAATCGCAAGACAAAGAGTATGGTGGCTATTTTACTTGTTTAGACAGAAAGGGCAACGTATTCGACACCGATAAATTCATCTGGTTACAAGGACGACAAGTATGGATGTTTTCCATGCTTTATAACAACGTTGAGAAGCGACAAGAATGGCTCGACTGTGCCATTCAGGGAGCGGAGTTCTTAAGGAAATATGGACACGATGGCAATCTTAACTGGTATTTTTCGCTCATGCGGGAAGGTAAGCCGTTGGTGGAACCTTATAACATTTTCTCCTATACATTTGCCACAATGGCTTTCGGACAACTGAGCAAAGCAACAGGCAATGAAGAGTATGCAGAAATTGCCCGAAAAACATTTGATATAATACTTGCCAAGCGCGATAATCCGAAAGGAAAATGGAGTAAAGCACATCCCGGCACACGTAATATTAAGTCGTTTTCGCTACCAATGATTTTGTGTAACCTTGCTTTGGAGATTGAACATTTGCTCGAACCCGAAGTTTTGCAAAAAACAATCGACGAGTGTCTGCACGAAGTGTTGGAAGTGTTTTACCGTCCCGAATTGGGCGGTATCGTTGTAGAACATGTGAATGCCGACGGCACACTGTCCGATACGTTTGACGGTAGTCTTATCAATCCCGGACACGCTATCGAAGCCATGTGGTTTATTATGGATTTGGGCGTGCGACTAAATCGACCCGAACTTATCGAAAAAGCGGTAAAAATAACTCTCACGATGATAGAGTACGGCTGGGACAAAAAAATGGCGGTATCTTTTATTTTATGGATAGAAAAGGTTTCCCGCCACAACAACTTGAGTGGGATCAAAAATTATGGTGGGTGCACATTGAGACTCTGATTTCTCTTATCAAAGGCTATCAACTAACAGGCTCTGAAGAGTGTCTCAACTGGTTCAATAAAATTCACGAATATACATGGGCACACTTTAAGGATACTGAACATCCCGAATGGTGGGGATATCTCAACCGTCAAGGCGAAGTATTGCTCGATTTGAAGGGCGGAAAATGGAAAGGCTGTTTCCATGTACCACGCGGACTTTATCAGGTATGGAAAACGCTTGAAAAAATAGAGAATAAGTAGATGAAAAGTAAGAATATCAGATTATCGATAAAGCTGTTTTTGCTTTCCTTTTTGGGAATAGTTTTATCATGTACCACAAAAAGTAACGAAATGAAACTGAGTCTCACTCAAATGCCCGTAAACGGGCTAACAGGTAATCTCCAAAAAGGAGTTTCCGCAACTTATGTTGCACTCATAGACGGGAAATTAATTGTAGCCGGCGGTGCCAACTTTCCCGACAAACTTGGATTTGAAGGTGGTTCAAAAGCATTTTACGATGAAATAATGCTGTTTGATAGTTCCCAAAATGCGTGGAAACAAATAGGCAGACTACCGCAACAATCGGCTTATGGTGTTTCTGTTCCTATCTCGGGCGGAGCATTGTGGATTGGCGGAAATACCGCAACCGAATCTCTTGCAAACTGTTACAAAGTTACTCTTGATAAAAATGATTCAGTAACTTTGGAAACATTTCCTGCCTTACCTGCAACAATGGATAATTTTGCCGGATGTTCAATAAACGATATGGTTTTTGTAGGTGGCGGTTCTGAAAACGGGCAACCATCAAACTCGCTTTACTTCATCAACGCTAAAACCGATACAACCTGGACAAAACTTCCCGATTTTCCGGGAACAGCACGTGTTCAGCCGATAATGGCAAGTATTGAAAAAGAGGGAAAAACATTTGTTTACCTATTGGGAGGATTTTTCGGAGGAAACGTAACCGAAAAACCGACAATGGCAACAGATGTGCTTCGTTACGATGTAGCTGCACAAAAATGGGAAAAGGTGGGTGAGCAAATCGATATTGATTCACAAAAACCGTTCTCGTTGGGTGGTGCCACGGCAATGTCTGTGGATAACAGATATATTCTCTGCTTTGGTGGTGTAAATCACGATGTATTTCTCGATGCAATCACCACGCTATACAATATCGCGAACGATGCTACAACCACTCCGGAAGAGAAAAGTCAATTGAATTTCAATTTTTCTAAAAATTATATGACTCAACCGATTGAGTATTATAAATTCAATCCCGAATGCAGAGTTTTCGATACGGAAACCGGAACATGGGTAACCCTGTTAGCTTCACCCGACTTCGCAAGAGCAGGAGCTACATTAGTTTACGATAAAAAAGAATTTTACTTGGTTCAAGGAGAGTTAAAACCCGGTGTACGCTCAGCAGTAACAATAAAAGGAGAAATAAAACAGTAATTTTTTAAATAAAATCAGGTATTAAATTTCTCAACACTTAATACTTCGATTATAAACTTCAATCAAATGAAAAATAGTAAATATTATCCGTGGATTTTAGTCGGATTGTTGTGGTTGGTGGCGCTACTCAATTACCTCGACCGACAAATGCTTTCCACCATGCAATCGTCCATGCAAATGGACATTCACGAGTTGGCAATTGCCGAAAACTTCGGACGTGTAATGGGTATTTTCCTACTCATTTACGGATTGATGAGCCCCGTAGCCGGAATAATAGCCGACAGAGTTAACAGAAAATGGCTCATCGTTGGAAGTTTATTCGTTTGGTCTGCCGTAACTTACGGAATGGGACACGCTCAAACTTTCCAGCAAGTGTATTGGCTGCGTGCGCTAATGGGTGTTAGCGAAGCTCTGTATTTGCCGACAGGTTTAGCAATGATTGCCGACTTTCACTCATCCAAAACACGCTCTTTAGCAATCGGAATTCACATGTCGGGACTGTACACCGGACAAGCTTTAGGCGGATTCGGAGCAACTATTGCCGCTAATTTTTCGTGGCAAACTGTTTTTCATTGGTTTGGAATTGTTGGTATAGTTTACGCCTTCTTACTCGTTTTCTTGTTGCACGATAAAGAAGGACATGCAGGCACAAAAACAGCCAAACTGAATGTCAATCCTCAAACAGCTGTTAAGAAAGAATCCGTATTTAGTTCTCTTGGTGTAATATTGGGAACCATCTCATTTTGGATTATGCTTTTCTATTTCATGGCACCAAGTTTCCCGGGTTGGGCAACAAAAAACTGGCTACCTACGCTATTCTCTGAAAACCTGGGCATTGAAATGGCAAAAGCCGGACCTATGGCAACGATTTCTATCGCTATAGCATCGTTTGTTGGTGTTTTGATTGGCGGTCCGCTTTCCGACAGATGGGTTCAAAAAAATATTCGAGGACGAATTTACACAAGCACGATAGGATTGGCTCTAACCATACCTTCGCTCGTTCTGATGGGCTTAGGACACACATACGTCGCACTGATTGGTGCAGCCCTACTCTTTGGAATCGGATACGGAATGTTCGACACGAACAATATGCCTATTCTTTGTCAGATTATTCCGCAAAAATATCGTGCAACTGCCTATGGAATCATGAACATGATGGGAGTATTTGCAGGTTATGCCAGCACACTAATACTAGGCAGCTCTACCGATGCGGGTAACTTAGGAACTGATTTCAGTAAAATGGCAATTGTAGTTCTGGCGGCAGTTGTTTTAATGTTAGCATTTATAAAACCAAAACCCGAACTAACTTATACGCAAGAAGAAGGAAAATAAATATTCATCACATAAAAAACAAAAATATGAAATTTGAAAAAATAAAGGGACTTATTGTAGCACCTTTTACTCCATTCAGTAAAGATTGTGAGGTTAATTTAGACCCGATTGCAGACTATGCAACCATGCTGCAAAAAAACGGATTGATTGGCGTTTTTATTAACGGTTCCTCCGGAGAAGGATATATGCTAACCGTGGAAGAACGTAAAAAAATTGCCGAAAAGTGGATGTCGGTTGCTCCAAAAGACTTTAAAGTCATAGTTCACGTTGGAGCTACCTGCATCAAAGATAGTTACGAAATGGCTCGTCACGCGCAAGAGATTGGAGCGTTTGGAATTGGAGCTATGGCATCGCCTTTCCCAAAAGCGGGGCGAGTTGAAGAGTTAGTAAAATATTGCGAAGAGATTGCTTGCGGCGCACCCAATTTGCCATTCTATTTCTATCATATTCCCGTATTAAACGGTGTTTATCTGCCAATGCTTCCTTTCTTAGAGGCCGTAGACGAACGCATACCCAACTTTGCAGGAATCAAATATACGTACGAAAGTTTTTATGAATATAACCAATGTATGCTTTATAAAAACGGAAAATTCGATATGCTTCACGGGCAAGACGAAACCGTTCTCAATGGCTTAATTATGGGCGGAGCACAAGGTGGAATCAGCGGAACAGGGAATTATATCGGGAATGTGTTGGTAGGTATTATTAATGAATACAACAAAGGTAATATCGAGAAAGCGGTAGAGTTGCAAAATTATGCACAAGATGTGATTAATGTGATTGCAAAATATCGCGGAAATATTGTTGCAGGAAAGCGCATCATGAAGCTTATCGGAGTTGATTTGGGTATAAACCGCACTCCTTTCCAAAATGTTACCGACGAAGAAGAAGCTATCATTCGTAAAGATTTAGAAGCTATCAACTTCTTCGAAAAATG
>CAYFUW010000112.1:0-4825 GCA_964346495.1 uncultured Dysgonomonadaceae bacterium
AAGTACTATATAAAACTAAAGCAACAAACCTTATAGAAGTAAAGCATTTTGACTTTTTGTTAAGTTTGGTAAAAACAATAATCTATCACTTTTTTTATTATATTTTTGTAATGGTTATTTAGACGCATTATTAATACATAGAGATTTTATGAATAATAAGCAAGCAATCTTCAACGAGTGCTTTTTTATTTCATAGATAATAATTAATCCAATTACTATTACGAATGAATAGACTACCACTGTTTATAATATTTTTTTTGTGCTTCAGTAAAAACATCGTTGCTTCAAATCCCCCTGCAACGGAGATTAGAGCCGTATGGCTTACCACTCATTTAGGATTGGACTGGCCAAAAAGCGACACCAATGCAGAAGTTCAAAAAAGGGAGCTGATTGGCATTTTAGATAATTTACAAAAAAATAACTTCAATACAGTAATTTTTCAAGTTCGAACAAGAGGCGAAGTGCTTTACAAATCAAATATAGAACCTATGTCTTCACTGATTAAAGGTTCAGGCAATTTCGACCCATTGGCTTTTGCAATTGCAGAAACTCACAAACGAGGGATGGAGTGTCACGCCTGGTTCGTAACATATCCTTTAGGAAGTAACAAACATGTAAATTCGCTTGGAGCTAAATCGGTTGTAAAAAAAAGACCTTCCATAACTAAAAAATATAAGAATGACTGGTATCTCGACCCCGGAAATCCAAATACAGACGAATACTTATTATCTTTGGTAAAGGAGATTGTCTCGAATTATGATATAGACGGGATTCATTTCGATTATATTCGTTATCCGGACAATAATGGTAAATTTCCGGATGCTGCCACCCATCGTTTATATGGAAAAGGGAAGTTTCTTAATGATTGGAGAAGAGACAATATTACAAGATTTGTAACAAAAGTATATGATTGGGTTAAAAGCAAAAAACCATGGGTGCAGGTAAGTAGTGCACCACTTGGCAGATACCGGGCAATAAATGGGAAAGGAGGCGGTTGGACAGCATTCGAGACTGTATATCAAGATGTTGGCAAATGGATGAAAACGGGTAAGCAGGATGCCATTTTCCCGATGATGTATTACAAAGAGGGACTTTTTTATCCTTTTGTGGATGATTGGGTTGCAAATGCCAACAATCGAATTGTTGTCCCAGGATTGGGTGCGTATCAGATGATTGAACTTGGATGGAGTAAAAACGACATAGTAAATCAGATAGATTACACGAGAGAAAAAAATGTATACGGACAGGCATTTTTTCGAACAGAAAACATTTTGTCGAACACCAAAGGGATTCTTAACTCATTAAAAGAGTATTATAAATATCCTGCAAAACTTCCTCCGCTAACCTGGATTTGCGATACCATACCGGCAAGACCTATAGATTTGACTGCGGAAAAACTTCCAAACGGCAAACTATCTTTGAAATGGGAAAATGGAAAAAATCAAAAACGGGTTACTTATAATGTTTATCGCTCATTGACCGAAGATTTTGATGTAAACAAAGCAGAGAATTTGTTAGCAGTAGGACTCAAAGAGCCCAAATTTGAGTATTCCGACTACGAAATGGAAACAGCTTATTATTACTATGTTACCGTATCGGACTCATATCATAACGAAAGTGATATTTCAGCACCGGCATTCTTTTATCATTCTGAGACAATAAAATAGAACAAAATGGCAAACTTTTAACAGAAAACAGAATGAAATAGTTTTAAAATAGTTAGGATAAAAGATAAATAAGGAATATATTTGTAAGAATTATGGATAGTAATCAGAAGTTGAGAAAGCAGGTTAAAGAGGAATTTACGGAGTATCTTACTTTACGTAAACATCGAAAAACACCCGAACGATTTGCTATACTCGATTATATTTACAATACGAAAGGTCATATCGATATGGACTCTCTGTATAAGTCTATGATTGAGATGAATTTCAGAGTGAGCAGAGCTACGCTATATAATACTATAGAGTTACTGCTCGATTGTGGTTTAGTCATAAAACATCAGTTCGGCGGGAATGTTTCGAAGTATGAGAAATCGTATGGTAATGAGAATCATGACCATATAATTTGCACTTCCTGCGGTGAAGTTCGTGAAACTAAAAACAGCAATCTATTTACTCAGGCACAACAAAAAAAGATAAAGAGGTTTACGGTAAACTACTACAGCATGTACATTTATGGTATTTGCAGTAAATGTAGCCACGCTAAAAAAATGGAACTAAAAAAGCTAGAACGTAAATCCACAAAATAATTCTGAAGAAATAAAAACGTAATTATCATAATAACAACCATAATAATGCCGAAAAAGAGGCATGATAAATCAATTAACAATATGAAAGTTGATGTAATATTAGGACTACAATGGGGCGATGAGGGAAAAGGAAAAATAGTAGATGTACTTACACCCAACTATGGCATTGTTGCTCGATTTCAAGGAGGTCCAAATGCCGGACACACATTGGAATTTGAAGGTCAAAAATATATTCTGAAATCTATACCTTCCGGTATTTTTCAAGAAGGTAAGGTAAATATAATTGGTAACGGAGTTGTGCTCGACCCGGCAATGTTCAAACAAGAACTAGATAACTTAGAAGAATCGGGGCATATCCTTACTGACAGATTATATATTTCAAAAAAAGCACACCTGATTCTACCGACTCATAGATTGCTCGATGCAGCTAATGAGCTGGATAAGGGTGAACTGAAAATAGGTACAACAGGACGCGGAATTGGTCCTACCTACACCGACAAGATTGGTCGCAACGGACTTCGTGTAGGTGATATTTTTCACAACTTTGAGGAGAAATATAAGCAATTAACAGCACATCATCTTGATATCTTGTCTCGATATGACTTAGAATATGATTTAGAACAATTAGAAGAAGAGTGGTTTGCAGGTGTAGAGAAACTAAAAACCTTCCAAATAATAGATAGCGAGCAATTTATAAATGACTATCTGGCAGATGGTGGAAAAGTTCTTGCCGAAGGAGCTCAAGGGTCGTTATTGGATATTGATTTCGGTTCATATCCTTTCGTCACATCTTCGAATACCGTTTGTGCGGGAGCTTGCACCGGTTTAGGAATCGCACCTAGCAAGATAGGTGATGTATTCGGTATCTTTAAAGCATATTGCACACGAGTTGGAAGTGGTCCATTCCCAACCGAACTGTTTGACGAAGATGGGCAACTTATGCGTGACAGAGGTCACGAATACGGCTCGGTAACAAAACGCCCGCGTCGTTGTGGATGGGTAGACTTGGTAGCACTAAGATATACAATAATGATTAACGGTGTAACCAAATTGATTATGATGAAAAGCGATGTATTAGATACATTTGAAACTATAAAAGCGTGTGTGTCATACAAAGTAGATGGAAAAGAGACTGAGACTTTCCCATTCGACATATCGGAAAACATTGAGCCGATTTACGTTGAACTACCTGGATGGCAAACAGATATGACAGCTATGCAATCGGAGGATGAATTCCCTGAAGAGTTCAATAATTTCATTACTTTCCTTGAAGAAGAGTTAGGTATTCCAATTGCTATAGTATCTGTTGGACCGGATAGAGCGCAAACAATTATTAGAGATAATTTTTAGAGAAAAAGTTTTTTCAAACAATACAAAAAGGGTGTCGTTTTCCGACACCCTTTTTGCATATTAAACATTTGACTTCAAATTCAATTTGCAACAGATATTTTAAGAAAATCATACTATTAATCTTAACCATTACCTGCTTATTGAAAACATATTATGCCGAGCAAAGCGAATCGTCAACAAAAGCCAGCTTCCACCCCGATGGTGTTTCTATAAAGTAAAACGCTCGAGCATTTACATTGCCTCTGTAGTATTCAGGTAGATATGCCACCATGATTGTAGCATCTGAATAAGGGAGTGTTACCGGACGAAATTCAAAAGTTTCGGAATCTACCAACTCATCAGGAACTTTGCTTGCCTCACAATAATATATTTCAGGATAGCCTTTTCCATGATTAAAGTCCAACTCGCAGGGAGAAGTATCATTGGACAACTTTTTTAGAGAATACTCTCCTCCCGATTCGAGTTTGGTGTCAAAATCGTTAAAATCTCCAAAACCGAAATTATCGGCACGTGTATAAAGGTAAACTATCGCACCGGGATTATAATATCTACGAATATCCATTTGCGAATCGATATATTTTCTCAGTCGCTCATCATTATCACGAAGTAGTGCGTTAAAGTTTACATCCCAAAAACATTCGTTCAAAAAGTCGCCAAGGAAGAGTATAAACTTGTTCGATTCTACATCTGCACTAGTACCCACATTAAACGATTCACTTACATGATTACTTATACACTCGAATAACCGTTCATCATCTGCTTGGTATTCAAAATAGATAACGAAAAAGTCGTCATTTGCCAATATCGTGTACTGATTATAAAGGGTGTTTTTATCTTTCTCTCCCTTTATAAAATAGTAATTACCGGACAATAGCTTCTCTTTTATATTTTCTGAAGCTTTCAACTCTTCTTCAAAAGCCGCTTCAATAGTGGGATTATCCCCCACAATCGCTTTAAATGTCCGATAAACAACCATTTTCCCTTTATCGGAGACAAACATTTGTCCGTCTTGGCTTTCAGACTCGCCTTGCGGAATTAAAAAATCGGGATAAGCTACTCCGTAATCGTAACGTTGGTTGTAATACGTTTCGTAATTCACTTCACAATCCTGTGCATTCGTTTTGTTGGATTGATTATTACAACCTAACAAAACAAACACAGATGCAAACAATAAAAGTTTCACTTTCATAATTATATTCTTTTGTGTTATAATAAAAAACAAAT
>CAYFUW010000113.1:0-4793 GCA_964346495.1 uncultured Dysgonomonadaceae bacterium
CATTAGTGTGTTTTTTAGGATAAAAAATCATTACTTTTGACTATTACACCTGAAAATGTAATATCTCTGCTATAAAAACCACAAAAAAAATCACGCACTTATATAATTGAGTGCGTGATTTTTTTATATATGCCTTTACCTTTATTTGTGCTATCTATTTGATAGTTCTTACGAATTTACCTTTACGATCAAAATCAATTTTTATTCCACTATCTAACATTAATCTTTGTAATATTCCGTTGCGTTCCCATTCTGTAATTTTACTCGAGGGATAATGCTTTGATAAATATTTTAAAACCTTTTCATTAAACACGCTATTGGGTATGCCTGAGTCGCATTCTATTTTTTTTATGCGTCTTCCTTTATCGAACTCCAACTCTACATATCCCTCAAGTTCAACGGTATATTTAATCTTTTTATAATTGAGTATTCCAAAATCAACATCCTTCACAACTACAAGAATCTGTTGTGTTGGAAAATGTTTGGCAACATATTTTTTAATAGCCTTTGGTATCTGTTCTTCCAAGAGTGGTAGTTCCTCTTGTGCAAAACAGGGTAGGGCTAGCAGAGAGAATAGTAATAGGCTTATTCCAATTGCTTTAAGTTTCATTTTTGTGATAATAAGTAAAACCTTAAATGTAATTTTTATCCAAAGATACGATAATAGTTTTAAAAAAATGAAATGATTTCTTTTTTATTAAAAAAATGTTGCAATTAGGGTTGAGTAGGGTAGAGACATTTGTTGACTTAAGAGATTTAAACAAGTTTTTATTTTATAATTCTATATTTTTACTTCAAATATTCTTCTGTCAGAGCTACCCAATAGGTAGCGGCTCTACTAAGCATATCTTGGTTGAAAACATATTTTGGGTGGTGCACCATAAAAGTGTCGCCGTTACCAATCATGCAGTAGGTTCCTACTTTTTCTTTCAACATAAATGCGAAGTCCTCGCTACCCATGTATGGATGCATATTTTCTACTACCTGGTCTTCACCAAAGGTTGCTTTTGCAACGTTAGCTGCCCACTGTGTGTTTTCAGGTGTATTAATCAATACAGCTCCTGCTACGCCTTCGCGAATTTCATAACCACAGTTGAATGCTTCTGCTTGTGCTTTAGTAATAGAACGGATTTTATCGAGAACCATAATACGAAGGTCCGGTTCCATATTACGGATACTTAATCTCAAGATAGCTTTTTGTGGAACAGCGTTACCTGCAATACCCGACTGGAAAGCACCTACGTTTACCACAGAGTTTTTCCATGGCGATACGTTACGGCTAACGATAGTTTGCAATGCCATTACAAGTGAAGCGCCACATACTAACGGGTCGATACTCAATTCCGGCATAGAACCGTGTGAGCCTTTACCTGTCAACTCGATTTCCCAGTTATCTACAGCAGCCATAGTTTCGCCTTCGCGGAAGTGGAATTTACCTAATGGCAAGCCCGGCATATTGTGCATTCCGTAAACTGCATCAACGGGAAAGCGTTCGAATAGTCCGTCAGCAACCATTGCAGGTGCTCCTTGCATAGTTTCTTCTCCCGGTTGGAAAATCAGGCGAACAGTTCCGTTAAAGTTTTTGGTTTCTGCCAAATATTTTCCTGCACCAAGCAACATGGTAGCGTGAGCGTCGTGTCCGCAAAGGTGTGACCAGCCTTCTATATTACTTTTGTACGATAGGTCGTTATCTTCCAAGATGGGAAGAGCGTCAAAATCAGCACGCATACCGATAGCTTTTTTTCCATCACCTACTGTCATAGATGCAACTAAACCTGTTCCGCCAATGCCTTCCGCTACATCGTATCCCCACGATTTTAGTCTTTCGGCAATATATTTCGCTGTGTTTGGCGTATCCATATTTAGTTCAGGGTTTTGGTGCATGTGATCCATCCACTCTTTCATTTCGGGTTGAAGTTTTGCAACTTCGGATAATAATTTTTCGTTCATAATGTTTTGATATTTATTGGGTTAGTGACTTTGATTTTTAAAAAGTTAATTTGAAATGGTTGTTACTTGGAATTATAAATATACTATTTCTCCAATAAACTATTACAATAAAAGTTGATGTTTTTTTAACATCAACTTTCTAAGTTAGTAAAAAATATTATATACTAAGATACGTTTTTGTTAAATTTTACCTTGTAAGGAAAAATAGTGAACCAACAGAAATTATTATCCACAATGTAACCCCTAAAATAAAGCTTCGCGGACCCGATTTTTTGATTTCACTAATCGTAATATTTGAGCCGATAAGAAATAATGCCACAACCATACCACGACGACCGAGCCAGCTAAAATGCTCGTAGCTGCTTTGCATTGATGGAAATATATTGGCAAAAATAATGGCAAACACGAAAAACAGGATAAACCAGGGAAATTTGATAGATTTTTTGTCCTCAACTTTGTTTGCAAAAGCGATAATCAGTGCAAGCGGTATAATCCATAATGCACGAATAAGTTTTACCGTTGTGGCAACCTGCAGGGCTTTTTCGCCGTAAATGGCTCCGGCACCAACTACAGAACTTGTATCGTGAATGGCTATAGCAGCCCAGTTGCCGAACTCTTCTTGGCTAAGTCCCAATTTATGACCAATAACCGGGAAAATAAAAAGTGCAATGGCGTTCAATACAAAAACCACAATAAGAGCAAACGATGTTTGGTAGTTTTTGCTATTGATAATAGGCGCAACGGCAGCAATGGCACTACCACCGCAAATTGCCGTTCCTGTGGCAATTAACAGCGATGTGTTTTTCTCTACTTTCAAAAGTTTTCCCAGTGCAATGCCTAAAAACATTACAATGGTAACAGAGATAATGGTTTCAATAAAACCTGTTTTTGACGATGCAATCACATCGCTTAAACTCATACCGAATCCCATTAAAACAATGGACGCTTGCAGAGTTTTTGATGTGTATTTATGCAGACTATTGTGCTTTATGCCTATAAAGGAAAATACCAAGCCGATTAATAGTGCTATGGCGGGTGATATAAATGGCATAAAGCAAAGTGCAATAACGATGGAATAGAGCCATTGGCTATTTCTTATGGTCTCTATAAAACTGGTCGAATTATTACTTTTCATACATTTGTTTTTAATTTATCCTGCAAAAGTACACTTTTTGAATAACGGGCGCAAATATAGTTTTATTATTAAGGATAACTACAAGTTATACTGAAGGAGGAAGTTTTCGAACAGTTCTATTTGTCGGCTTTTGTGTCCTTGTCTGTATGCAATACGAAATTTTCTGGAAATTGAGAATCCGACAACGTTGAGCCTTATTAGCGTTTTCATATATAGTTCGTTACGGACAGCTTTTTCGGAAACAATAGCCAATCCGTCAAAATCTTGTAAAAAGCTTTTAATTGCTTCTGTACTGCCTAGATGGATAAGTGTGTTTAAATCTTCAAAGTTTATTTTATGTCGTGCTAACATCTCTTTTATCACTTCCAGTGTGCCTGAACCTTGCTCACGCAGTACAATCGGAATTTGTAGCAAATCATCTTTCGAGATGTTTTCGCGCTTGGCATAAACACTATCTTTACTTGTTACTACAATTAGCTCATCGTCCATAAAGTCTTTATAGCGAATACCCGACTGTGATGAGTAATTTTCTACTAAAGCTATATCAACTTTGTTTTCTAAAAGCAACTTTTCCATCTCGAACGAGTTGCCGTTTATCAGATAGATTTTGATTTTAGGATAGCGCTTATGAAATGATGCAATGACCTGTGGAATAACGTATTGCGAAATTGTAGAACTTGCCCCGATAATAAATTCACCCGAAACGCTGTCGTGCAACTGCCCGATTTCAAAATCGAGATTGCGGTAGAGTTGGGCAATGTCTTTGTATGCGTTATAGACTTTTTTGCCAACCTCAGTTAGATAAACTTTATTGCCTTTTCTATCAAATAGATTGGTTTTATAATATTCTTCTAACTCTTTGATGTGTCTCGAAACTGCAGGCTGACTGATATTAAACTGATCTGCCGCCTTTGAAAAGCTCAGATTTTCAGCTACCGACATAAATATTTTATCTCTGTAATCCATAGGATATTAGTTTTGAGTGGAAAGTTTTATTTTTCTCATTGCTTTTCTCTGTTTATGGCTGTTGCTAATTTGATATTTAATAATCAATAAATGCTTTCACAATTAATTATAATCAAATTTGTTCAATTCTATTCTTATATTAATCTTCTACATCCCAATTTTTTCTTATATAGATATTCAAATAATCCCGCTCTAAACTAGAATCATAGTTATTTTTAATAATCTTATCCAATTCTGATTTTACATGTTTATTATTATAAATTTTCCTATAATAATACCTAGTAACATATTTTCCAATCCATTCAGCATCAAAATCATCATAGTTAAAATTATCCATATCAATCAACCACCTGTAATAGGGGCTGAGAACTTTAAAAGGTTTAAATTGTTCTGTTGTTGTGTCAACATCAAACTTGTAACATAAATTCAATAGCGAATTTAGATTATTAAATCTTTTATCATTTACATATGAAAAAGGATTTTTTATAGATATATTTTTACTCGTAGTTAATAACATACCAACAGCTTTATTAAGCATAGCTTTATCAAATGGTATTAATTCAAAGATAGTAGCTTCATAAAACAGGTCAAATGAGAAACTTTCTCTGAGTTTCTCTTGAATCCTATTTGCAATTTCTTTTTTGAAGCCAGAATTTTCAATCATTAAATATAGTGGTATTATAATCGGACTATTATGTTCTTCGTTACAAAGTAAGCACTTTTCAAAACCAATATTTTTAAT
>CAYFUW010000114.1:0-4758 GCA_964346495.1 uncultured Dysgonomonadaceae bacterium
CCTGTTGCAGGACGTATGCCGGGTCACATGAATGTATTGTTGGCGGAGGCAGATGTTTCTTACGACCAACTTTACGAAATGGAGGCTATCAACGACGACTTTAAAGATACCGATGCAGTTATCGTTATCGGTGCAAACGACGTATTAAACCCTGCGGCACGCGATGCAGTTGATACTCCGATTTACGGAATGCCTGTATTGAACGTTGATAAAGCGAAAGAGGTATTTATCTGTAACTTCGACCTTAATCCCGGTTACGCCGGAGTTGATAATCCACTTTACGAAAAAGAGACTGGTGTTCATCTGTTGTTGGGCGATGCAAAAGAATCTGTTCAAAAACTGATAGATTTATTGAATTAAGTCAAGAAACAAAAGTTATTGTAATATTTTGTAGAGACGGAGCATCTTGGATTAGGGCGAAAATCCCTACTCGTCAAGGCTCCGTCTCTACTGTTTTATACACACAATAAAATTTGAAAATCTGACTAAATACTCCCCTAGGTGCTATTTTTTTTGCTCCTTTCTTTGTCGTAAGAGAAAAATTGTATTACTTTGTTAATATGTTTAATAACTATTTAAAAAAACAGCAATGGAAAATAATAAGAAAAATCAAATTCAAATAGAACTTTCAGACGAAATTGCTCAAGGCACATATTCCAATCTTACGATTATAGCACACTCAGCATCGGAGTTTGTTGTTGATTTTGTGAGGGTTGTTCCCGGATCTCCAAAGGCTAAAGTAAAATCTCGCGTGATACTAACTCCTGAACATGCCAAACGACTGCTAATTGCATTGCAAGAGAATATCAATAAATTTGAGAGTGTAAACGGACAGATTCGTGTAAGCAACGAAAATCCGGGTTTTCTGCCTCCTATTGGCGGAATTGGACAAGCATAATGAGATAGTTTTGAGTTCTGAGTTCTGATTTATTATAGCCGAAGAAATAGATTTCTCTTCGTTCAGAATTCGCAGAATAGCCTTTAGGCAATTATAAAAAACAGTCAATCGTAACTCTTTTGAAACAGCTTAATATAATAAACTTTTTTATATAACATTTTAATAACAGCAAATTTAACTTATGGATTTATTAGCACTTTCTGCCGTGGATTGGGCAAGAGCTCAGTTTGCGCTTACGGCTGGTTACCATTGGATTTTTGTACCCCTAACGCTTGGTTTAGGTGTCATTATGTCGATAATGGAAACCATGTATGTGAAAACCGGTTCAGAATCGTGGAAACAAACCGCGAAGTTTTGGCAAAAGATTTTCGGAATCAATTTTGCCATTGGTGTTGCAACCGGTATTATTATGGAGTTCCAATTCGGAACAAACTGGTCGAACTACAGTTGGTTTGTAGGCGACATATTTGGTGCGCCACTTGCCGTTGAGGGCATCGTGGCTTTCTTTTTGGAAGCAACTTTTATCTCCATCATGTTTTTCGGATGGAATAGAGTTGGCAAAAAAGCCCACTTAGCGTCAACTTGGTTAACTACGCTGGGAGCCACGCTCTCGGCATTCTGGATTTTAGTTGCTAATGCATGGATGCAGTTTCCGACAGGTATGGAGTTTAACCCTGATACAGTTCGCAACGAAATGGTCGATTTCTGGGCTGTTGCATTCTCTCCTGTTGCAGTAAACAAGTTTTATCATGCCGTAATGTCGGGATGGGGAATTGCTGCATCGTTTGTTGTTGGAGTTTCGGCTTGGTATCTGCTGAAAAAAAGACATACCGATATTGCCCTTAAAAGTATAAAAATGGGAACTATTTTCGGTTTGGTCTCTTTTCTATTGCTTCTTGCTACAGGACACGGTTCTGCCTATCAAGTAGCACAAAAACAACCAATGAAACTTGCAGCAATGGAAGGTATCTATGAAGGAAAAGCAGGTGCCGGACTTATTGCTGTGGGCATGCTTAATCCTGCAAAAAAGTCATATCAAGACAATACCGATCCGTTTATATTCAAAATAGAGTTGCCAAAGATGCTCTCACTTTTGGGCTATAATAACCTAAATGCTTTTGTCCCGGGTATTAATGATGTTATTAACGGTGGCTATACTTTACCCGACGGCACAACAGCCCTTCCGTTTCAAGAGAGACAGGCTCGAGGTAAGATAGCAATACAGGCGCTTGCCGATTACCAAGTTGCAAAACAAGAGGGTAGGGATGCAGATGCTGCTATTCACGAACAGTTATTGCGCGAGAATTATGCTCATTTCGGATATGGATATTTAAACAGTGCCGAAGATTTAATTCCCAATATACCTCTTTCATTCTACAGTTTCCGCATAATGGTTATAATCGGAATGTATTTTATTATGTTTTTCGCGTTGGCACTCTTCTTTATTTACAGAAAACAGATACACAAAACGGCTTGGTTTCTGTATGTTGCACTATGGAGTATTCCGCTATCTTATATAGCAGGACAAATGGGATGGCTTGTTGCGGAGTTGGGACGTCAACCGTGGACTATACAGGATGTGCTACCTTTGGAAGTGGCAACATCGCACGTTGAGGCAGGTAATATTATCGCTACTTTCGTGATTTTTGCACTTATGTTTACTGCTTTACTTGTAGCTGAAGTGGCTATTATGGTAAAAGCGATTAAAAAAGGTCCGAAAGATATTGAAAAATCTGCGGAGTTTGCTAATTGATTTAAGTCTAATATTTAAAAACGAAAATAATATGTTTACATACGAATTTCTACAGAATTATTGGTGGTTTATTATATCGCTTTTGGGCGGATTGTTGGTATTCCTGCTTTTTGTACAGGGCGGACAATCTATGATTTTCACTTTAAGTAAAACCGAAGATGAAAAAAGACTTGTTGTGAACGCGCTTGGACGTAAATGGGAATATACATTTACCACATTGGTAACGTTTGGAGGAGCATTTTTTGCATCGTTCCCGCTATTCTACTCAACCAGCTTTGGCGGAGCTTACTGGGTTTGGATGCTTTTGTTGTTCCCTTTTGTACTACAGGCAGTATCTTACGAGTTCCATTCGAAACCGGGCAACGTGTTTGGTGCCAATACATATCGTGCTTTTCTGCTTATTAATGGTTTGGTTGCAACTTTTGTGTTGGGAGTAGCAGTTGCCACTTTCTTTACCGGTTCGGAGTTTACTATGAATAAAGGTAATATTGCCGGATTGGGTACAACCGGATTTATTATAAGTCAATGGCAAAATCCTCTTCACGGCTTGGAAGCTCTTTCCAACTTTAGAAACTGGTGTTTGGGCTTGGCTGTGCTGTTTTTGGCTCGTACATTGGCATCGCTATATTTCGTGAACAGACTCGACCACGATGTGTTGGTACAACGTGCACGCAAACACACGCTATATAATGGTGTTCCGTTTGTTGTTTTCTTCTTAGCTTTTCTAATCTGGACACTCGTTTCCAACGGTTATGCAGTAGATCCGACAACTAAAGTGGTTAGTATGGAGAGTATGAAGTATTTGAACAACTTTTTGGCAATGCCTGTAGTATTGGTAATCTTCCTGATTGGAGTTCTGCTTGTACTATATGGTGTTTTTGCTACTATATTAAATCCTAAATTCGAAAAAGGTATTTGGTTTGCAGGTGTTGGTACTGTGCTGACCGTTACAATGTTACTTTTGGTTGCAGGATATAACAATACTGCATTTTATCCATCTTATGTCGATTTGCAAAGTTCACTTACAATAAGAAATGCGTCATCAAGTTATTACACTTTATTTGTGATGTCGATAGTATCTCTTTTAGTACCGTTTGTATTGGGTTATATTTTCTATGCTTGGCGTGCATTGGAGAGAAAGAAACTTAGTTTGGAAGATTTGAAAGAGGACGGACACTCGTATTGATTTTTAGACGTAAGACGTTAGACACAAGATATTTAGACCTAACAGGCTTTTGAAACCTGTTAGGTTTTTTTATGATTGGTGTCTTTTGTCATTTCGAACGTAGTGAGAAATCTGTTCGCTCTCCGTCATTCTCGCGAAAGCGGGAATGTGTCCTGAAGTCGCTTCGCTCATCGGGATCTTCGCTTCGCTTCGAGGAGACGATGGCTGTGCCTTCGTTAAAATTTATCACGAAGCCAAAGGCATCGTGTCCCTACAGTAGAATATACGTTATATTATGGCGTCTATTTTTAGTACTGCCTTTCAGGCAGGTTAATGTGTGGGCTTATATTACCGTAAGCTGCACTCGTTCCTCGTTTGCATACGGTTATGAAAATATTACCCTTCGGGTAAATCGATTCGCGTTTCATTTATACGACCAAAACACCTGAAAGGTGTGATTTCCATAACTGTAGGTCAGCGACCTGCGGGATAGGCATCGTAGCGAAAGCATCTGCCTGAAAGGCAGTACTTTAGTTAAGGGTATTTAGTGTAGAATTTTGTGTCTGTCGGGATTACAAATCCCTCCGGCTAAGGTCATGTTTCACGCAAAGCACGCAAAGTTTTTTCGCAAAGTACGCTAAGAACTATCTCTTTTCACGGCGTCAATTCTCCCTCTCTCCCTCTCTCCCTTTCTCCCTTTCTCCCTCTCTCCAAGTCACTAAGTCATACACACTCCGCAACTCAAAACTCTGAACTCGTAACTCGTAACTCAATTAATTTAACGAAGGCATAGCCATCGTCTCCCTCGCACCCAATTACTCATCGTATCTCTTGTTCATTAAAAAAGGGCTGCCTCCTCTCGAGGTAGCCCTTTTTGTGATTCTCATGGAAAAAAACTTACTTTACTTTGAATAAATGATATTTGGCTTAGGTTAATCTTAT
>CAYFUW010000115.1:0-4696 GCA_964346495.1 uncultured Dysgonomonadaceae bacterium
AAAAGAAAAAGTATGACAAAATGTGTAAACTTTTTTTAGGACGAGACAAAGACTTTTTTAGATGTACTCATTTGCCAAAGGCTAATTGTAGCAAAGCGAAAATCCCGCCATAGCGGGAAAGCCAATAGCCATTGGAACAATCGTAAATCCCCATTTTTTTGGTTTAGAATCGGGTTTGATTAGATATTTGTCCAATGGTAGTTCGCCCCAACTGTTATTTCCGCCAACACCCATCATTTCGTAATCGATAAACAGATCGACAATATCCGATGCGATATAATCGTTAATGTGCTTATTTCGTGGCGAATCACTCACAGGGTCATCGTTACGCAACGATTCGCCGTTTGTTATGGTTTCCAACAGATAGTTTGAAACATTAAACTGAAACAGACTATCGGCAACAAACAATAATCCTTCGCCATTCTCTTGCGAGAGAGCCAGCCAGCGAGTGTCGGTGTGGTGTCCGTTCTCTTGCGGAAGTACATATTTAGTCACCATTTCGCTGATTGGCGATGAGTATATGTCAATAAAAGTGCTCGTTTTTCTGTCCTGATAATTTTCCCAAGGTCCGCGACCAAGATATTCTGCCTGAGTAATATTCGATGGCAGTTGCATACGCAATCCCAAACGAGGAATTAGTTTTGTGTCGGATTCGGATGCCAAAACAGTGTTCTCGATATGAACCGTTCCGTTTTTGTCAATCGTGTATTCTATGTCCCAAGTGGTATTTACATTTGGATATTCGTAATGAACGGTAATTTTTGCCAAATCCGAATTATCAATAGTGATTTTGGTCGCTTTCAACTCTTGATAGCTTACATTTTTCCACTCTTTCAGGCGTTCGGGAAGTCGTGCACCGTAATCGTTATCGATTGGTGCGCGCCAGAAAAATGGACGAAATCCGAAGTTATCGTTCACATATTCCGTGTTGTTTACCACGTAAGATGTCATAATTCCCGAATTTTTATCGAAAACGATTGAGAATTTCTGCCCCGAAACTTCTATCTTGTCACCATCTTCTTTTACAGATGGCTTTTTGGATGTGAGATAGATCTTTGTCGATAAATTGTTTTTTGTAAACTGTTCTCTTGCAACAATCCATCCGGCAGGAATAAGTCTGTCGGCTTCTCGTTGTTTAGCTTCAAAAACCACACTCAAAATAGAGTAATTATCGTTATCAATTTTAAAGTCAGGAATTTGAAAAGCCTTTGTCTCTTGCGGAGCGATATTCACATCTAAAACACCCGATGCAATCTCTTTTCCATCCGATTTTATCGTGTATGTGAAATCGTATTGACTTACATCGATAAAGAAATTCTCATTAAAAATATCGAACTTCCCATTTTCCCAATCGAAGTTTTTAAAATGGATATTCTGATAAACTTTTCTAACTTCTTCGGTTTGTGGTTTTACCGTTCTGTCGGCAAATATCAACCCGTTAATACAGAAATTACCTGCGGAAGGCGTTCCGTTTTCGCCGAAATCGGCACCATAAGCCCAATATTTTTGTCCGTTTTTATCGGTTTGTGCCAATCCCTGATCGACCCAATCCCAGATGCAACCGCCTTGCAAAATAGGATATTGACGTATAACATCCCAATAATCAACTAAATTGCCAACACTATTTCCCATGGCGTGAGCATATTCACACAGAATAAGTGGTCTGTTATATTTTGCATCGTTGGCATATTTCTCTATCTGTTCGGGTTTGTGATACATCGGGCAAAATATGTCGGTATTCCATTGCAGACGAGCATTTGAGTATTGAGTAGGTCGCGAACTGTCTCGCTCTTTTAGCCAATTGTAGGTGTTGTAAAAGTTGTAACCGTTACCCGCTTCATTTCCAAGCGACCAGGTAATAACGCAAGCGTGATTTTTATCGCGTTCAACCATTCCGATAGTGCGGAGCATGTGGCTGTCCAAGAAAGATGGATCGTTTGCCAAAGTGCCACCCACGCTTAAATCTTCGCCCATGCCGTGACTCTCTATATTGGCTTCGTCAATTACGTAAATTCCGTATTCATCGGCTAATCTATAGAACAGTTCCGGTTGCGGATAGTGGCTTGTTCGTGCCGTGTTGATATTGTATTTTCTGAAAAGTTCGAAATCTTTTCGCATCAACTCTTCGGTTACGTAGTGTCCTGTAAATTCGTCGTGTTCGTGAATATTTACGCCTTTTATCAGAACAGGTTGTCCGTTAATTAAAAACTGTTTGTTCTTTACTTCAACCGTTCTAAATCCTATTTTTATGGAAGTTGCATCTACTGTTTTTCCCTTTCTGTTTTTAAGCTCTATCGCCAGGGTGTATAAGTTGGGAGTTTCGGCTGTCCATGTAGCTACATTTTCGATTTCCTTTTCAAAAGTAACTGATTTGTTGTTATTTAACGGCTTTATCTCTTTGCTGACAATATTGCCGAAAGAGTCGTACAGATAATATCCAATCTGATATTTCTCTTTAGATTTTTCGGGATAATCTGCATCAACATTTAGCTCAAAAAGTCCGTTTTTGTAAGAGCTGTCGAGTGGCGTTTTTGCAAAAATATCGGCGATATGTACTTCGGGTAGAGAATAGATATAAACGTCTCTTTCCAATCCCGAAATTCGCCAAAAATCTTGACACTCAAGATATGTACCATCGCACCAGCGGTGAATTTGTATCGCTAAAATATTTTTGCCGGGTTTGGCATATTCTGTAATGTCGAATCGGGTAGGGAGTTTGCTGTCTTTACTCATCCCGATAAAATGACCGTTCAGATAGTAATACGCCGCACCTTTGGTGCCTTCGGAGCAAAAAATAATCTTTTTTCCGTTCCAATCGGAAGGAATTGTAAACTCTTTTCGATAAGTGCCTGTGGGATTGAACTCTTCGGGAACTAATGGCGGATTTGGTCTGTCCCAATATGGCGCATGACCACGAGATGTAAATTCGTATGTGGCGTTAACATATATCGGTGTTCCGAATCCTTGAACTTCCCAGTTACCCGGAACTGTTATCTCGTCCCAATCGGAGTCGTTGAATGTTGCTTCATAAAAACCGTTCATCGGTCGATTACTGAAATTTTCGGTATAAGAAAATTTCCAGATGCCGTTTAACGAAATCACTTCGCTACCTTTTGAACTATATTTTGCATTAATGGCTTCATCAATACTTTTATATGAGTAAAAAGTGGCTTTTGCCGGAAGTTTATTGATGTGAGTAAGATACGGATTTGTAATTTCCGTATATCTGTTTTCTTGATTTTGTGAAAACAGAGCGTTTGTAGCCAATACTGTTAAAATGGCAATAATAATTTTGTATTTCATTGTTTATTATGTAATTATACGTTAATCCAACGTGTTATAGCATTAAATATATTCTCTCTCTCTTTTTTATCTTCTATTTTGATTGGAGCAAACACTCTTAATCCCTTTGGATAAATTTTAACATCGATTGTTTTGCCCGTTTCTACAGGTTCGCCATCCACGTGCATAACACCTTCTCTACTTCTGTTGATGGTTATTTTCTTTGTTAGAAAGGTTGTCATTTTGCTGTTTTTATCGATGTTTTTCGTAAATAGTTGGAAAGTAGTATTAAGTACTTCGTTAGGATTCAGTGGTTTAAGAATAGAAACATTCATTTTGCCGTCTTCCATATCTGCACCCGGAGCAATATAAGCTTCGTTGCCATATTGCGATGCGTTGGCACAGTTAACTATTAACGCACGTTCTTTTATAACTCCACCATCGTAAATCAGTTCATAATCTTCCGGTTTAAACTCGATGACACCTTCCACAATATTTCGAACATATCCCAAAGGTCCTCGTTTCTTTTCGTCAGCAAATTTATCGCTGATAAACGCATCGAAACCGACACCACATGTGCAAAAGAAAATATTTCCGTTTGCTGAGCCGTAGTCTATTATTCGTGTGTTGCCTTGTAATATAATTTGAATGGCTTTTTCCGAATCTAAAGGTATGTTTAAGTCGCGAGCCAAACCGTTTCCGGAGCCGAACGGGATAATGCCCAATATTGCATCTGTATTTACCAAAACTTTAGCTACTTCGTTAATGGTACCGTCGCCACCGGCTGTGAGAATATGCTTGAAGCCGTTGTCAAGAGCATCTTTTGCAATTTCGGTTGCGTGGTTTGGATAGCCTGTAATACGAAAAACTACATCAAACTCTTTTTGGTCGAATGCAGCGGCAACTTCTTCTGGAATATTCTTTTTGGATTCGGTTCCCGATATTGGATTTATTATTACACAAACTTTCGTTTTAGCCATGTTTCGATGTTTTATACAAAAATAGTACAAATAAATTATCCTTTAGCATTTTAACAATCTAATATTTGTTCTTTTGTTCAATGTTTGTACTTTTGCAATGTTAAAATTGGGAGTTTTTTTAGAGTAAAGAGCAAAGACAAAAGACTGTTTTGTGTGGTTTGCGATGAAAAAGGATAATGTTTCTCGCTAAGTTCGCTAAGCTCGCTACGTTTTTACTATATTAATTACACTGCCCTTTAGGGCGTGGATTTGGCTGATAATCAAGGGATAGGCTTTGCCAAAATTTAAAATATTTTCGATAGGAATAGTGTTTCTATTCCTAAATAAATAAGGTAATAAGGTATTGTTGTGTTTTATTGTTGCTGATACTAAGGTTGTTATAAAAAATAATAATTTATTATTATTGTTTTAATCTTTGTATTTCAATTACCACG
>CAYFUW010000116.1:0-4568 GCA_964346495.1 uncultured Dysgonomonadaceae bacterium
TCAAATAATTAACAAAACATATCGGCTAATTTTGAATTTAGTCGGTCAATAGTGATTTGAATATTAATTTGACCGGATATTTACCACTCGAGGGTGGAGCGGGCAGCAAGATGCAGGGAATGCTGCATTGGGTTGACCTTACAGGCGGAGAAACTAAAATAGGAGCTCCCTGCGTAAGTAACGATCCGCACTTTTATTTCAAATCGACAAGTTATGACTGGCGTTTTGATAAGAATATCAAAATAAAGGTCGGTACCGGTATAGATGGAGATGTTTATAAGGAGGTTTGGCATGCCGGCAATCTTGATCCCGAAACCTTTAATGCGGTTACCGCATCGAGACTAAAGATACCGGTGCAACTATGGGGAAATACGTTTGACGGTTCCAGGAGCCTGAACGGTACTATAAAAACCTCAAAGGTTGATTTCAATAATGGTTACACACTTGAATCAGACGGCTCATCTCTTGTATTCAAATTCAACGGCACGGTGTGTGCAACGGTAACACAATCCGGTATAACGAACGGTGACGGTAGGGTTTAGTTTCTTAAAAATACAGGCTATATTATGGGTAAAAAGCGAATAAATAACGACATCCTATTAACGTGGGTATTGGTGCGAAAAGACGGTGTGCCGGAGGACTTGAGTAACGTGGATAACCTCCGTGTTTTCGTTCGCCATGAAACGTATGATTTGATGTATGAACGCATCGAGGACAAAACGTTCAGAGTTGAGAACAATGTTTTGTCTGTTGATTTTCTCGCGCGTGAACAAAAGCACAAGGGCAAATATGGTGTGTTCGCGACCTGGCAACGTGCGGATGATACCATTGACGGCGGTTTTAGAACTTACACAACAGACTTTTGCAATGCATTTGAATTAGTTGCTCATTCGTGCCAAATATCTGATGAGGAGGCTTTGGGTACCGAAATAGAATCTGTTGTTGCTGAGGCTGTAAAAGGTGCTGTTTTTATACCGAGCGTTTCCGAACAGGGCGTGTTGACGTGGGAAAATGACGGCGGTTTTGAAAACCCGGAGCCTTTTAATCTGAACAATACAGGCGATAAGAACTATGTACATGAACAGCGAGTACCTTCAGATACTTGGGTAATTTATCATTATTTAGATAAAAAACCGTCAGTTACTGTAATTGATAGTGCCGGGACAGAGGTTGAAGGCGAAGTGGAACACGTGGATAACCGCTCTATTATAATTAGATTTTCGGGAGAATTTACCGGAATAGCAACATTAAACTAAAAATAAATAACTATGGCAAGAAAATTTTTAACGGGTATAGACCTTACCAGACTCGGATATGAAGGTTAGAATTGGTCGATACGGAGATCACTTGCCAGCGCATCAATTAGTAGTTAATGGGAGTGTCTTATTTGAAAACACGTTGACGGTCAATAATGCGTATTATTTTGGAAGTAGTGGTTGGTCAATGTATTATGATAGTCGTGCGGGCGGTATTGTTTTTGTGCAAAATGGAACTGTGAGATTTACAATTAACTCAGGAGGGGGTGTGTCAAGAGTATAAATTAATAACAACATACAAGGATGAAAAATAAAATGACAAGAGCAGATGCAGTTGCTCTATATACTGCAGTAAGAGACATCAAGAGCGCAGGCTTAGAGCGTGAGGTATTAACATGCTACATCAAGTTGCGATTGAAGCTTCGCAAGCTTTATGAAGAGTTTGAACAAATGCGACAAGAAATTAGTGAACAAACGAAGCCAAAAGACTGGCAAGAGGGAGGTGACATAGCGGAATGGGACAAAAATTTTAAGCCCATTTTACTGGACTACATGTCGGAAGAAATCGAATTGAACACAAAAATTCTAACACAGGAACAGGCTATTGATTTAGTTGCTGCCAATCCCGATCTTCCCGGAAGTGTTGGCGACGTGATTATAGGAATGTTGTGTGAATAGGATAAGGGGGCAATAAAAAAGCCCCCGCCAATTCGTAGCGGCTACCACACACGCTACAAACATATAAGGTGCATACACACCCGAGACGAGGACTAAATATCCTTAACCGGTGTGTATGCACCTTTTTTATGTAAATAATAAAATGTGGTAGCACCACAAAGATATAAATATTTTTACAATTATGAGCAAATTTACGTACAAAGAACAACATGCCGTCATAGTGAAGTGCAGTAGCGAGGACGAGCAAAAAGGGGCATTTGAAAAACTCAAAAAATTAGGTTTTAAAGATTTAAAAATAGTAAGTGTATGATAGTAGAAATTAATCACAAGTGTACGAATTTTGACAGTTTTCGCGCGAATAAAGTAAAATCATTGTTTAACCCGGAACGTGCGCACGAGTGGCACCATATAGCCGATTTACCGATAGAAAATGATGATTGGCAAATCGGTCTGATCGTCGGCGCAAGCGGGACGGGTAAAACGTCAATAGGCAATAAAATATTTAACACCGGCATACATGACCTTTACGCAGGCTGGGACAGCGATAAACCTATTGTTGGCTGCATTGCCCCAGACGGTAACTTAAACGCCGTTACAAGCGCGCTATCGGCGGTTGGGCTTGGTGATGTTCCTGCCTGGTTGCGTCCGTTTAATGTTTTATCGAACGGCGAGAAATTTCGTGCAGGTCTGGCACGATTGGTTGTTGAGCGACCGGATAAGGTTGTGGTTGATGAGTTTACTTCGGTAGTTGACCGACAAATAGCCAAAATCGGTGCAGGTGCTTTCGCGAAGGCATGGCGTAGAGGTAGCGGGCAAATCGTATTGTTATCCTGCCATTACGATATAATTGAATGGTTACAGCCCGATTGGATATATGATACCGTGGAGGCTCGCTTTTCGCGGGACTGCCTTCGGCAACGTCCACAGCTCGAACTTAAAATATATCAAGTCTCAGGAAGTGTATTCCGACATTTTAAAGAGCATTATTATTTAGATTTGCCGTTGCCGGTTGCTGGAATGTACTTTATCGGCGTGATAGATAACGAGCCTGTTTGCCATTTGGCTGTATCGCCTTTGTTTACTGCTAAGGCTTATCGCGCAACTCGATTAGTGGTAATGCCTGAGTGGCAGGGCGCGGGTGTTGGGACAAAGTTCCTTAATGCTATTTGCCAGTTACACCTGGAAGGAAAAGGGCGATGTGGGCATAAATACCCGACCTTCTTTCACACATCGCATCCGCAGCTATGTGGAGCATTAAGGCACTCAAAAAAGTGGGTGCAAACAGGGGCGCGGCTTTATGGAGACAATAAAAAACGTTCCGCAGAATCGATGCGGCGCACGGGTAAGGCTACAAACGCGGCTACCGGTTACGGCGGGCATTTTCGAGCCGTGCAAGCTTTCAAATATATAGGAGATAATAAACATGAAAATAAAGATATTAGGAAATAAAGAAACCGAAGCATATAAAAGAACGGAGCGACTTGTTAGGTCGCTCGCCCATAAAACAGAATTTGACGGAGTACCTGACTTGGCTATTGCTCCACTTTTAACGGAAAAGCTAAGTGTTGAGCAACTTAACGAGCCGTGGTTGGGTACACTTATTTTCCACCCGTCACCGCTACCATACGGACGTGGAGCGGCATCAATTAAATGGGCGTATCGTCGCAAAGAGCCCATAACCGCCGCCACATGGTTCTGGGCGGACGTGGGTATAGATACCGGCGCAATTTGCGAACAGGAAATTATAAAAATCGACTATTCAAAACGTCCGAGAGACTTTTACGATGATGATATTTTGCCGGCGATGGAAAGAACACTTAAACGGTGTTTAAATAGCCTTGAAAATGGTTTTAAACGTGAAGTGCCGCAAGTGGAAAAATATGCGAGTTTTGACAACAAGGAGGATAATTTATCCGCTAATTAAACTAAACAAAAAAGGTGGAATATATCCACCTTTTGACTATCTTTGCGTGTGCGTTATTGCACAATTCAAATTAAAAATCAGCACGTTTCTAATTTTCGATTATATTATCCCGCACTATTCATCGGAATAAAATATAAAAATCGTTATTGATTGATAGTTTGACGATTAGATAATTTCCAACAAACAAATATCACTATCTGTTTCTTATATGATACACACCTTGTATTGTGCTTCCATATACAGCATATTTTTGCAGGGGAGAACATCCCTGATCACAATGTCCGGTACCCGTCCAAAATATATATTTTCTTTTACAAACAGGGCAAGTAGCCTCGCCATTATCCGACGGAACAATCCGAACATCTTTCGAGCGTTCGTGCGGGCAACAAAGGTCGAAGGCAAAAATATCACCGTCGCTATCCCTAAATATCAGCAACCCGGAAAAACCCGTATATTCTCCAATTGTTCTGCCTTCGGTAAAGGTTTTATATGAAAAGTGTGTCAAATCGGAATCTAAACCATTGACATTTATCTTAAAATTAACAGGAGCATAAGGTATTGTATATATCTCTTCCTCTTTTACGCAAGAAAATAGAGAAAACAACAGTGTTATTAAGAGTATATATTTAATTCTTTTCATAGCAGTACTTGAACAAATTACTAATTACTAATTACAAAACGTAATTTAACGCAAAATAGTGTATTAAAAT
>CAYFUW010000117.1:0-4520 GCA_964346495.1 uncultured Dysgonomonadaceae bacterium
AGCACCTGACTGTTAATCAGGGGGTCCTTGGTTCAAGTCCAAGAGGAAGAGCAAAAGGCTGTCTAAACATTATTAGGCAGCTTTTTTTGTGCACTTTTGTTTGCTACACCTTAAGTATTATAGATTCCAGTCAAAAAAGAAAAGATTTATCTGGCTGTATTTTGCAGATTAATGATAATTGCTTAAATTTGTATAGGTTATAAACAATTAAAAAAAAGAATTTATGCGATTAATCATACAACAAGATTCAGAACGTATGGCACAATGGGCTGCCAACTATATTGCTTCAAAAATTATAGAAGCCAATCCTACAGCTGACAATCCATACAAATTGGGATTGCCCACAGGCTCATCGCCACTTGCAACCTATAAAGAGTTGATTAAACTTCACAAAGAAGGTGTTGTTTCGTTTGAAAATGTTATCACCTTCAATATGGACGAATATATAGGTTTAGCTGCAGATCATCCACAAAGCTATCACTCATTTATGTGGAATAACTTCTTCAATCATGTCGATATAAAGAAAGAGAATGTGAATATTCCTAACGGCATGGCAGAAGATATTGAGGCTGAATGTGAAAGATATGAGCAACGCATTGTTGAAGTTGGTGGTATTGACCTGTTTTTAGGAGGTATCGGACCCGACGGACATATTGCTTTTAATGAGCCGGGCTCTTCGCTATCTTCAAGAACAAGAATTAAAACTCTTACTACCGAAACCATTGTTGCAAACTCTCGTTTCTTTGACAATGATGTAAATCAGGTTCCCAAAACTGCACTTACAGTTGGTGTAGCTACTATACTTGATGCAAAAGAGGTATTGATACTTGTAAACGGACATCATAAAGCTCGTGCGCTTTACCATGCAGTAGAAGGTCCTATAACACATATGTGGACAGTAAGTGCACTTCAGATGCATCCCAAAAGCATAATTGTTTGCGATTACGATGCTTGTTCAGAACTAAAAGTAGGTACTTACAAATACTTTTTAGATATAGAGCACGAAAATCTAGATCCGGAATCGTTGTTATAATACAAATATAAATATATCGGAGAATCTGCTTTTGATTTATAATCAAAGGCAGGTTTTTTATTGCTTGTTCTGAACAGATTTATATCGTAGTTGCGACACATAAACGCCAGATACACACTACATTAACATCACATTTAAACATTAATACTACTTTTTTGTTCTATCTATTATAAACACAAAATTATTATCAATTATAAACAGACAATTATGAATAAAAAGATTTTATTACTTAGTTTAATAGCTGTTTTATTGGCTGCTTGTACTCAAAAAGCAACAGAAACTACAGCAGAGCAAGTTGAAACAGAAACTACAGCGGAACAGATAGAAATTAAAGATTACGGTGCAGAGCCAATTGTTTTTGATATTGAGGATGTTACAGACCGTAATGAGAATTTCAGAACAGCATTTTGGACAGGTGCTAATTTGCAAATGACACTGATGGTTTTGCAACCGGGCGAAGATATAGGGCTGGAACTTCATACACATATTGACCAATTTATCAGAGTAGAATCGGGCGAAGGCGTTGTCTATATAGGTGATACAGAGGATAATCTGGATTTTGTACAAAATATTAAAGAAGATTTTGCGGTATTTATTCCGGCTGGAAAATGGCACAATCTAAAAAACAGTAGTGATGTACCTTTAAAGCTATACTCTATTTACGGACCTGCAGAACACAAACATGGCACAGTTCATGAAACACGTGAAGAGGGTATTATCCACGATCACGACCATTAATATATAAATACATTTGTTATAAATAGCAGTCTGACAGATTAATTTATGTCAGACTGTTTTTTTGTTTATATACGCACAAAAAAAGTATCTAAAAATGAACTATCTACCTTGTTACACTCTGTTTGTCTGAAATTTTGTGTAATTTTGTGCATTATTTAAGAGTTATGCACGAAGATAAAAGTCAATTAGTTGAGTTTAGCATGCGTTCGGGGCTATTTTTAGGGCTTTTTTGGGTACTAAAACAGTTCATACAAATTGCAGGAGACAACTCACCGTTTATTCAATTTTTTACAACAATACTATCTTTTGGTACAGCTGTTTTGCTTCTCTATTTTTTGTCGAAATATATAGATAAAACAGAAAACAGTACAATAAGTTATTGGCACGGTGTTCAATTTGGCATTCTGCTTTTCTTTTTTGCATCAATCTGGGAGGCTGTTGCAGTTTTCGTACATGTTACATGGATTGATGTTCAATATATTGGCAATATATACCAAGATGTAACAGAAACTATGAAGTCTCTTAATCTTGATGAGAACATGTTAAAATCAATCGAAAACAGACCGCCACCCTCTCCTGCAAGTTATATTATTAATAATGTAATTTTGTCGAATGTTTTTATTGGATTGCTGCTTTCGCTAATTTTAGTTCCTGTGGCAAATAGAAATATAATATTCAAACGAAACAATCAAATTTAAAATACAAACATAACTATCACTAGTATATATAATATGGATATATCAGTTGTAATACCTCTGTTTAATGAAGAAGAGTCGCTTCCCGAACTACACTCCTGGATAAAAAGAGTGATGGATGAAAATAGTTTCTCTTACGAAATTATCTTTGTTGATGACGGCAGCACCGACAACTCCTGGCGTGTTATCACCGATTTAAAAGAAAAGTCGTCGCATGTAAAAGCGATTAAATTTCAACGAAATTATGGCAAGTCACCGGCTCTGCATTGTGCATTTCAAAAAGCACAAGGTGATGTGATTATCACTATGGATGCCGATTTGCAAGATAGTCCAGACGAAATTCCCGAACTTTACAGAATGATAAAGGAAGATGGATACGATTTGGTATCGGGTTGGAAAAAAGTGAGATATGACTCAAAATTAACAAAAAACCTGCCTTCGAAACTATTCAATGCTACTGCTAGATGCTTATCGGGAATAAAGTTGCACGATTTCAATTGCGGACTGAAATCGTACAGAAAAGAGTTGGTAAAAAGCATTGAGGTTTACAACGATATGCACCGCTATATGCCTATTTTGGCAAAAGATGCAGGTTTTACAAAAATCGGCGAGAAAGTGGTAAAACACAGACCTCGAAAATATGGAAAAAGCAAATTCGGCTTAAACAGATTTGTAAACGGATACCTCGATTTGCTGACTATTTGGTTCCTGAATAAATTCGGGAAAAAACCTATGCACTTTTTCGGACTTTTGGGCAGTCTGATGTTCCTATTGGGTTTTATAGCGATAATATTAGTTGGTGCTATAAAATTATATGATATGCACCATGGAAATCCTTACCGATTGGTTACGGAATCGCCCTATTTCTACATCTCCCTCACGATGATGATATTGGGAACACTCCTTTTCCTTGCCGGTTTTTTGGGAGAACTGATTTCGAGAAATTCACCTGAAAGAAACAATTACAGAATTGAAGAAGAATTTTAATAACAAACCTAAAAACATACAACTATGCAACACAATTTAATTTATCGTATTTCAATTATTTTCATTGCCTTATCGGTACTAATTTCATGTAATGGCAACAAAAAAGAGAGTGCTGGCACTTATCAGCACGATAGCGGTGAAATATTCAAAACTACGTTTCATATCAAATATCAATATTCTCAATCGTTGAAAGACGAAATTGTGGAAGAATTGAACAAATTTGACCTGTCACTCAATCCTTTCAATAAGAATTCGATAATAAGCAAAGTCAATAACAACGAAGATGTTGTGGTTGATTCATTTTTTATTGCTGTTTTTAATAAAGCGATGGAAGTTTCGAAAATAACCAACGGGAAATTCGATATTACCGCATCGCCGCTTATCAATGCATGGGGTTTCGGGTTTAAAAATATCGATTCTGTAACACCTCAAATGATAGACAGTTTGCGAACATTTGTAGGATATGAAAAAATCTCAATAAAAGAAGATGGTACTGTTACAAAAACCGATCCTCGTGTTACTCTAAACGCATCTGCCATAGCCAAAGGTTATGCGTGCGATGTAATAGTTACGCTGCTCAAAAAGCACAATATCGAGAACTATATGGTGGAAATTGGTGGCGAAATTGTCGCAAATGGTGTAAATGACAAAGGTGAATGCTGGCATATTGGTGTTGACAAACCTATTGACGATGCTTCGGGTATGAAGCACGAGTTGCAAACAATACTATCTATCTGCAACAAATCTATGGCAACATCGGGAAATTACAGAAATTATTATGTGAAAGACGGCATCAAATACGCACATACTATTGACCCTCAAACAGGATATCCTTCACAACAAGACCTTTTGAGTGCAACAGTTTTGGCTAACGATTGCATGACTGCCGACGCATATGCCACAGCATTTATGGTTGTGGGCAAACAGAGCGCCGAAGAGATTGCAAAACAGATACCGGGATTACTCTATTACTTTATCTATACAGACGAAAGTGGCGCCGTTTCTGCTTCTTATTCAGAAGGGTTTGAAGAATATTTTGCCAACAAAACAGATAATAAATAAATTAA
>CAYFUW010000118.1:0-4376 GCA_964346495.1 uncultured Dysgonomonadaceae bacterium
GAACATTAGTGTGTTTTTTAGGATAAAAAATCATTACTTTTGACTATTACACCCATTATGAATAGAATTTATGCTCTTGCTGTTGCGCTTTTATTAACGTGCTTTTTTGGTCGCTTAGGCGCTACAACACTTCTCGAACAAACAGATAACGATGGGACTTCATCGGCCACTTCTTTTTCAGAAGAGAAAAAAACAAAGTCATTAAATCTTTCACTGCATTTGCGTTCTGCTTATCACTCAAATTTTGGAGGAGATCCTATGAAATTTGAAGACAGCGGATTTAGATTTGACCATGTTATGATTGATTTTGCGGGACAGGTTACACCAAAGCTTTCTTATCGTTATTTGCAACGCCTGAACAAGGTGTCGCCGATTATGTCAAAAGAGAATTTGCCTACTACAATTGATTATGCATATTTGAAATATGCGTTTAACGACCGCTTCTCAATGACTGCCGGAAAACAGGCTCTCACAGCCGGAGGTTTTGAATATAATAAATATCCTGTAGATGTTTATGATTACAACGGTATTACCAGTTATATTGCTTGTTACTTAACCGGGGTGCAAGTCGCTTTCACTCCATCTGCCAGTCAGGAGTTGAGTTTTCAAATAGTTAACAATCGTTTGGCATCGTGGGAAGAGGCTGTAGGTTCTTTACAAATGGGTTCGGAGCTTGAAGCTCCAACACTTCCTGTGTATTACTCTATTGGTTGGAATAGCAACTATTTCGATAACGCTTTGCAACTTCGCTATGCAGTAAACTACACACAGCCTGCAAAAGGTAAAAATCTTTTTATGGTGAGTGGTGGACAAATGTGGCAATCAGGTCCTTTCAACATTTATATTGACGCCATGTATCAACGTTCCGAGGTTGATTATCTTGGTGCAATCAGAAACCTGACTCCTGTTTCTCAGGCTATTGCAGAGTATGTAGACTATTTTACATTGTCGGGAGAGATGAATTACAGATTTACTCCAAAATGGAATATTCTTTTGAAGAGCTTTTATAATAATTACTCAACTTACAAAGCGAGTGATTTCTTAGAAAAAGGTAATTGTCTGACTTCTATGAATTATCAGGCAGGTTTAGAGTATTATCCGATGAAGGATGATAATTTGCATCTGTTCTTAACAACAACATTAAAAACTTATCGTCAACCGACTATAAATAATATTACCAGACCGGATAACACTTTCAGACTGTCTGCAGGTTTTGTTTACAGACTTCCGGTGGTATCTTTTAAACGTTGATAATTAATTATACTCTCTGAGCTTGTTTGGTACTAACTGGAGCTGTATCAAAAGCCTAACGTTCGATTGTTTTTGTCATTCTGAACGGAGTGAAGAATCTATATCTTGTTATTAGCTTTTAGCCATTGGCTTTTGGCAGACAAGTGCATCAAAAAAAGTCTTTTGTCTTTATTCTTTGATCTTTGTTCTAAAAAAATAGATACTTCATTCCGCTAAAAGCTCCATTCAGTATGACTACTTAATGATTTGTTTTGCTTTTGATAAAGGGGGACGAGCGAGGAACGAGCGGAGGGGTTAGACAATTATAATAAAAATTTTTATGGAAAAAGCGAAACGCTATCTTTCGTCATACAAAACAACCATAGTTTTGCTGCTGATTTATGCGGTGGCAATGGCTATAGCAACATTTGTAGAGAAAGATCACGGTACTGATGCTGCAAAAAAGTGGGTATATTATTCGCCCGCTTTTTTCTTATTGCAGTTTTTACTTGTACTAAATTTTATTGCCGCCTGGATGCGATACGATTACGTAAAGCAGAAGCGATGGGCACTATTGACTGTGCATTTGGCTTTTGTTGTGATTCTGGGTGGTGCGTTGACAACATTCCTTTTCGGGAAAGAGGGAACGGTGCATATTCGTGAAGGAAGCAAAACCGACGAGATGATTGTTCGTACCGATGCCGGAGTCGATGTTGAAAAACTGCCTTTTGTATTGGAGTTGACCGAATTTCGTCTGAATCGTTATCCTGGTTCGGCAAGTCCATCGTCGTACGAAAGCGACTTGCTGGTGCATGTTGACGGTAAAGTTCAAGAGGCTAAAGTTTTTATGAATAACGTGTTAGACGTGAAAGGTTATCGCTTTTTTCAAGCATCGTACGATCAGGATGAGCGAGGAACAATTCTTTCTGTAAATCAAGATGTGGCAGGCAGAACTATTACTTATATAGGCTATTTTCTGCTTTTCTGCGGATTTATACTCGGATTTATCACGAAAAATTCACGTTTTCGTCAATTAGGTCGCCGACTTAAAAAACTACGTGAAGAGAGTAAACATCTTGCTCTTATTTTTGCCTTACTATTTGTAGCAACTGCTGCACAAGCTCAAACAGCTACGCCGAATGTAACAATTCCACAGGAACATGCCGCTCAATTTGCAGCATTACCGGTGCAATCGGGTGGTAGAATTATGCCGTTGCACACACTTTCGTCCGAGATAGTACGAAAGATATATAAAGAGCAAAAAATGGCTCAATTTACTCCCGAACAATTTTTGCTCAGCTTTATTGCAAAACCGCAACTGTGGATTAATGAGCCGTTTATCGTAGTTGAAAACAGCGAAATATCTTCGATGTACGGACTGCCGAAAGATTACGCTGCCTACGTTCAGTTTTTCGATGAAAGCGGCAAATACAAATTGTTGCAACAGATGCAAATAATTTACGGAAAAGCACCCGCCGAGCGTTCTGCAACCGATAAAGATATGATGAAACTCGACGAGCGAGTGAATATCGTTTATCAGTTGTTGGATTTAAGCTTGTTGCGAGTATATCCCGACCCGAAAGATGACAAACACACTTGGTATCCGCCAAATGTTAATCCGGTTATTTTTCCGAAAGAGGACTCCCTTTTCATTGCAGAATCTTTCAGAAACTATATTATCGAAGTTAACAGTTCGCTGGAGAGCGGAGATTGGAGCAAACCCGATCAACTGCTTGCCGAAATGAAAGAGTTTCAATTGAAAAACGATATCGGAAAACACATCGATAACGGAAAGATAAAAGTTGAGATAGATTATAATAAGTTACGAATTTTCGACCGATGCAAGTTGTCCTACTTTATTTTAGGTGGATTGTTGCTTGTTTTGGCTTTTATGCAGCTACTTAAAAAACGGAAATGGGAGAATATCGGTGTTAAAATTTTGACTGTTTTTATTCTGTTGGTTTTCTTAACTCATGCCGTTGGTATGGGAATGCGTTGGTATATAGGTGGCTATGCACCTTGGAGCAACTCTTATGAAACAATGGTTTACGTTTCGTGGGCGACGGTTTTGGCAGGAATTATTTTCGGCAGAAAAAGCACTATCACTATGGCTTTGGCAACACTTTTTGGCGGGGTAATTCTATTTGTTTCGGGATTGAACTGGATGGATCCGGAAATCGGAACGTTGGTGCCTGTGCTAAAATCGCCTTGGCTGATGTTTCACGTAGCGGTTATTGTGGCAGCATACGGATTTTTCGGTATTGGATTTTTGCTTGGAATTGCCAATCTTTCGTTGATGGCTTTTGCTAAAAAGAGTGAGCTAATTCGATTCAGAATAAAAGAGTTGAGCATTACCAACAATATGGCTTTGCTTGTAGGACTTGCACTAATGACGATTGGAACTTTCTTAGGTGCTATCTGGGCAAATGAATCGTGGGGACGCTACTGGGGCTGGGACCCGAAAGAGACCTGGGCACTAATAACAATGATTGTTTACAGCATTGTAACGCATATTCATTTAGTGAAAAAGCACGATAATCTGTGGTTGTTCAATCTGCTTTCGGTATTTGCTTTTGCATCGGTTTTGATGACCTTCTTCGGTGTTAACTATCTGCTTAGCGGTATGCACTCTTACGGAGTAACAGATGGTGTTTCTGCCGTGTTTGTTTATATTGTGCTTGCATTCCTGGCACTTGGTGTGTTGGGTGTGATTTCGTATAAGAAGAGAAGTAAATAAGTAGACAAGTGAACTAGTTACGCGTTACGTGATGCGGGTTGCGAGGTGTTAAGTAGCAGCTACTAAGAAACTTCAAAATCCGGGAAAGTTTTGTTGGAGGGATTTGTAATCCCGACTTTCAGAAATAGTCTAATAAATTTTGGCTAAAGCCATCTTTATGCAATTTATTATCAACGCCTTAAAAGGCGTTGTAATTGATATGACAAAAAAATAATCTACTCATTTAGAGCCGATTATTTTTTTGTTGTTATACTAGTTAGAGATGGATTTGGAGAAAGAACATAAAAAAGCCGACTGTTTAGGTCGGCTTTAAATTTCTTCAAAATTATTTATTTCTGCTCTATCGGTAGGAATGTAAAAGCTTCATCAAACAACCTGTAAACTTCGTTGTAGTTGCTATCAACGTATG
>CAYFUW010000119.1:0-4294 GCA_964346495.1 uncultured Dysgonomonadaceae bacterium
TAATTTCAAACAACGGCTACTTACATATCGAAAAAAGAAAGGTCTTAATAACTCAGACGTTTCCATCCTCATTATTGAGACCTTTTCTATTAGTTATTCAATATTTTATCGCGTTATGCGAACCTATTATTCAATGATTTCTACCATTGGAGCTTCAACCTGAACAGCTGAACCAACATTTACATAAATACGTCCAATAGTACCTGAAACGTCGGCTAAAATATCATTTTCCATTTTCATTGCTTCAAGAATGAGCAGACGATCGCCTTTATTTACTTTGTCTCCCTCTTTCACAAATATTTGCATGATATTACCCGGCATCGGACTATTAACAATATGTCCTTGTGGTGCTTCCTCAACTACAGCAGCCTGCTGTTTTGGAGCCTCAGCTTGTTTCACTTCCTCTTTTGGTTGAGCTTGGAATTCTGCTTCACGTTTTTTGCGTAAGAATCCTGTAGCTACTGCAGGGAAAAGTTCGAGCAACAACTCTTCTTGCTCATTTTTAGCCAATTTCACGCCGCCAAACTCATCAAGTGTCGGGTTATCCTGACGTCTGTAACCTGATGTATCGTAGTTAGTTTCGATTGGTGAACCTGTAATTTGCTCACGGAAAGCAGGATCAACAGGAACCGGAGTTTTTCCGTATTCACCTTTTACCAACGCGATAAATTGGTTAGATGGGTTTGCATATTTCGGACGTCCGTTTTTAATATTCAACGCCGATGCTACAGCTTGCGCACCTACGATTTGGCTTGTTGGAGTTACCAGTGGTGGCAAACCTGAATCTAATCTAACGCTTGGAATCAACTTCATTGCATCTTCCAAAATATCCATAGCGTTAAACTGTTTCAATTGTGCAACCATGTTTGTGTACATACCACCCGGGATTTCAGCATTCTTAACCATTTCGTCAGGTTTCGGGAAGTTGAAATATGCTTCGATAGCGTGACACGCTTTCAGCAATTCGGGTTCATTTTTAGCTTTTGCAGCTGCGATTGCATCGTCAAACAACTTATCGATATGAGCAGGTAGCTCATCGGTAAGTGGGTTAAACGGATTCGGGAATTGTTTAACAGCATCAAATGCATCTAGTTCTTTACGAATTGTATATAACTCTGCATTTATTTTTGCCACAGCTTCCATATTTACGTCCAACTCTATACCAAGTTTTTGACAGAAAATGTAAACTAATTCAATTGCAGGTGCAGCAGGACCTCCGGCAAAGTTCCAGATATTTGTATCTACAACGTCAACACCGTTAATGATTGCAGCTAAAACTGAGCCCAATCCGTATCCTGGTGTACAGTGTGTATGGAAATCGATAGGTATATCGAGTTCTTTTTTCAATGCAGCGATAAGGCTTGACACTCTTGCCGGCGGAATAAGACCACTCATATCTTTAATCGTAATCATATCAGCACCAAGAGCAGCCATCTCTTTAGCTTTGTTTACGAAATACTCGTCGGTAAATACGTTTTCTTTTTTAACGCGAATTTCCTCTTTTTTCTTAACAAGTCCAAAGAAAGATTTTTTCTCAACGACTTTTATTTCGTCTTCATATTTTGGGTCAATGGTGTAACAAACAGCACAATCAGCCATTCCACCATATTTTTTAATCGATTTTACACTGGATTTGATATTGTCAACGTCGTTCAACGCGTCAAAAATACGCATTATATTAAGTCCGTTGGCAACTGCATTTTTAAAGAAACCGTCGATAATTTCATCCGGATATGGTGCATATCCGTATAGGTTTCTTCCGCGTGAAAGTGCTGTAAGTTTTGATGCTCCCTGCACTCCATCGCTAATTTTTTTTAGTCTATCCCATGGATTTTCACCTAAGTAGCGCATTACTGAATCGGGTACCGCACCACCCCAAACCTCCATTGCGAAGAAGTTTGCATCTTTGTAGTAAGGTAGTACTCGGTCAACTTGCGATTGGTTCATGCGAGTAGCAAAAGACGATTGTTGACCGTCTCTAAGAGTAAGGTCTCTAATTAAAAGTTTTCTTTTCATATATACTTGCGTTTTATTAAATAAATTTGTCGCTTTTTGTGGATTTTATCTTACAACTTTTGGATTAATTGTAATATTCTAAATAACAGAAATTTAATTTTAAATTGCCGATTACAAAGTAACAAAATTATTTCTAAATACAAACATATTTAATGAAAGATTTTTTGCGAAATTATTTAATTAATGTTGAAAACATAAAACTTTAAACACAAATTCTGATTTTCAGCGGAGGCACATTGCTAAACTGTTTTAACTAAGTAGCGGCTAATTTAGAATTAGCCGCTACTTAACACCCGCTTTCTATCTGCGAGATCTTGACTTCCTCGATTTTTTAAATTCTCTTTTTGCAGGTTTTTCTTCTGTAGAACTTTTCTTTTCTGACGAATTGTTGCTATCGGCAACCTCTACAACTAACTTTCTATCTTCAAGGAAAACTCCTTTGAAAGATTTGAGAATAGTTTTAGTACTCTCTTCCGGCACTTCAAAAAACGAAAAACTTTTCATTAAATCGATGCGTCCGATACGAACTTTTCCTGGAACATAATCGTTGATAAAACCCATAAGATTTGCAGGATTTGCACCATCTTTTTTGCCGATATTGATAAAAAATCGGGTATACCCTTTTTCAGCCTGACGTGGTCCCGAAACGTTTTTCTCTTCTTTACTTCTGCTCCTTCGTTCCGCTTTTTTTGAACTACTCTCTACAGGTTCTTCTATCTCTTCAGCTTTTTCGTAGTAATCGATTAAACGGTTAAACTCCAACGAAACAATACGTTTGATAATGTCCTCTTTTCCCAACCAATCTAATTTCCTGAAAATCGAAGGTAACAATCTATCGATTTCCTCTTCGTTCACTTTTACTCTCTCGATTTTATCCACAAAGTTGAAAAGCTGTTTTTCACAAATCACATCACCTTTCGGAATAGAGCGCTTCTCGAACTCTTTGTTAATCAGCTTCTCAATCTGTTTTACTTTACCTTTCTCTTTGGTGTGAATAATGGAAATGGAAGTTCCTCTTTTTCCGGCACGTCCCGTGCGCCCGCTACGATGTGTGTAAATTTCGTAATCGTCGGGCAAACCGTAGTTAATTACATGCGTGATATCGTCAACATCCAGACCACGAGCAGCAACATCGGTAGCAACAAGCAACTGTAAGTTTCGCAAACGAAATTTGTTCATCACGTAATCGCGTTGAGCTTGCGATAAATCGCCGTGCAGAGAATCGGCATCGTAGCCATCCTGAATAAGCTTGTCGGCAATTTCCTGTGTCTCTTTTCGTGTGCGACAAAAGATAATTCCGTACACGTTCGGATAGTAATCGGCAATTCGTTTCAGTGCTAAATATTTATCCTTCGCATGCACTACAAAGTAGATGTGTTTAACATTTTCCGCACCTTCGTTTTTTCGTCCGATAGTAATTTCCATCGGATTATTCATATACTTTTTGGTAATCTTGGCGATTTCCTGCGGCATAGTTGCCGAAAAGAGCAACATGCTTCGGTTTTCGGGAACATAGCTCAATATTTCGTCAATATCTTCCGAAAATCCCATGTTTAACATTTCGTCTGCCTCATCAAGCACAACCGTATGAACGCTATCTAACGAAACGGTTTTCCGATTGATTAAATCAATCAATCTTCCCGGTGTAGCAACGATAATTTGAACACCACGTTTCAACGTTTTAATCTGACTTTCGATGCTCGAACCGCCGTAAACGGGCAGGATTTTTATATCGTCCACAAATTCAGACAAATCGGTTAAATCTCCGGCAATTTGCAGACACAGCTCACGTGTCGGACACAAAATAAGCGTTTGCGGCGACAAATGTTTTACATCGGTTTTTTGAATTACGGGAATACCAAAAGCGGCGGTTTTGCCTGTTCCGGTTTGTGCTAACGCGATAATATCGCGCGTGTTTGCCAACAGTTGCGGAATTACCGCTTCCTGCACGGGCATGGGTTGTTCGTAACCCATTTTGGTGATAGCACTCATTATTTCGGGTGCTACACCCAACTCTTCAAATGATCTCATCTTTTTAATTACTAATGTAATAGTTCAAGAATTTTTCTCTCTTACCCCCACACAATCGACAAAAGATGAGAGAAAAACTCCAATTATAAACGCGATTTTTTTAATAGAGAAGAATATAAAAATCGCCCTAAAAGAAAATCGGGCGCAAAGGTAGGAAAATAAAATGGATTGAAATGCTTTTTATATAAAATATTGGATTTTGAAGCACATTGCGCATAGAAACAAGACGCAAGAGTCAAAACGCAAG
>CAYFUW010000120.1:0-4266 GCA_964346495.1 uncultured Dysgonomonadaceae bacterium
ATTATTTATGTGAAAAACTTTGTTAAATGGGTAATAATTACCCAAAAATGAAAAAATAGTTTTTTGTTTGCATGTGGTTATTAAAATTATGACTTCAGGTTAAATTAATTGACGCGCCAACAGTAAACGAGTGGGCAAGAAGCCCACTCGATACATCTTTATTTAATACTTAGAGTTCTAAATTACGGTTTTCCCTTCAGATAAAAGGCCCTCGTCGGAGGGATTTGCAATCCCGTCCATACAAGTCAATTTTACATCAAACTCGCCAT
Source organism: uncultured Dysgonomonadaceae bacterium (assembly GCA_964346495.1). Classification (GTDB taxonomy): domain Bacteria; phylum Bacteroidota; class Bacteroidia; order Bacteroidales; family Dysgonomonadaceae; genus JBGZFC01. The sequence goes on from CAYFUW010000120.1 coordinate 270, forward strand.
ATCTCATTCCCTCATTTCTCCAAGTCACGAAGTCTTCAATTTACGAGTTCTTTTTTATGCACCCCTCACCGCGTAACTCGCACCACGCACCACCAAAGCTATTTCAAATAAAACACTATTCTCTTTGCACTCGTCAATTCTTTGTGTGTAATTCTATACCCGTTCAGTCGTTTACCGTCAACTTCAATTTTATCTATGTAGATTGCATTGTCGTTTGGTTTTACAGTTTCAATTATTAATTCTTGATTGTTTGTAAAATCCGAATCAAGCTTAATAGTTGTTTTGTTGAAAAACGGTGTAGTAAGAGTGTACGAAGCATCGGTTGGATTATCGGGATAAAAACCTAACATCGCGAAAACCGCCCACGCCGACATTGTGCCTGTATCATCGTTCCCGGGCAATCCTGCAGGTTCGTTTGTGAAATGTTTAATAAGTAACTCCCTAACTGTTTTTTGTGTACGCCACTCTTCACCTTTTATATAGCTAAACAGATATGGATAAGCAATGTTTGGCTCGTTTGTAGGGTCGTAATGTCCGTCATCGAATATCGATTGCAGATTTTTGACGAAGTTTTTCTTTCCGCCCATCAGTTTGATTAATCCTTGCACATCATGCGGCACCATGTAGGTATAATTGTAAGCACTCCCTTCGTGGAATCCGGGAACGGGTTCGAAATTTTCGCCCTGTTTCGGGTTGAAAGGTGAGTAAAAAGAACCATCTTCCAATTTTGGACGGAACGTGTTGTGCGATTTATCGAAATAGTGCTTGTAGCCTAATGATTGTTTCCTGAAACGTTCGGCATCACTCTTTTTGCCAAGTGCATCGGCAAATTTTGAAAGTGCTGCATCGGCAACATAATATTCGAGTGCATGAGAAACAGAATTGTCGTATTGCTCGCGTAACGGAACATATCCAAATTTCAGATAATCATCATTATCAGGACGAAGTTTATTCTCTTTCGCAGGTGAAGTAGCCGATTTGTACATTGCTTCGTAAGCAGTTTCCACATCAAAATCTCTAATTCCTTTTTGCCATGTATCTACAATTACCGGAATTGCCGGGTCGCCTTCCATCGTCAAGGTCTCTCTGCTGTAAAGCTCCCATTTTGGCAGCCAGCCACTCTCTTTATACATGTCAATCATAGAGCGAATCATGTCGAGTTGCTGTTTTGGCTGTATCAATGAGAACAGTTGATGCACATTTCGATAGGTGTCCCAAAGCGAAAATACGGTATATCGAGTCTCTTTGGTGTTTAAAATCTTTCCGCTCTCCATTGCCGGATAATCGCCATTTACATCATTTAGAATATTCGGGTGAATCATCGTGTGATAAAGTGCAGTATAGAAAACAGTTCGTTGGTCGCTATTTCCGCCATCGACACGTATTTTCGAGAGTTCATTCTCCCAACTGTCGCGAGCATCTGCTTTCACTTTATTGAACTGAAAACCTTGCTGTTCAGCATCCAGATTGAGACGAGCGTTTTCTGTGCTTACAAACGATACACCGATTTGAACTTCAATTGTTTCTCCCTTTTCCACATCGTAGATAAAATAGGCACCAATATCATCTCCGGCTATATCACGACTGTAATCGGTATAAAGTTTATATTGTCCGCTGTGAGCGTCCCACTGTGCTTCTACGCCCATTTCACGCTGTTTTTTCCAATAACCATACTCTGTAGGTTGTTTGTTAATTCGCATCACAAAATAGATTGGAAAAACTGCCTGTGGATTGTAACAGAAAGTTCCCAACAGCTTCATTCCTTCAATTTCGGTATTGCTAACCTGTCTGAGCCACGCACCTGTTTCGTTTGTTAAGCCTTCGCTCAAGTTCATCAAGATATTTGCCTTTCCTTCGGGAAAAGTAAATCGGGCGATACTTGTTCGCTTTGTGGCTGAAACTTCAGTTTTTATATCATATTTTGTCAGATGATTGGTGTAATATCCGGGTGTGGCTCTTTCGTTGGTGTATTCGCTACCATATTCGCGATAGTCAACGTTTAGCTCGCCTGTTGTAGCCATAAGCAACAACGAACCCAAATCGGGACAGCCTACGCCACTTAAATTCACATGTGAATATCCGGTAAAGAATTTATTGTCTGATGTGTATGGCGTTGACCACCATTGACGGTCTTTGTCGAATCTGTTGATATCCGAACCCATAACGTTAAACGGTGACACCGACATCATTCCGTGTGGCACTACTGCTCCCGGGTTTGTCGTTCCGTAATTGGATGTGCCGATAAATGGGTTTACCAAATCGGTAAAACTTCTTGCACAGACAATTTGTGATAGTAACAGTATGGTGGTTAGAATATAAAATCTTGAAGTTTTCATCTCTTTTTTTATTTTTTCGGTTCCTGATACGTGTCGTTATTGTCTGTTAGCCAATCGAGAGAGAAATTTGCAAAATATAGCGACATGTTCTCTTTCTCTCTTTCAAAAAATACTCCGATAGTGCCGTCAGGCAGAATTGTAATTGCAGAATATGCCGAAGCTGTCGGACAAATTGATTTTTGAACGGGCCAGGAATCTCCTTCGTCGTAACTTACGAACATGGTTACATTTTTCCTGTCACTAATGTGATTTGGTAAGGTGTGTAGCAATCTATCCTTTTCATAACCATCCAAAACAGATGTATATCGAATGATTTCTCCGTTACAAGCCGGTTCGATTAAGTTGTCGTGGCTTTTGGTTAAGTTCCAGGTTACACCATTATCTTTTGAAACGACAAAGATTCTTTTTCCTTTATGTTTATTGCGAATACTCATCAAAATATCGCCGTTGTTTAGTTCAACAACTTTTGCTTCGTCGCCGCCTGTGAAAGCTTTTTCCGATACATTCCAGGTAACTCCTTCATCGTCGGAATAGTAAAGATAGTTGTTCAGCGAGTATTCAGATGTTTCTCTAACTGCCGCAACAAACATAATTCTGCCGTCTCTTGTCTGAATACCTCTACCTGCGGCACAAAACGATGCCAACCATTTTTGTCTTACCGGGTCGGAACATTCACTTCCGAAAAGTTGCGGAGTAATATCGCGTGGTTTTGACCATGTTACACCATTATCGAGACTCTCACTCACGTAAGTGCGGTTAGGTTTTTCGGGTGTTGATGTCCACAATCCTTGTCCACCTACAAATACTGTAATCAGTTTACCCGATTTAGTTTTCACTATACCCGGGTCGCCAAAACCTTGAAAACGTCCTGTGCCTTCGGCAATTGTTACAGGTTCGCTCCACGTTTTACCGTTATCGGTGCTTCTTCTTGTTATCAAATCGATATCTTCGGGTAAGTCGGTTTCATTATATTTTCTTTTATCAACCAATACTACAAGCGAATTATCATCCGCAGTAATTATTGCAGGGATGCGATAGTTTCTTGAGCCATAATCTCCGGGTTGAAACAGTGGTTTGTATGCCAACAAAATTTCACGAGAATCAGTGCCTTCATGTGGCACAACTATTTTTTTATTTCTCGGCATGGTAATTGTTTCAAAATAAGCACCTACAAGATTGCCTTCGGTAGCATTTTCTGCAATATCTGCAGTAATCCAAATGTAATTTACTCCCGGTTGCAACACATTTCCTTTAACAGTGTACTCGTGTTTCTCTTTTGTAGGAACAAATTCTGCCAAAAGTTTGTAATTTTCTACTTTTTTCGAGTCGAAAACATTGCATGTATCTGTTGTATAAATTTTCAGTTTTGTCAAATCTTTATATGGCGCATCTCCGTGAAGGCATAGCTTATAATTTTTTACCTTTGCCGGTTTTTTGTATGAGTTTTCAATTTTGAGCATGTTTAAAACTTCAGATTTATTACCCATTCCGGTAAATTGATTGTCGCTAACACTTTCAATTTCAAGTGCAGATGCTTTATTGCTTTTTTTAGCCGATTGAGCATAAAAAGTTGAAGTAGTGATAAGTGCGAAAGCAATTAGTAGCAGACGCAGATTGTAAGAATTTAGTCGGTACATAGTTATTGTTTATTATTTTGTTTC
>CAYFUW010000121.1:0-4212 GCA_964346495.1 uncultured Dysgonomonadaceae bacterium
TTCGTAAACAGACTCAATTTAATAGTCATTTACGAAAGTTGTAGTACTTTGTTGTTATTTCCACGCCACTAAGTTACACAAAAAAAGAGAATCTCTCTCAATTCTCTCTCTTTTTATACCTCATTGAATTTCCCTGCTTAAAATATCCAATCTCGTGACCAATATCTTTCAGCTGCTTTTCTAAATATTTTAAATCGTCTTCGTTGCTGAGTTGCGAAACAGGTTTGTTTTCGTAGAGAAAATAGTCGTCGCGGTAATGCTTGGGGGTGATATTGGGCATAAGAACGTTGGCACCGATTTCGATAGCACGTTCACGACCGAATTTATCAATGGTTTGCAGAGCCGTTGTGGCAGCAATATTAATATCGGGCATCAACAGACGAAGCAGAGCTACCATTTTAAAACCGAGATTCAATCGTTCGCTAAGCGGCAGAAGTTCAGATTTGTGAGCATAGAGTGGGGTATCGGCATGTTCAATATATGGTCCCATTCCGCACATATCGATATTAAACTGTTTCATAAATAGCAAATCCTTTGCCAAATGCTCCATAGTTTGAAACGGCAAACCAATCATTACACCCGTTCCGGTCTGGAAACCCACTTTTTTTATCGATTCCAGAGCGTTTAGTCGGTTTGCAAAATTGTGGCTGTCGTCATTGGGATGTATTTTGTAGAAAAGCTCTTCGGTAGAAGATTCAATGCGCAACAGATAACGATTTGCTCCGCTTTCGAACCATCGGCGATAAACCTCTTCCGTTTGTTCGCCACACGAAAGCGTAATGCCGATTTCACCGTTGGTAATTCGCATCGACTCTTTTATAATAAAATCGATTTTTCGTGTAAATGCATCAGACTCTAGTTCGCCACTCTGAATGGCTACCGAACCAAATCCATTTTCGTGAGCAAAACGCACTGCATCGAGCACATCGTCATCGGTAAGGCAATAGCGATGCGTGTTTCTGTTATCACGACGAATACCGCAATAGAGACAGTTTTTCCCGCAAATATTCGAATATTCAATCAATCCGCGCAGGTAAACGGTGTTGCCGACGTTATCTTGCTTCACTTTCGATGAGTGCTCAAAAAGAGCAATTTCATCATCGCCCGAAGTCGATAAAAGTTGTACAAGATTATCTTTCGAATAGTCGGATGTGTCTAAAATTTGGCGGATTGACATAAAATTAAAATGTTGATTATCAGCTAAAATTCAATTGGTAAAACACTTGTGTTGCTCGCTCAAAAATTCCGTTCATATATGCAAGAGCCATTCCGTAGTTTGTTACCGGGATATTGTTATCCGTAAACTGTTTTAGCCTGTTTAACAGCTGATTGCGGGTAACCATACAGCCGCCACATTGGATTACAAGTGAATACTCTTTTTGTGGAATTGGCGATAGTCCGCTTACGACTGTGAACGAAAGATTTTTGCCTGTGAATTTTTGCAACATGTTTGGTATCTTTACCCGTCCAATATCGTCGCAACTTGCATGGTGTGTACAACTTTCAAGTATAAGGACTTCGTCGTTATCTTTTAGTCGCGAAATATGTGTAGTGCCTTTCAAATAAGCATCAAAATCGCCTTTCATTCGGGCAAAAATAATACTGAAACTTGTTAGCGGTATATTTTCCGGAATTCTTTCCGCCACATACCCGAACACTTTACTATCTGTAATTACAAGCGCAGGTTTGATATTTAGTTTTAGGAAATCTTCTATTTCAGTCTCTTTCAGTACAATTGTTATACAGTTGTTATCTAATGCATCGCGAATAGTCTGATTTTGCGGTAAAATAAGTCGTCCCTCAGGTGCCGCTTCGTCAATAGGAGTGATTAGCAATACAACATCTTTCGGCAGTATTAAGCCACCTATAAGCGAGGGTTTTTGATAGAGATTTTCGGGAATTATTTTTTTTAGGTTGCTGATTAACTCGCCTACATCTTGCTGATTTGTAGCGCAAAAATCTATTATTTCGGCTTTGGAGTTTCTTTTTATAATGATTTTCGTCTGCGATTCAATTTTCGAAATATCATTTTTATTGTGCAGGATAATGTAGGGCGTATTAAATTTTTCGAACTGTTGAATTAATTCGAGTTCAAACTCTCCGAATTGATTTCCGGCGATAATTAATATAGCCACATCAACTTCCTTAATGGTTTGCATCGATTTGTCGATGCGTTTTCTGCCCAATTCGCCCACATCGTCAATTCCTGCGGTATCAATCATTACTACGGGACCGATACCCGAAATTTCTACCGTTTTTTTTATCGGGTCGGTTGTGGTGCCGGGCTGTTCCGATACGATTGCCGTTTCTTGTCCGGTAAGCAGGTTGATTAACGTGCTTTTACCCGAATTGCGACGACCAAAAATGCCGATATGTAGTTTTGAGTTGCTCATTTATGATTAAATATGAATTTGATTATCTGTAAAACTCCTTAATCAATTGCCACTGCCTGTTCCGAAGTGTTTCGGAATCCCTTTAGGGCGTGGTGAAATAGTTAGAAACTTAATCGGCTTTAGCCAAAATTTAAGTAATCTTGGGCTAAAGCCCGCTTTCAAAGCCTCGTTTTACCCACGAGTTAAAACTCGTGGTAATTGAAAAATGTTTATAGAACGCAATAATTCAACCTTTGTATTTATCCGTGGAAACCTTATTTTTTTCATTCAACCTTAGTACTTATAATAAGCACATTTAGCAACACCTTATTACCTTATTTTGTACTTAATTTGGCAGGCATTGCCTGCCAAATTATCTATTATGTGTTATCTCTATTTCTCTTTTAAATTAAAAATACAAATCCCTTACACCTTTCTTAACCTGTTTAAGTCTTTCACGCAGTTTTTCCTTCATTCTATCATCAACTTCTGCCATATTATCTTCGATAACTATCCACCCTTTTTGTGCAGTATGCTCGGGTGCATAATCCTCTAAATATTCGGCAAGCGTTATCATAGCGTTGGGTGTGCAGAATCGTTTTATAAAACCGGGAACCGAAAACTCCATAAAGTGCTCGCCTGTACGTCCCGCACGATAACATGATGTGCAGAATGAAGGCAACATATTTTGGTCAAGCAGTTCATCGATAATTTGATTTAGCGGGCGGTCGTCGTTGATGCGGAATTGTCCTTTTTTCAAATCTTTGTTTGCCTCTTTCTCGTGGTAACTTCCCAGCTCGATTTTTGTTCCGCCATCTATCTGTGAAACACCGAATTGAATCAATTCATCACGCAGATGTTGCGGTTCGCGAGCGGTAAGAATCATTCCCGTGTATGGAACAGCCAGGCGTAAAATCGCAACCAAACGTGTGAAATCTTCATCCGAAACAAAATATTTTGTACCCATGTTGAGCATCGATGCATCTTTGATACGCGGGAACGAAATGGTGTGCGGACCAACATTGTAGCACGCTTCCAGGTGATTTGTATGGCGAACCAGTCCCATAACCTCGAAACGCCAGTCGTACAGACCGAAAAGCGCACCGATACCAACATCGTCCAATCCTGCCTCTTGAGCACGGTCTAACGATGTTAAGCGATAATCGTAGTCGGCTTTTTTGCCTCGTAAGTGGTAAGTTTTGTACGCCTCGCGGTGATATGTCTCTTGAAATACCTGAAATGTGCCGATTCCTGCCTCTTTTACCGTGCGGAATCCTTCAATTTCTAACGGTGCGGCATTAATGTTTACACGACGAATTTCGCCATTCCCTTTTTTCACACTATATGCAACTCGCACTGTTTCAGCTATAAATTCGGGACTATATTGAGCATGTTCGCCGTAAACAAGAATCAGACGTTTTTGTCCGATATCTTCCAAAGCTTCAATCTCTTGTACTAGCTCTTCATGTGACAGAGTTTTGCGAACAGCCTCTTTATTCGATGCTTTAAATCCGCAGTAGGTGCAGTTGTTTGAGCATTTATTACCCACGTAAAGCGGTGCAAAAAGCACAATTCTATTTCCATAGATACGTTGCTTCAGTTCTCTTGCACCTTCCTTTATTGCATTTATCGACTCTTCGTCGTCGGCATTAATCAAAACGGCAACCTCTTCCAGGTTTAACCTGTTTTTTTCTAAGGATTTGGCAATTACTTCTTTAACTCGTTCGGGTGTGGAAATAGTATTGTTAATGTAATCCCAAATTTCGTCTGCATCGATAAACGATTGCATCGGAACATCGGGTATTTTGTAAACTTCTGGTTTAAATTTCATATTTTTAAA
>CAYFUW010000122.1:0-4019 GCA_964346495.1 uncultured Dysgonomonadaceae bacterium
ATGTTTGTATTTACAAAAGTACGGCTTTTCTTCGAGTTGTATAGAAGAAAAGCCGTATAAATAATGTTTTTTCAAACTATCATAAAATTAAAATATTTTTGTGTACTTGTGGCAATATGGTCTGTCTCCTTTATAATCGTAATATTGTTGATGATAATCTTCAGCTTTCCAGAAAACAGATATTGGCTTTAGCGTTGTCGCCACTTTATAGCCTTTTTCGTTAAGAATATCGATATATTTTTGCGCTATATTTTTCTCTTCTTCATTCGAATAGAAAATTGCCGACATATATTGTGGTCCTATATCGGGACCTTGTCCGTTGGTTTGTGTGAAATCGTGAATTTCGAAAAAGAGCTTAACCATCTCTTCGTAACTTGTTATCGTTGTGTCGTAAATGACTTCCGTTGTTTCCAGATGTCCCGTGTTTTTCTGACACACCTGTTCGTAAGTGGGATTTTCAACATGTCCGCCCATATATCCCACTGAAGTCTCTTTCACTCCCTTGGCTTTCATAAAGTAATATTCGGCACCCCAAAAACAGCCCGATGCAAAGTAGGCTTTACGCATCTTTGGATCATTTGTCGGAACAAATTTCATTGAAATAGAGTTCACACAGTGTCGCGTCTGCTTTTCCGTGAATCCTTCGTTCAAAAAAACGTGACCCAGATGTGCTCCGCAATTGGCGCAAACAATTTCTGTGCGCCTTCCGTCGGCATCGGGAACGCGTTTTACTGCACCTTCTATTTCATCATCGAAAGCGGGCCAACCGCATTGTGCGTCAAATTTATCTTCGGAACGATAGAGTGGTGCATCGCATCTTTTGCACAGATATGTTCCGGCAGATTTATTTTTTAGCAATTTGCCCGTAAACGGTCTTTCGGTTCCTTTGTGAAGAATAACAAACTCTTCTTCGGGTGTTAAAGTGTTGTATTTAGTCATATATATATGTTTTATTTTATTTTTTCTTTTTGATTGTTGCGCAGAAAAACCTAAAGCAGTAATCGACAAGGCAATCAGAATGAAAACGGTTATAATTTTATTTGTTGTCATTAATGTTTCATTTTTTAAGATATTGCAAAAATGCAAAACGTTTTCGAATCTTTGTGTAATTCAAATTATCGTCATTATCAAAAGCTTCACGTTCAAAGCTGATGTTTTTGTATGCCAGCATTCTATCTTTATAAATAATCCACTTTATCAGCCATTCCACAATATACCAGATATAGAAGCCGATAAACAGTAACTCCACAATCTGTTTGGTATGGATATATTCGTGATTGAGCACTATTTTGTCTAATGCTTTAATCTCTTTTCGAACAAAAATTATTCCAAACAAATTTATTGCCTTAAAACCTTTTGGTGGAAGGAATCTATTGTAAACTATTTTCAATTTATCAGCTAATTTTTTGTCAAATATAGATAAATGCAGTTATTTTTGTAACTTTGTGAGCTTAAAAATAAATAAAACGAATATGGAAATGAAAAGTTCATCAAATTTACCTTATAAAGTTGCAGATATTTCTCTAGCCGATTTCGGACGTAGAGAGATTGATATTGCGGAACATGAAATGCCTGGATTGATGGCAGTTCGTAAAAGATATGCCGATAAAAAACCGCTGAAAGGCGCGCGAATTATGGGTTCGCTTCATATGACCATACAGACTGCCGTTTTGATTGAAACGCTTGTTGAATTGGGTGCCGATGTACGTTGGGCAAGCTGCAATATTTTCTCTACACAAGACCATGCTGCTGCCGCTATTGCTGCTGCCGGAGTTCCCGTTTTTGCATGGAAAGGCGAAACTCTGGAAGAGTATTGGTGGTGTACTGATATGGCACTCCGTTTTCCCGACGGAAAAGGTCCTAATCTGATTGTTGATGATGGTGGCGATGCTTCGTTATTGGTACATTTGGGTTATCGTGCCGAAGAGGATGCAAGCGTAATCAATCGCAAAGGCTCTAATAGAGAAGAGCAAGTTATTTTAGACACATTGAATCGTATTCTTAAAGAAGATAATCAACGTTGGCATCGCACAATAGCCGATTTGAAAGGAATTTCGGAAGAGACTACTACAGGCGTTCACAGATTGTATCAGATGCTCGAAAACGGCGAACTTTTGGTGCCTGCAATCAATGTTAATGACTCGGTAACTAAATCGAAATTTGATAATCTTTATGGTTGTCGCGAATCGCTAGCCGATGGTATCAAACGTGCCACAGATGTTATGATTGCCGGAAAAGTGGTTGTTGTGCTTGGTTATGGCGACGTGGGTAAAGGTTGTGCTCACTCTATGCGTTCGTACGGAGCACGTGTTATCGTTACCGAAATTGATCCGATTTGTGCTCTGCAAGCCGCTATGGAAGGGTTTGAAGTGACAACAATGGAAGAGGCGGTGAAAGAGGGTAATGTTTTTGTTACAACAACCGGAAATCGCGATGTGATTACCATTGAGCATATGAAATCGATGAAAGATCAGGCAATAGTTTGCAATATCGGTCACTTCGATAATGAAATTCAGGTAGAGAAGTTGGTAGAATACCCGGGAATAGAACATTTGAATATTAAGCCACAAGTCGATAAATATACTTTCCCAACCGGAAATTCAATCTTCCTTCTTGCCGAAGGTCGTTTGGTAAATCTGGGTTGTGCAACAGGACACCCATCGTTTGTAATGAGTAATTCGTTTACAAACCAGACTTTAGCGCAGATAGATTTATGGGAAAAAGATTATGAAATTGGTGTTTACCGATTGCCAAAACATCTTGATGAAGAGGTTGCGCGTTTGCATTTAGAGCAAATCGGAGTGAAACTAACAAAGCTTACTCAAGCGCAAGCCGATTATATTGGTGTAAAAGTTGAAGGTCCTTACAAACCGGAACATTATCGTTATTAAGTATTTACAAAAAACTATAAAAATATTTTCTTTTTTGTTACAAAAATATTTGGAAGTTAAAAAAAAAGGATATACCTTTGCACTCGCTTTTGAAAGAAAGCATCTAGGTTGATTCGCTAGCTCAGCAGGTAGAGCACATCCCTTTTAAGGATGGGGTCCTGGGTTCGAACCCCAGGCGGATCACGAAAAAGAGTCCTGATTATCATTTGACAATCAGGACTCTTTCTTTTTATAAAACAACAAAATAAGTGAACTATCTTTTGTCAATTCAAATTCAAATTGTATATTTGTAAATAGAGAAAAATCAAATTTAATATCAATAAATACAAGTGATTATGAAAAAGATAATAGGATTACTGGTTTTTTTATTTGCAGTTGGCTTCACACAGCAATCTATTGCTCAAACTAAACGTGATTTAAGTGGCATTGATAATATTACTTTCTATGGAGTGGATTTTTCGTTAGCAAAAATCTATGGTTCAGATGATGAATTTGGAAAACTTAAAAGTGCTTTTGTTGGTATTAACGACCTGTTTGAAGCCGAGCCCAAAAAATATGACATAAGCAAAGCTTTGGGAATAAGACGAGCAGAGTTGTATAATTCACAAATTAAACAGAATGTCTATAAAATAAAGGAAAACTTCCTTTTTACAGATAATAACCGATATGCGATAAGTGATAAGGAGATAGAAAAATTAGTAAAGAGGATTAAAAAAGAAGGTAACAGCAAGTATGGAGCAGTTATTGTAACCGGATTATTAAATAAAATTGCGAATCAAGGAACTTTTACTTACGTCGTTTTTGAACAAAAAACAAACAAAATAATTTTAAAACAAGAAATTTCAGGTAAAGCCAGAGGTTTTGGATTGCGCAATTTTTGGGCAGGTGCACTTTATGCTACAATGAAAAAAGTGAGATAACAGAAATGAAAAAAATAAAGATAAAAGTCGGCTTGGAAATCGAGTCGGCTTTTTTTGTCAAAATGCAAACCTAAATCCTATTTTAACGCCGTGCTTTCTAGCATCGGGTAAATCCAAATGGGTAAACCGCCTGTAATAATCTATGCGGAATACTTTGAATATATTTTCAATACCTATGCTACCTTCCATGTAAAAGTCATTTATCATT
>CAYFUW010000123.1:0-3634 GCA_964346495.1 uncultured Dysgonomonadaceae bacterium
AATAATTAACAAAACATATCGGCTAATTTTGAATTTAGTCGGTCAATAGTGATTAAAAATATATTTTCACTGTAAAGTCAAATATTTCTTTTAAAAACATATAGAAATAATGACAAAATAGTTACAAAGTTTTTTTACTCTGCATTTTACTAACATTTTTCCTCTTTTTTTATTACTTTTGTAACATTCATTTTTTACAATAAATTCTCGATACAAAAAATCAAAATAAAACATATATAACAATGAATTTAATTGAAAGTATCATCGCAAGAGCGAAAGCTGACAAACAAAGAATTGTAATGCCCGAAGGAACTGAAAAACGTACACTTCAGGCGGCTGATAAACTTATTCAAGATGGTGTTGCAAATATTATCTTGATAGGTAATAAAAATCAGATAATGGATTTATCTAAAGAGCTTTCTCTGTCAAATATAGGTAATGCTACCATAGTTGACCCAAAAAATAACGAGAAAAAGCAAACTTATATCGATTTGCTTGTTGAATTGAGAAAATCGAAAGGTATGACACCCGAACAAGCAGAAGTTTTGGTTGAAAATCCGTTATATCTGGCTTGTTTAATGATAAAAAACGGCGATGCGGACGGCGAAATAGCGGGAGCAGAAAATACAACCGGTGATGTGTTGCGTCCGGCTCTTCAAATTATTAGAACTACTCCGGGAGTAAGTGTTGTGTCGGGAGCTTTCATTATGTTCACTCAAACACCACAATACGGCTCAGATGGTACGTTAATTTTTGCAGATTGTGCGGTAATGCCCAATCCGAACGCACAAGAGTTAGCTTCAATTGCAATTGCATCGGCACAAACCGCACGTTCAATTGTTGGAGTGGAACCACATGTTGCTATGCTTAGTTTCTCTACCAAAGGTAGTGCTAAACATGAAATGGTTGATAAAGTAGTAGAAGCTACCCGTATTGCAAAAGAGACTGCACCAGAATTACTTATTGACGGTGAGTTTCAGGCAGATACTGCTATCGTACCAAGCGTAGCAAAACAAAAGGCACCACAAAGTGATATTGCCGGTAAAGCTAACGTTTTGGTTTTCCCAACATTAGAAGCCGGAAATATCGGATACAAACTTGTACAACGATTAGGAAATGCAGAGGCAATAGGTCCTATTTTGCAAGGAATGGCAGCACCGGTAAATGACCTGTCGAGAGGTTGTTCGGTGGATGATATTTACAAAATGGTTGCCATTACTGCAAATCAGGCAATCGGAATGAAAAAATAGTTTGAACAAAAAATTACACATTATCAAAATTTAATCCAATATTAATAAAATAGATATGAGCGAATTAATTATCGAGCCAATTGAACAGTACGGCTTTAATATCCAATCTGATAGCAAAAAGAAACAACTTTTTTCTAAAGTTGGTGTAGTAGGTGCAGGAAAAGAGGGACGTGCTATTATAGACTTAATATCCTCAGCAGGTATGGATGTGGTTTTTCTTGAAGAATCGCAAGAGAGGATAGATTATGTGTTGGAAGAACTCAACAAAAATATGGATAAAAAAATCCAAAATTGGGGTTTGACTCAATCGGAAAAGAAAGTTATAATGAATAGAATCGTTCCTACGCTGAAGTATGATGATTTTAAAGGTTGTGACTTGGTTATTGAGTGTACCAGATATACCGAAACAGGACGTAGAAGCACACCTTTACGCAAAAGCATCTTCAAAACTCTTGAGGATACTCTTGATACTGATGCAATAATCGCGACTAATGGTTCTAAGGTTATTATTAGTGAACTGGCAGCAGACCTGGAGCATAAAGAAAGATGCGTGAGTTTGTATTTTCCGGTTGCGCATCCCGATGCAAAAATTTTGGAAATCGTAAGAGGAATGTACACGTCGGAAGAAGTTTATAGCAAAATGGAAATTTTTGCCAAACTTGTAAATTATATTCCGCACCGCGTAAATGAAAGTAACGGAAACGTTAGTATGCGTTTGATGGTATCTATGCTCAACGAAGCGTGTCAAATCCTTCTTGAACGTGTTAGTTCATTCGAAGAGATAGAAGAAACATTTACCGTAATTTACGGACAACGTTTTGGTATTTTCCGCATGGCTGATATAATTGGTATTGAGCGCATAGTTACACTTATGGAGGCAATGTTCAACGATTTTGGAGAGAAACGTTACAAACCAAATCCATTGTTGTGGAAGTTGTATCGCTCAAATCAACTCGGAATGCGTACAAGAAAAGGATTCTATGTTTACGATGAAAATGGTCAGTCGATCTCTGTAAATAAAGCACTTTTCAATTAATATAAGTATTATCAATTTGGTTATTAAAACGATAAAGAAAAATATAAAATGAAAGTATTAGTATTAAACTGCGGAAGCTCTTCCATTAAATATAAGCTTTTCAATATGGAAAGCAACGACGTTATTGCTCAAGGAGGAATTGAAAAAATTGGAATGAAAGGTTCTTTCTTGAAATTGACTCTCCCGAACGACCAAAAAGTAATGCTTGAAGGCGAAATTTTGGAGCATCGTGCCGGAATAGAGTATATCTTGGGTGTACTTTTGAGCGAGAAATATGGCTGTATCAAATCTTTAGATGAGATTGATGCTGTAGGTCACAGAGTTGTACACGGTGGAGAAAAATTCAATTCGAGTGTGCTTATCAACGATGAGGTAATTGATATGCTTGAAGCTTGTATAGAGTTGGCTCCTTTGCACAATCCACCAAACTTGAAAGGTATTTACGCTATTCAAGAGCTTATGCCAAATACTCCGCAAGTTGGTGTTTTCGATACAGCATTTCACCAAACGATGCCCGATTATGCATATATGTATGGCTTGCCATATTCTATGTATGAAAAATATGGTATTCGTCGCTATGGATTCCACGGAACAAGTCACCGCTACGTTTCCAAACGTGCTTGTGAGTTTTTGAATATTCCTTACGAAGAGCAACGTATTATTACAGCTCATATCGGTAACGGAGGCTCTATTACAGCTATCAAAAATGGTAAGTCGATAGATACCAGTATGGGAATGACTCCTGTAGAAGGTCTGATAATGGGTACACGTTCGGGTGATGTTGACCCGGGTGTTCTCTCCTATATTATGGAAAAAGAGCATATGGGATCAGCCGGAATTTCTACTCTTATAAATAAATTTTCGGGAGTTTTAGGTATTTCAGGAATTTCGTCAGATATGCGTGAGATAGAAGCCGGCATAGAGAGAGGCGATAAACGTGCAATCCTTGCTATGGAGGCTTACAACTACCGTATTAAAAAGTACATCGGTGCTTATGCTGCAGTATTAGGTGGAGTAGATGTGCTGGTATTTACAGGTGGTGTTGGTGAAAACCAGTCAGTAACTCGTGAATTTGTTTGTAAAAACATGGAATACATGGGTATTGAATTAGATGAAGAGTTGAATAGAAAAGTACGTGGTATTGAAGTACTGCTAAGCAAACCTTCTTCAAAAGTGAAGGTGGTAATTATCCCTACAGATGAGGAGTTGACCATTGCAAATGATACAATGGAGATTTTAAATAAATAGGAAACTATTTACACACTATTATAAATAAAGGATGAAAACAAGCTTCTTGCTGTTTTCATCCTTTTAATTTTTTTAAATCATTAATATAATGGTCTATTTA
>CAYFUW010000124.1:0-3585 GCA_964346495.1 uncultured Dysgonomonadaceae bacterium
CACCCTTTTTTACACCCAGAAAAGATTGATGAAATATTATTTCAATATTATTTTTTTCTTAACTTCATCATACTTATAATTTACAATTGAGCCATTAATAATCATATTAACTGCTTCGTCAATAATAGCAAAGGGTACAACAAACCATTCCCTTGGTGTAATACGCTGATTTTGTTTATCGAAAACATCCACATTTAGACAGACATTGCCAAAAAAGCGGTGGAGTAAATTTTCAAAATTGTGTATATCAATGTTATAACAAGCATATTTTTCAACCACATCAACATCTGCAAATAAAAAAGTTGATTCTTGTGCAGCATTTTTAATTCTATCTTCTACTTTATTTGCTGAAAATCCAATTTTGTACAAATTTGGTATATCTTGAAGCTTTGGATGCTTTGACCGTAAAACATAAATCCATCCACTATGCGTATCTGTTTCAGACACCATTCCTGAATTTATCAGTAATTCCTCTTCGGCACTCTCGTCCGTATTGGTTACCATTTTACCGTTTTTAAGAATAGCTTTACCCAGTGATCTAAACAGCATATTAGACACCGTACCATTTTCAAAAATTGTTTTAGTTCTCCCTTCTAATCGTACTCTATCGCCGGATTTGTTTTGTTTTAAAACCTTTTTAGCACCGGCTTTTTCCAAATAACACAAAAGCCCATCGACAAGATAAAAATTACCCTCAATCAGATTTTTTTCTGCATCCCTAAACTCTACTAACTTTCTTTTATTCTCTTTTAATTCTTTATGAACTTGATGAAAAAGCACCTCATATTTCTTAAACTCTTTCTCAGACATTGGTTTTCTTTGTGCAACAAAATCTGTTTCCGCTCGCTTTTCAGATTGTTTAGGCGTATGTTTGAAATCGTAAAGCGATAATTCACTCTCGTTATCCAGAAGACCTAAAACATCATCATTTAAAATATCGTCAATAGACCTGTTTTCAATTTCAACTTCACCTAATAAATTATGTTTATCAAATGGTTTGAGCAGAACTTTATGTTTATCATTTTCTCTAATGTTCTTCAATTTTGACAAAAGCCCATATTCCGCCATAGAATTTACAGAAGGCTCTCGTCCATTTTGTTCAACAAAAGCATTGATTTCCATAAAAGTGCCAATCAACCTATCCTCGTCGGTTTTAACACGATTTACTTTTGCTTTAACATCGAGCAAGCCAAATTCATCGCTATCAAATATGTCATCTAGTGTTTTAGCCATTTTGCATTCTTTTTCTTTTTTCTTCTCTTAAAAATAACAAACCTTCTGCAAGGCGTCTTTCACGAGCATCAAATGATTGAATATTGGGCTCTTCTCCGGTTTCTTTAACCCATTCGTTTATTTTGGGCCAAAGCAAAACAGCCTCAGCCTCTGTCATATCAATTTTGGTTAAGTTTATAACATCTTGTATTGTCTTCAACACAGTAGTTGTTACACTCTTAGATAAAATCTCAAATGCTTTTTGGAATGGATTTATAGTGTCAATCAGGTCAATATGAATTTCATCAATATTTACAAAACTACCTGCCATCCGAATAAACTTCTTACCTCCCTGCTCAGTGATAGAGCCGTTTTTAATTACTGAATCAACAACAACGTGCTGTCTTATAGCTTCTACGTCTTCATCGTTCAAATCAGGATATACTTCGCGTATAATTTTAGGAATAAGCACGGTATTAATAACCTCCGGCTCAAGATTTCCCGGCATAGCACGGAGCATAGTGTCATCTTGTAATATACGTGCTTTCAAATCATTCAGGTCTGTTTCTATAATGTCTTTAGCTCGTTGTGATGTAGGTAGCTTAAATCCATTTATATGAATAGTCATATCATCATCTTCTTCCAACTCGTCATCATCATCTTTCAAAGACATCGGTTTAAAATTAAAGTTTGGTGCAAGCACTTGCTCCATAAGCAAAGACGCTGTAATTGCTTTCAACATATTATTTACAGCCAATTTCACGTCATCATCTACCGCATCCGGTTGAGCAATTAGGTTAGTAAATTGTGCGTGTGTTTTATTCTCACTGTCACGAGTAGCACGTCCTATTATCTGAATAATTTCTGTCAGTGAGCCACGATACCCAATTGTAAGGGCATGTTCGCAGAAAGGCCAGTCAAAACCTTCTTTTGCCATTCCGAGAGCAATAATAATATCAATATCTTCTGCCTTGCTTACTCCACGCAAATATGCTACAACTTTGTCACGCGATTGTGGATTATCATTAACTAAATCGGCAACTTTAAGTATTCTTCCGCTACGCCGACTTTTTACATACATTATTTTAGTCTCTTCATCTTGATACTCAATTTCTCCCAAACAATCGATGATGTGACTTACTTCTTCAAGTTTCTGTTTAGACGATTCGGCTGAATTTACACTTGGAATATGTACGATTGTTTTCTTATCTTCATCCAAAATCTCCTCCAACGCAGAAATTCCCGTATCGGGTTGTGGTTTATAATATCTGCCTTGATAAAAATGATAGCCAATTCCAAGCGACTTTAGATACTCATATCCGTTCAGTTGCTCGTAATAGTTGTACGTTACTTTTGTAAATTTAGCTTCATCTTCAGGTAAAAGTACAGGCACGCTATCGCCACGAAAGTAAGAACCGGTCATAGCTACCAGATGTGCATTTGAATTTTCCATAATACTTTTCACCACTTCTCCGAGTCGATTATCGCCATCGGCTGAAACGTGATGAAACTCATCAACAGCCACTAACGTATCATTTAAATCTTTGGGCTGAATACCCTCGTAAGCAAAACGTAACGTAGCGTGTGTACAAATTAAAATCCGCTCTTCGCTTTCAAGAAAATTGATAAAAGCTTTTACTTTACTTTTCTCACTTCCGGGTGTACAAAGGTTATAGCGTGGATTGATTTCCCAATCAGCAAAAAAACCATGCTTTATAAGTTCTGTAGAACTGAACGAACTGCCAATTGAACGCTCAGGAACCGCCACAACAACTTTTTTAATTCCTTGATGTGCCAATTTATCCAAGGCAATAAACATCAATGCACGAGATTTTCCCGATGCAGGCGGTGCTTTTATAAGTAGATATTTAGCTGTGCGTGCCTCAAATGCTTTCTGTTGCATTTCACGCATTCCCATCTCGTTCGTTTTCTTGCTACGACCTGTTTGTGCATATTCCACTTCCACCAAGTTAATTGGCTTCAAATATTCCGGATGTTTCACTTCTACTTTTTCTCGCTTTTTTGTTTCTCTTTTTTGTGTAGGAATAAGTATGGAAAAATTCACACTGTCATAGGCAATTTCTCCCAACAAAAGATTTATAGAATCGTCATAGATCGGATAATTATCTCGTACCAAATCGTTAGGATAGTTTTTACCCTTTATAACCCAACCTTTCAACTCCACTAACATACGTGGACTAGTTGCTGAATACCCACCTTGTAAAAGTAGGTATTTAATCGGCTTCATCTCCGAATAATTACCTGATTTGTCTCTTTTAAAAAGCTTTTTCAAGTAAAAATCGGTTAAATCCCGATATTCTACATTTTTTTCTCCAATGCGTATAGCGTGAAGGAATTCATTAGCAATGGTCA
>CAYFUW010000125.1:0-3556 GCA_964346495.1 uncultured Dysgonomonadaceae bacterium
GCTACTTAATAGTATGGCTACTACGCCTATAAATATTATTTTTTTCATTTCGATTATTTTTTAAAATTGAATATTTAGTCCTAATGTAATAGTTCTTGCCAATGGATACATTCCATAATCTTCACCACTTGTTGTTGCCGATGTACGGTTAGATACTTCGGGATTATATCCTTGGTATTTGGTAAAAGTGAATGGATTTTGAACAGAGCTATAGATACGTAATCTTTCAACATACAATTTACTTAACATGTTTTTTGGGAATGTATAACCCAAAGTAATATTTTTTATTCTTAAATAAGAGCCATCTTCTACGTGCCATGTAGAGGTTGTTCCATTTTGTCCTTTACTTACACGATTTGCCCTAACGTTCATACCACTACCTGTTTCAGTTTCAGATATCCATCTGTCTAATGCCCCTTTATAGTTGTTCATGTTCCCTTCGTGATTGTAGAAGTAGCGACGCGATAGATTTAAAATCTCGTTGCCATACACGCCTTGGAATGCAACATTAAAGTCCAATCCTTTCCAAGCCAGAGAAGTTCCAAATCCATATGTGAAATCGGGAGCATAATTCCCTACAATAGCGCGGTCAGTGTCTGATATATCTAAAATACCATCACCGTTTACATCTTTAAATTTGAAATCACCCGGTTTACTATCTTGGAGTCCATAATTTGTTGGAGAATCAACGTAATGTAGTGATGCATCAACTTCCGCTTGATTCATAAAAACTCCTTCAACAACAGGCAAATAGTATGAGCCAATTGGTTCTCCAACGCAAGTGATAAAGTATGCGTTTCTTACAGAACCTGATTGAATAATTGGAGCATTTCCCGGTCCTAATTCTAATACTTTGTTGATGTTTTTTGAAATATTGAAATAGGTACTCCACGTAAAATCATTTCTTTTATAATTAGTGCCAAAATTGAACTCAATTCCTTTATTGTTTACTTTTCCAATATTTTCAAGACGAGTTGCATAACCTGTTGTTAGTGGAATAGGAACATTTAAAAGTAAATCATAGGTATTACTGTTATATACATCTAACCCTAAAGTAAGGAAGTTGCCAAAAAGAGTGGCATCAAATCCTAAATTTACTTGTGCTGTTTTTTCCCATCTTAATGCCGGATTAGGCATGCTGCTTGGTGCTGCTCCTGTTACAACTGACGGTGTTGATCCCCCAAGAACATAACTATAATAACTTATTTCGCCTTGTGCTCCGTAATTAGGGATACGGAAGTTACCTGTTAATCCGTAACTGGCACGAAGTTTCAGGTCATCTATAAATGTGAGTTTTTTCATAAACTCCTCTTCTGACATTCTCCAACCTACAGACGCAGATGGAAATACTCCCCATCTGTTGTTTTTGCCAAATCGAGAAGCACCATCGGCTCGAATTGCCGCTGTAGCCATATATTTGCCTAAATAACTGTATTGTATACGAGCTAAAGCAGAAAGTAATGACCATTCCGATGATCGTGAGTTACCACGTGTTACCGTGCCAGCGTTCAACGTTTGAATTGTGTTTGAGATAAATCCGTTTGCAAACATATAGTTGCTGTCATCTCGTTGGAATTGCATTGTCCATCCACCCAAAGCATTAAAATCATGTCCGTTAGTGTTTTTTGCAAAATTCAACGTTTGTTCTAATAGCCAATTATATCGTTGTGATGAGCGAGATGTCCCTTCTGCAATAGATTCTGGATTACCCGCCGTGTTTGCAATTGGAATAGTAGAAGGACGAAATGTTTGGCGCGCATCATTGTAAAAGTCGATACCTAAATTAATTTTATAAGATAGACTGGGTAAAAATTGAGCTTCGCCAAATACATTCCCAAATATGCGGGTCGCTTTTGTAATGTCTGTTGGTAATAAGGCGAGTGCTACCGGATTCCAAACTTGAGTTTGAGAGTTTCCTCGTTTTGGAACTCCATTTACCATTGTTATGGTGTTAGCACTCCAAGCATTTTGGTCAAAGTTAAATGTGCCGTCAGGATTGTATACGGGGAATATCGGAGAACTATGCAATGCAGAAGCTATTACTCCACCACCTGAAGCATTGTAGGCTCCGTTAGCGTTTACAGAATTTTCTACTAAATAAGAAGGATTTAAGCCTAAACCAAATTTAAAAATACCTTCCTTTACATCTAGATTGAATCGAGCACTATATCTTTCAAAGTCAGTGCCAATTACAATACCATCTTGTGTAAGGAAATCCAATGATGTATAGTATTTTATCTTGTCAGC
Source organism: uncultured Dysgonomonadaceae bacterium (assembly GCA_964346495.1). Lineage (GTDB taxonomy): Bacteria > Bacteroidota > Bacteroidia > Bacteroidales > Dysgonomonadaceae > JBGZFC01. Next base: position 2,248 of record CAYFUW010000125.1, read on the forward strand.
TCCACCGGAAACCGATAAAGAGTGATTTTGCATTCCGGCTGTACGGAATATTTCATCTTGCCAATCGGTATCAGTCAACCCAGTTTCTCCATTAAGATATGGATATAATTCAATGGGTATAATTGTGTTATAGTCATTATTGGTGTTTTCTAATCTTAATGCATTATCATCGTTAAAGCTGAAAGGCAGTGGAGCTTGGTTATTTTCAATTCTGCGCCTGTTTATTGCTTCCATTCTATCAGAATAAGAATTGTTTCGTGCATCACGAGCCAATTCTGCATATTCATAAGCATTCAGCATATCTATTTTTTTTGACACATTTTGCCATCCATAGTATCCACTATAAGCAACCTTTGGTTTCCCTTCACTACCTTTTTTTGTAGTAATTAATACAACTCCGTTAGAACCTCTTGAACCATAAATTGCAGATGAAGATGCATCTTTTAACACCTCTATCGCCTCAATATCATTCATGTTAAACGTACTTAAATCTTCTTTTCCAAGAGGAACACCATCAACAACGTATAAAGGACTTGTTCCTGCTGTGATTGTTCCGGTACCACGGACTTTTATTTGTAAATTTGAGCGAGGCTCACCAGAATTTTGCGATACTTGAACTCCTGGCATTCTACCTACCATTGCTTCGGCTACAGATGTTACAGGCTTATCTTGTAGATCACTACTTTTAAGACTAGCTATAGCAGTAGTTACATCTCTTCTTTTTTGTACCCCATAACCAACCACCACCACTTCATTCAGCAACTCACTATCTTCTTGTAGTACTAAGTTTTGTAATTTCGCGCTGTTAGCGGGCATTTCTATGGTTTTATATCCTACGTAAGAAACAGAAATATTGGCATTTTCCGGGACATCAGTTAATAAGAAATTTCCATCGAAGTCGGTAATAGTCCCTTTTGCTGCATCTCCAACAACTACAATGGACGCTCCGATAAGAGGTTCGCCTGATGCATCAACAATAGTACCCGAAATATTTCGAGTTGTAGGCTGTTGCTTTGTAGCGGGAGATTGCTTTTTTTGTGAAAGGTAGATCTTCCTGTCATCTACATGAAAATCGTACTCTCCTCCTACTAACTCTCTAAGAGCATCGGTTAGCGGTATTTTGCTAACTTTAATTGATACCTTTTTATTTATGTCAACCGGTGGTTGGCTATAGATAAAAGAGTACCCTGTTTGCTGAGTAATGGAGTTCATTACTGTTTCAAGACGAACGTCTTGATAATTCAACGTAACATTTTGAGCAGACAAGAAATTTATGCCGCTAAAAATAATTACTAAACATAATAATAAC
>CAYFUW010000126.1:0-3431 GCA_964346495.1 uncultured Dysgonomonadaceae bacterium
GTTTTTATTGTCGTCACAAAAAAGAATTGCAACAGATATTTAATGATTTTATTGTAAATAGTACCGTTTTTTGTGTCTAAAAGACAAAAAAAATGATGAAAAATGCCCAATAATGCCGATTTTAACAAAATAATTTTGCTCTTTTTACTTTTTCTGCTTTACTTTGTGACTCAATACACAATTAATAACATCAAAACAAATATTGCCTATACGATAAACATTACTCTAAAAAATTAAATTATACAATTTAAAATAAAGTGATGGATAATTTTCACGCGATGACCGATGAACAATTGGTCGCATCGTATGCTGAAGGCAATAATGAAGCTTTTGATGCACTCCTTAACAGACATAAGCAGTCTCTTTATGGGTATATTCTTTATACCGTAAGAAATAAAGATTTGGCTGAGGATATTTTTCAAGAAACATTTATAAAAGCTATTGTAACTATAAAACAGGGACGATATACCGAATCAGGTAAATTCCGTGCCTGGATAAATCGTATTGCTCACAATTTAGTGATAGACCACTTCAGACAGGAGAAAAATGAGAAAACCCTGCTTAATGAAGAGTATGAGGTGGATCTGTTTAATAATAAAAACCTTTGCGAAAAAACAATAGAGGAAGAGTTGATTAAAGTTCAGGTTTTGAGCGATGTGAAAAAACTTATCGAATATCTTCCCGACACGCAGAAAGAAGTGCTTGTTATGAGATATTATAACGACCTTAGCTTTAGAGAAATAGCTGAAAAGACAGGGGTTAGTATTAATACAGCACTCGGAAGAATGAGATACGCTATTCTGAATATGCGTAAAATGGCTGAAGAAAAAGGCGTTATACTTACTATGAGTTAGGATATTGATACTTTTGTTTAAAACAAAAATAAAATAAGCCAAATCTATTGATTTGGCTTATTGTTTTTTATCTCTTCAAACTCTACATCTTCTGCATCTGCTTTTTCAAAATTTTTCTTTTGGTATTCCAAAATTCTATCTTCCTGGCTTTCGGGAGCCTTTGGCTTTTGGTAATTCTGTTTCTGTCTATTGTTTGGTCTTGGTGGGCGGAAAAGCCATCCCAGAAAAAGACGTTTTAATAACTTAAAAATCAGATATAAAGTTATTATTAAAAGAATAAAATTAAAAAATCCCATCCTTATCTCTATTTTTTTTAATGTGGCTGCAAAGATACTACTAAAATAGCTCTTACAAAGAGATTTTCAATTATTTAACGAGATTACTTTAGCATATTGTGGCAAAAATTTGAAACACGATAGTATCAGGTCTCTACTGCTAATCACAAAATCGTACATCTAAAATCTAAAATCGTAGATAAGTAATCTTTTTGTCTCAGCTCTTGCCTCTTGTATCTGTTAATGTTAAAAATTTATCGAATGCCGTTATTTATTTAGACCCATTCTAAACAAAATGTAGATTGTTGTTGTTTATACATATGAGGTTCGGAATTATTTATATCCGAAAACATATTAATGTAAAATCACAGCAAATAATAATTATTATGAACAAGAAAAAGATAGCCGTACTGGTAGGCAGTTTAAGAAAAGAGTCTTACAATAAAAAAATAGCTCAACAATTGATAAGATTAGCACCCGAAAATCTTGAAATGGAAATAGTAGAAATAGGAAATTTACCACACTATAATGAAGATATCGACCAGGAGCAACCACCAAAAGAGTATGTCGATTTTCGCAAAATAATAGGAGATGCCGAGGGTTTTCTGTTTGTTACACCCGAATATAACCGCACTATTTCCGGAGTATTAAAGAACGCTCTTGATGTGGCTTCACGTCCATACACCAAAAATATGTGGAGTGGTAAGCCCGGAGCTGTTGTAAGTGTCTCTATGAGTCCGCTTGGAGGCTTTGGAGCCAATCATGCTCTTCGTCAAGCAATGGTGGTGCTGAATGTGGCGTTGATGCCAACTCCCGAAGCATATATCGGAAATGTACATAAACTCTTTGACGCTGAAGGCAATTTGGTGCAAGATACCGAGAAGTTTCTGAAAAATTTTATCGACTCATTCGCGAAGTGGACTGATAGGTTTTAAGTTTTTATTTATGTGTATTATTATTGAGAGATGCGATATTTGTCGTGTCTCTTTTTTTGTAAGTTTAATAATTTTATTGTCGCACCCCTACAAGTTTTCCATCCCTAAACTCTATCTCCAAATCAGAAGAAAAGTGACTTTTGATTTTATAACCCCACATCTCGTGTGTACTATTACCTATAGAAAATAAATTTACTTCGTCAGGTTTTCCTAAGATGGTTTTCACGGAATCTTTTGTCATGCCAGTATATAAAACAACATCGCCTTTTTTACCTCTAATATCAATATATTGAACATTTGATTCACTATTTGTAGGGTCAATTAATATAGGTTCTTCAATCGCTGGTTCACTAACCATTATTTCGCTATCTGCAGAATCAGTTGTATTTTGTCTTGTACTGGTACCAAATACAGAATATGTTACAATTGCACCTACTATGCAACCACATAGAAAAATTATAAGATTCTTCATAATGTTAGTGTTTTTATTTATTCGACTATTTTGAAAGCAACCGTAGGTCGTTTTTTAATTTAATTTTTTGTACCGCGTGTTAGCAGCAGTGCATTTGTTGTCTCATTTATTTATACTTCTGGTTCCCATAATGAAATTGCAATCTCTTTTTTGTTTTTGTGCCAAGCCTTAAATTCTTCAAAGGTTTCAATTCCCTCACCAATTACTGCCTGATAAATGTCTATCCCGATAAATTTTTCTTTCTGTTGTTTACATTCCCGCTTTATTGTTAAAATCGCTTGTTTCTGCTTTTCTGTTAAGACAGATTTTATTTTTTCTGTTACTCGTTCAATTACTCCTGCGTATGCCGATTCATTTTTTATGTGCATAATATCAATTGTCCAAATTCGGTCAGGAGTTTCTTCGTACCACAAATGCCACTCCAAGCACATATCTTCTGCGTATATCAAATTTTTGTATGTTACTTCTTTAATTTTCGGATTTTCGGCGATTTTGGATATTGCTTTAAAACTTTTCTCAATCGAAAAATTGTCTGAATAAGTATGAAAGTCGATATCTAATTTGTCCATCAGTAATCCAGTTCTCACAGAGCCAACCAAATTACAAGTTGAGTCTAAACTTTCCCATATTTCTTGGATTTTCAATTCGGCGATAATTTTATATGCTTTTTCTAAATTTTTCTTTGAGATATTTTCTAAATTTTCCATATCTGTATACACTGTCTATCACGCATTGCTACTAAAAACAGCTTATAACGTGTCATCTACGCAACAAACCTTCGTAAACAGACACAATTTAATAGTCATATACGAAAGTTGTAATGCTATAATATTTCCCGCTACTAAGTTACACAAAAAAAGAGAATCTCTCTCAATTCTCTCTCTTTTTATACCTC
>CAYFUW010000127.1:0-3430 GCA_964346495.1 uncultured Dysgonomonadaceae bacterium
AAGAAGAAGCTATCATTCGTAAAGATTTAGAAGCTATCAACTTCTTCGAAAAATGCAATCGATTTTAGATATATTTAGAATAAAGAGCAAAGAGCAAAGAACAAGGAACAAAGACAGTCAAAAGACTCTTTTGCCAATATAAAAAAGTAGCGGCTAATTTTAAAATAGCCGCTACTTTATATATAATATTTAGTTTAGGAAGATATCCATAGAACCAACGCATATACTTCGGGCATCGGACAGCCGACACCGGACAATCTAATCAAACATTCGTTTAAATCTGGTAAAAATATTTTCTTTTACCGACTTTGACGGTTCAAAATTTTCCGATTTTCCTAACTCTTCTATTTTTTTCTTTTCTGCTGCAGTAAGATTTTCAGGAACATAAACGTTCACATGAATAAGTTCGTCACCTGTTCCAAATCCGTTTATCGAAGGTAATCCCTTGTTGCGCAAACGCAGCACTTTGCCGGGTTGAGTTCCCGGATCGATTTTCACCTTAGCCATGCCTTCAATTGTTGGAACTTCTACTGTACCGCCTAATGCTGCAGTCGGGAAACTCAAAAACAGATTATAGATAACATCATTCTCATCACGAATCAAATCTGGATCCGGTTCCTCTTCGATCACTATCAACAGGTCGCCATTAATTCCACCTCTGCGTGCAACATTTCCTTTCCCTTGCATCGATAGTTGCATTCCTTCCGCTACACCTGCTGGAATACGAATCGTAATAACCTCTTCTTCTCGTTTTACACCTTCTCCGTTACAGTGAGTACACTTTTTTGTAATAGTTTTTCCGTCACCACCACACGATGAGCAAGTGGTTGTAGTTTGCATCTGTCCTAAAATCGTATTTGCTACACGTGTAACTACACCTGTGCCTTTACAAGTTTCGCAGGTAGCTGTTGATGTGCCGTTTTCTGAACCATTGCCGTTACAGTGAGAACAAGATACATATTTTTTCACCTTGATCTTCTTTTCAACTCCGTGAAGTACATCTTTCAGATTAACCTTTACTTTTACACGTAGGTCTGAGCCTCGATTTGTTCGTCTTTCGCGTCCGCCACCTCCAAATCCGCCGAAGCCTCCAAATCCGCCAAAATGTCCGCCAAATATATCTCCAAATTGTGAGAATATATCCTCCATCGACATGCCACCGCCAAATCCGCCTCCTGCAGCACCGCCCATGCCGGCATGTCCAAATCGGTCGTAACGAGCACGTTTGTTCTCGTCACTTAAAACTTCGTACGCTTCTGCTGCTTCCTTAAATTTCTCTTCGGCAGCTGCATCTCCGGGATTTTTATCGGGATGATACTGAATCGCTTTTTTGCGATATGCTTTTTTTATCTCTTCAGCCGTAGCGTTTTTAGCAACGTCCAATACTTCGTAATAATCTCTTTTTGTAGCCATTATTCTCCAACAATTACTTTCGGATAGCGAATAATTTTATCGTTAAGCACGTATCCTTTTTGTACACAATCAACTATTACACCTTTTTTAGACTCATCTTCGACCGGAATGGTAGTTACTGCTTCAAATTTATCAGCATCGAATGGTTGTCCCATTGCTTCAATCTCTTTTACACCATGTCCATTTAAGAATTGAACAAACTTGGCATAAATAAGATCCATCCCTTCCACAACAGCATCTTTATCTTCGGCTGAATGCAAAGCTTGCATTGCGCGCTCAAAATCATCTGCCAATGGCAACATATCCGATAACACACGTTCGCCACCACTCTTAATAATATCAGCTTTTTCTTTTATTGTTCGTTTGCGAAAATTGTCAAATTCAGCGTGCAATCGAAGATAATTATTGTTTAATGTATCGTATTTCTCTTGCAAATCTTCTTCCGAGTTTTCTGCAATGTTATCATCCTGTAACTCTTTTACATCTTTATCTACAGACTCTTTGCCTAATTTTTCTTCATTCAGCTCTTCCGTATTGTTAATATCTTTCTTTTTCTTCATATTTTCCAAAAATAAAACACTATCTCAAAAGCAAATACTATTTTTTTACACTTTTAAGACAGCCAATATATTAGTTAGTAATTAATATATACCTTGCAAATAGCTTGCCAAAAACAATAGTTTTATATTGAAATAAACTTTTTATTTTCAAACAACAACTAAATCTGGGTGTATTCAAACTTTATTCAGAGAAAAATCTCACACCACTCATCAAATATCGCTACCTGATGAACACTATGATTACGAAGAGATTCACGAATTTTTTTTATCGGTTTTTCTCTTCCTAACTGCGATTTTGAGTAGAATTTATCGGCGAAACATATCAACTTCTCTTCGAGACTTTGTGGACGCATATCTCTATGCGGAATTGGTAGTTTGCGATTTATTATCGTCTCCAAACTCAATCCCGTTCCGGTATGACGCTCGCACACCAAACCATGTTTTGGATAACCCTCACTCGTCAGCATTTCACGCCCAAGGTAGCCGTGGCAGATATATTTCATATTTCCCCTGCAGCCAATACTCGGAGCATGGGTGTGTACTATACCAATATCGTGCAACATGCTTGCCTCTTCTATAAACTTGACATCGACTGCCAGTTCGGGATGTTTCTGAACAATCCACAATGCTTTTTCAGTAACATCGTTGGCGTGATGCATATATATATTGTAAAGTTTTGTTCCGGGTTTATAATATTTATGAATGATATCGAGAACTTGCATATAACTTTTGAATTCTAATACAAAGATATGAAAAGCATACCAAACAACAAATCGTTTATTATTTAAAATTATTCTAAACTCTTTATGAATATTTGGCCTGTTTTTTGTACATTTGCAAACTGTATGCGAAAAAAAACCACACATATAGCAATAAAGTGTTTCTTGCTCGTACTGTTTACGAGCTACATAAGTGCTATTTCGCTTTTTACACACTCCCACGTTGTTAATGGAGTTACGTATGTTCACTCTCACCCTTTTAAAGTTGGAGAAGCTGTAGAACACTCACACTCTGTTAACCAATTGCTTTTTCTTGACACTTTATTTAATATAAAGATAACTTCGGATATTATTCCGGAATTTGACTTTACTAATAAATTAAACACTTTCCGTAAATTGTGTACTATCTATAGCGATGATATTTACACACAAAAAACGGACTTCAACCATTATCTAAGGGCGCCGCCTGCCGCGTAAACTTCACGGATATTTCTAACTAATTGCGTTTAATATCAGAGATTAGGCTTTTTAAAAACATAAGAGTTGCATTTTTATGACTTAGTAAAGACGCCATATTATGACGCCTCTACGATCCGGTTAATGAAAGCAATATTAATTGTAAAGTCCCATTGTGACAGTATTAACGGATTAATAGCCGTTAATCCTATTGCAAAAAGTTAGAAACAGCTCTATTTAAGAACATAACAATATATATACTATAATCCAATATTTTAATTA
>CAYFUW010000128.1:0-3429 GCA_964346495.1 uncultured Dysgonomonadaceae bacterium
TAGTAATAATGGGAATTATAGAAGATTCCATCATTACTTTTGAACATTAAGCCGCTTTTTTTATTCTACATACTCGGGACGCGACTTGAAGTAGCATACCAAGTAGTTTATTTCTCCATCAACTCCCCAATTATACTTGCCATAGCTTTTCTATTCAGTTGTGTGCTAAATTTCACATCATATCCGTCAAGAGTTAGCTGTTTGAAAAACTCCTTGGCTGAGTTGATTTTCAACTCTTCTTCGCCACGTAAAACGGTTAAATTTTCAACATCTTTTGTTTCAACGATGATGTTTAACTCTTTCTTACCGTCCGTTCTTTGTACCACATACATAAAATCAGGACTATAGGATGAACCTGCAACTGTAGGAATAGCAATACTCTTTCGCGGAATTTTACCGAAAACAATCACTTGGGAAATCGTTTCCATAATATTTTTCTTTTCTAATGGCGAATCGTAAGCAATCGCATCGTAGAGATAGCGTTCAGATGCATTACCGTTTTCTAAATGAATTCCGATACTACCTTGCACCACCTCTTTTTTCATTGTTCCGTCCATATTGGTAAGTCCGGTGGAAAGTGGCGTATAATGCGTTTGCTGATAACGGAAACGACCTTGAAGTTTATTGCTCAACCATTCTTTGAACTTAGCTATCAAGTTAGCCAATGTAGTTTCGTTGATATATTCCGGTTTAAACTCATTCTCCTCAGCATATTTACACAAAGCTTCGTGTAAGGTTTTAATTGAAATAGATGTGGCACGATTGGCACGCTTCAAAAATTCGTTGTAGGGCAGTTCACGTCCTTTTATTATGTAAGTCACTCCGGCTTCTTGCGCTGTGCTTATATCGAAATCGCTTGCACGAATTTCAGTTCTTTCACTTGTTATTGTTTGATAAGAAAACACTCCGTTACTTAATAAGTTGGGTAGTTCTTCGCGAATCAGTTCGTCAATCTCTCTTTGATAAAACAGTACATACTTTTTGTTTATTGCCATCCAAAGCTCTTTAATTTCGCCGAAACGTGCCTGACGAACTTTTACGGTATTTGACTTCTTTTTGTTTTTGTCAATTACTTTCGTTCCGCTAATACCAAACATATTAAACTCGGGATACTCGGCATAAAAATCATCAAGTAATGTTTTATTAATTGTGCGTTCAATATCGGTAATGTATTTTTTGCTGAACAACTCCATCATCAAGTTCATTGCATCCATTCCTCTTAATTTCGCAACACGCTCCATCTCTTCGGCTGTCAATCTATCAGGTAAAGCATCCGGCATTGAACCGTTTATTTCCGCAACCAGCTTATTAGCAAAATCGGCTTCGGTAAAATCAACGATATAGTTAAGCATAAACTCCTCGTTTCCAAGTCTGTTGCCAAACTCATCAACGGGTAAACGAAGTCCGCGACCTACTTCCTGAATTTTACTGTTATCGCTACCACTCGAGCGAAGTTTTACAATTGTAAAAATATTAGGATTGTCCCAACCCTCTTTTAGTGTCCATTTTGAGAATAAAAAACGACGAGTATAATAATTCCCATCCGCATCGGTAAAAGCAAGTAAACGTTTTTTGTTGTGCAAAATATCATCCACTTCTTGAGCAATGGCTTCGTCACTATCCGAATTGTCTTGTGCGAAATATCCCGCATGGCAAGCCGAAATATCGTCGAAACTTGCCTGTAAAAACTCTTTGTACTCGTCAGAATTTGATTGCGCCAATTCTTCATTAATTCTTTCCGTGAGCAATCGTTCAAACATCTCCTTTAGCCATGCACTTCCATCATCGCCACCGCGATAAGAGACAATATTGTCAATAAAAAACAGAGTAAGAGTTTTTATTTTGTTGGTACGGTTAAAGTTTTCTCGTTCAGTCTCAAAATGCCTCTGAAGTGCCAAGCGAATCATCTGTTCTTGATACGACTGTGAAAACACATCTACCGTAAATTCTTCTCCTGTTCGTTTTTCCTGCCCGTTGGAAAAGACCACAAATCCTGACCCGATGCCATCAACGGTAAGTCCGGACAATTCACTACTTATTACCGAAAGTGAATCACCTTTTGCCAAATTAAACGTACGTGCAGGTGCATTGCTCGAAATATGGCGTAACGAAACAGAACTACGTCCGTCAATGGATGTGATTTTCACTTTTTCGCCCGATGACGACAATGGGTCAAAGTGCTCTTTGGCAACACCTTTTATCAGATTTTTGTTAAAAGCTTGACAAGCATTCAAATCATAAAGCAGATTAAGATAATCGGTTTTTGTAACTTTGTTCTTGCCACGTCCGGTAGTTGTTTCAGGGAATGTTGCACCCAAACGAATAATACATTGCGGTTGCAGCTCCTCTGTTATTGCTTGATAGGCTTTTTGACCACGCTGAAAACGGTGTGGCTCATCAATAATTACAAACGGTTTGGTAGCACGAATGGCATCGAAAGGACGATAATATCCCATTACACCAAAATCGTAATCGTCTCTCGACAAAAGCTTAGCTCCGGTAAGCAAATTCATATTTACCAACAAGACGAAAATTTTATTCTTATTTTGATTAGAACCTTCTACAAAATTGCGTACTACACTCGGAAAAAATCGCTTTCCCTTTTTTATCGTCATCGCTTTAAGTTCGCACAACTCAATATTCGTTCCGTAGCTTCGTGTGTCTTTAAAGTGGCGTTGCACATAATCATCTGCCATAAACTGTTTTGCTCCGGCTTTGATAGGCAAAGTAGGCACTGCTACCACAAATTTATTAATACCATATCGTTTATGTAGTTCATACATCAAGTGAGTATAAACATAGGTTTTTCCCGTGCCTGTCTCCATCTTAATATCTAAATTTAGACAGTCGTTTTCAGGAAGTGTGGTTTGAGATAAAGATACATGCAAATTATTTCGCTGTTGCACTTTTTTTATATTTTCTATAAAAGCACCCTTATTAGAAAAATCCAAAATCGGATTTTCGTAATATTGATTAGGATTGCCGATGTGTACATTATCAAACACATCAACCAAAGCTTTTACAGGAATTTCCTGATGTTCAAGTCCGGTTTGTAGAATTAATTCCATATCAATATCTCACATCAATATTTACATTCAAGTTTTTATCACCGTCACGAAGGATAACCATGTTTTTGCGTAACATTTCGGTTTGGGTAAATGTGAAACTGTAACCGAAAAGTACCCAATGATCGGGACAGAACGATGCTTGCTCGCTATAATGGTCGATAAGAGCCACCATATCGTTTTCGTCAAAATCGGTGTCGATAAAATAGAGATGTTTGCCTATATGATAAACAGTATAGTTGTTAAGTTTCAAGGCTTGTACATCTGCACCAAATCCGTAACCGTCTCTAACAAGCCATGTTTCCAAAACGGTAGATTTACCGAAAGCATCAAGCAGAGTTTCATCGGCAAAAATAGCTTTTGG
>CAYFUW010000129.1:0-3400 GCA_964346495.1 uncultured Dysgonomonadaceae bacterium
CTACAGTATGGAAGGACTGTTTTCTAATACCTAAGTCAAAAAATCCAAGAATTGACTCTTTATCTAAATATTCACCACAACGATATAAAAATAAATTTACCTGTTTATAACTCTGAGTATGAATAAATGTTTCATCTTTCAAATAATTTACAAGCCTTTTGGAAAATGAATTAATAAAATCTTTATCAAAATCGGCAATAGAAGCCACGATTAATATGTTTTGAAAAATTCTATTGTAATGATCCCAAAACCTATAATTATTCTTCTCATTATTTTTAACAAATAACTCCTTAAGATCTGTATTGTCGAAAAAGTTATCAATAAGATCAGAAAACGAATCCCCATTTGCAAGTGTTTTCTTGTAATGTATTTTTTTAATTTTATATCTTCTATAGTATTTATTTATTATTTCAGGTTTTCCGTATTGAAGTAAAACTGTAATTAGCCAATCGTCAAAATACTCTAGACGTGTTTGGTGAGAATCTGTAATTGCATGTGAAGCAAATAGCCCTTCGATAAAAATTGAAAACACATCTTGAAACTCTTTAAATTTGTCAAAAATGATATAATTGTCTACTAAAAAGGTTTCAAATTTTGCAAATTCATTTATTAAAGTCATTATGTCACTGTTAATGCTCCAACCACCATTTAAAGAACTATAGTATTGATCGATTAACTTACTCGAAGTTTCTTGTATTTTGCTTCTTGCATCTGTATAAAAAATGTTTTCTTTTAGATGTTTGATTAGCTTTTATTTTCATTATATGAATAATTAATTGCTTCATTGTCTAAATTAATAGAATCTAATTCATCTAATAAATTGTTTTTTGAATTTTCTTCGAAGTAGTTACCCCTTAGAAAAATTGACAACTTGGATAAATTGAATTGTCCTATAAAATAAGAAGTATTTAAATTTTTTCTTTTATATTTATTTAAAGCATTTTTTTGTTTCTCTATTGCAAACAGATAATTTCCTATCTGATAATTCAAATAACTACTTTCTTGTAAATCCTTAATACTATTTGTATAAGTATTTAAATTTTTAAAACATTCAGAAAACTTAAATTTATCAAAACTAGATTTAGGCGATTTGCTATTAATTTCTTTGTAATATCTGACAGATAATTTTTCTCTTGTTTTATTATTTGTAATGCTGAATATCAGATTGTTAGTCAGCCCTTGTAAGATTGTTTTTATCTTATTCTCATAATTCTCTACTTCATTATATAAATCAGGTTCAGCAATTATAATTTTGTTGTCTTTAGATATATCGAATGATTTAAAAAGATCGAACAAATCTTCATTATCAGTGTTTAAATCAAATATCGAATAATAATTATATGAATTGGCTTTGAATGGGTAATGGTTTATAAAAAGAGAAATTGGATAAAATTTAACTTCTTTGTGCCTTGCTAAAACATAATCGTATACTTGATCTAACATAGGTTTTGTCCTATCTATTACTATTTCTTCTTCAACGTTAGAAAAACCAATACTATTTAATTCCTCATTCGGTAATGAAATTGGCAACTCATTTTTCAAATTATTAATTGCTCTACCTATATCGCTTAAATATTGTACATTGATTTCTGTATAGTTTTCAATTATTTCTGGATGTATTTCTGTTTCTAAATGCTCAGGAGAACCGAATTCTTTTTTATTTGCAGAAATAAATAAAAAGTCTTGTCCTAAATCTGAGAAGTATTTTAAGGCTGAAAAAATTATATAAGCATCCTTCATGCTGTCAGTTTTGTTGTGAAACGGAGCTTTCTTACTTATGGTCCTTTCACTACAAAATGCTTTTATATCTTCTGTTGTATTCAAAACAAAAGAATTATTTAACAAATCATCTATAGTTTTTATTTGATTGTTAATATTTTGAATATTGGGTTCTAAGTTTTCAGGAATATAAAAACCCTCAATTTTTCCCACTTCAGATGCATGCTTGTATTTAGTCTTTAAAGAGTCTTCGAATCTCTTTCTCTGGTTTTCTTTATGCTTATTCCATTCGTCTATTATTAAGGAATGTGTTACAAAATTTAAACAGTTATTTGTATTCCAAAACACTAGATGAGGGAGTAGTTTGTTTTCTTTTTCTGTCAATAAGTCAATCAAGCTACAAGTATCAATTAAAATATTTTTCATATTACATAAGTTTTTCAAAATTATCTTCAGCCCATAAACTTTTCACACTTCCAAAATTACTACTTTTTCCAATAAAAAATAAAAAAACCGGGAGCATTCATTTAATTGACACTCTCGGTTTAGATTTTTAGGCAATCTGTTTTTTGGAAAAACTATTTATTCACCCACTATTTTATATTCATATCTCGACATACCGTTTTCAGGCATTTGTCCTGTTCCATGATATCCATATTCGTGTGCCCAATAGGTGATTTCTTCAATTAATAGTTTTCCATTGTATTTTCTTTTGAATACAGAGCACTCATCATTGATTACCTCTTCTGTAAGATTTCCCAAATCATCGTAATAATATCTTAGCTTTCTAATTTGATTATCATTTTTATCAAAAATAAATGATGCTCCAAGCAAATTAGTCCCTGTATAATAAGTGTTTACTTTGTATTGAGACAATCCATCATACTCTAGATACTCTACTTTAATCAATCTTCCTTTATTATCGTAGATATTTTTCAAATAGGGATAGAATTCACCGACGTAATTCGCTAATTCTTCTATCAACCTGTTTTGATTGTCATAAACATACTTTTTATGACGGTATATTCCATCCGAAGGGTTATAACAATATTCTGATATTAAATTGCCTCTTTCATCGTACTCAAAGTGTTGTGAGTAATCTAAAGAACTATCAAATCCATAATGATTTTCAATTTTTGTCAGCAATTCACCATTGTAAAAATAGTTGACATAACGATTTAGATTTAATTCACCTCCGGGAATTTCATTGCGAAAGTAGTGTGTCTCTTTTGCCTTTTTGTTATCCGAATATTCATACTCAACAGTGCTTTGAACATACATGTTTGAGTTCCAGGCTATAGAGTTGGTTTCAGTAATTAAATTACCCGCATCATCATAATCATAAACCGATTCGCCTGTTAGCTTACTTCCCGAAGAATTTGAGTACATGCTAACTTTTGACACTTTGAATTTGTCGTAATTAGATGTATGGTCATCTGCGCCTGGTAAGTCATCTACACGGTTTTCACAGGAGAAAAATATTATTCCAATAATAAGCAGTAGTAGCAATTTGGGATTAAATGTGATTTTCATATTTATACTGTTTTGCTTAGTTTGTTTTGTAAGTGACTAGATTTAATATCAAAGTTATAACTTTTTTCCCAATAAAAAAACAAATAATGTTTATAAATAAATGTCCGATACAAAAAACCGAGAGTATCAATTAAGGATACTCTCGGTT
>CAYFUW010000130.1:0-3339 GCA_964346495.1 uncultured Dysgonomonadaceae bacterium
GATTTTAAAAAATACTCTCTTGTAATTGGACAGCATACAATGCCAATTTCATTTTGTAAAGTTGTTGAACAATCAATTATAGAGTCAGATGTTTTAGAATTAAACTTGACCGCTGAACCTTTATCTCAAGATGGATATTGGAACGCTATTAGCAAAATGTATTACTGGGGCTTATATCCCAAACTATCAAATAAACAATTGATTGTAAATGTTATAAGTAATATAGAGTAATTATGAAAAGAACAATTTTATTTACCGCAATCGCACTGTTAATAATGATTGTAGGAATGGGGTGCGAGAAAGAACAATATTTACCTCCTGCTGACCCTGCGAAAGCAATATTAGGAAAATGGGAATTGATTAGTTCCGGTGGGATGCCAATTACTGATCCTTACGAATATAAAGAGTTTCTTCCCTCCGGTATTGTTCGTAAATATGATTACAAAACGCAACAATACACAACAGATGAATGTGAATATTCTTTTGTAAACGATTCTATATCTAATGATACAGTACTGCAAATGTGCGGTTTTAGGTTTGAGTATGATTTCTTTTATGATAAAATGAAATTATATCCGCTCGATACAGCTCCCTTGGTTGATCCTACTGAGATTTATAAACGAATAAAATAAAGAAAATGCAGACAATTAACATTTATTAAACCACAAATTCTTTCTTTAATCGTAAAAAATCATTATCCTTCGAAAATAGAAGTATATAATCATATTATTTAAATAAATTATGAAAACAAAAAAAATATTATTTATAGGAATTATAGTTATTGTGTTTTCAGCAAATGCTGGGTGTGAAAAAGATACTTTTTATAATAAATTAATTGGTTCTTGGAAATTCATTGGATTTGGGAACATAGAAGATAATTCATTTGAAAACGCAACACCAACAGATTGCGGGAACTGTTACATTTTATCTTTTTCGTCAGACGGAATATTATCAGGGACTACATCTATGAATTCATTTAATGGAGAGTATGAAGTTCATGAAAACAACGGAATAACGTTGTTTAACATCATAAGTACCTTGGCAGGAGAATTAGGGAATGGAGATAAATATGCAGATGCCCTATGGATAATTGAAAGCTATGAAATTGATAATAAAGAGCTGAAATTATACTATAATAATAAAAAGAATTTTTTATTACTAAAATACATAAAATGATAAAATATTAATTATGATGAAAAAATACATTTTTCTTATTTCCTTTATTCTTGTATTTCAAATAAATACAATAGTTGGGCAAGTTAAAACAAAATTTTATCCTAATAAGGATGCCTTAGAATGTATAAAAGAGCTCACAAATGCTCCAAAAAATATCAAAACCGTATCAATGCCCTCTTTATGATATACAAAAAATGATAGAAGAGGATGAAAAGACAAATATGATAGATAGTCCTTTTCGCTTTGGCAAAGATTTTAATGTAAACCTTGGACTAAGTGATGGTATGTGGACAAACATGAGTTGTGGTGGACGATTGTGGGCACTGGAGATTGTTTCTCCTAAAGCATTTTCAATAAATTTTATTTTTTCTGATTTTTATTTACCCGAAGGAGCATTTTTATATATTGTCAACAAGGACAGAACAGTACTATATGGTCCCGTTACCCAAAAAGAAAATACATCTGAAACATTATTTTTAACAGATTTAATTGCAGGAGACAATGTTATCATTTATTTGTTTGAACCTAAAAACAAATTAGGACTATCAACTCTTAATATAAAAAAAGTTATACATGCATACAAAGATATATCAATAAATGGAATTAGCAAAGGGTATGGTGCATCTGGCAGTTGTAATAACGATATTAATTGCTTTCCGGACTGGAATATGGAGTCTAATGCTATAGCTTTGGTTATTCTATCAAGTGGAAAAGAAATATGCAGTGGAGCTTTATTAACAAACACAAATAACGACTTCAAGCCATTTTTTCTAACAGCATTTCATTGCATAGATACATCTAAAAATGGGGAACTTTCAGACAATGAGATTTCAGTTGCAGAGAATTGGATGTTTAAGTTTCAATATAAAAAAGAATATTGCAATGGAAATTCTCCAACTATTGGTGTTTCATATAATGGAGCAAATTTTAGAGCAGTATGGCAGAAATCAGATTTTGCACTCATGGAACTAAATAATCAGCCTACTGACAAAAAATTCACATGGTTAGGATGGGATAGAAGCGGCAATATACCTTCTTCGGGTACCGGAATTCATCATCCTAAGGGAGATGTAATGAAAATATCATTTGATAATGATCAAATTATAGAAACAAAAGAAGGAGAAACGACTCCTGGTTATTCTCACTGGTTTGTTAATATAGATAATGGTACCTTTGAAAAAGGTTCATCTGGTTCTCCTTTATTTGATCAAAATAAAAGAGTTGTGGGTCAACTACACTCTGGTTTACCAGGTTGTTTTTCCCCTAAAAAGTTTTGGTATGGTTGTTTACATCGTTCTTGGACAGGCGGAGGCACTTATAATACAAGATTAAGTAATTGGCTTGACCCCAAAAATACAGGATTATTAACAACAAATTCCTCTCACTACATTGCTATTTCTGGACCCTCTACTATATGCGAACAAGCAACTTACAACATAATAAACCCAATAGTAGGTTCTACAGTACAATGGAGTGTTAGTGAAAATTTAAGTATTGTTCCTGGAAGCATGAATGACAGCACAATAACCATTTCTGCATCAGACAACTTTACTAATGGAAAAATAAATGCGACCGTTATGCTAAATAACGGATCAACAATAAATTTATTCCCGAAACTTATTAATTCTGAAAGAAATGCTGGACCAATTCACGGTCCATTCAATAGTGTTACTCATATGGCAGAGCCACCTAATTCAAACAATACCTACTATTTTACTGCAGAAAATATTCCCTCGTATGTACCGGAAATGGATATTACTTGGGAGTTGACTCCTCCTGTAGGATTCTCCTCTTTATACTACGGACGTAATCCATTAGTAGGTTTTGCCGGAGGAGGTAATCACACCATTCAGATGAATTGGTATGGAAACTGCGGATTGAGCCATCCGGCAGAAAAATCATTTTATGTTTCAGGTCCTTCAATACCAGACCCTAAATTTATTCACACTCCAAATCCAGCTTCCGATATAGTTACTTTATCGTGGATTGAGCCTGAAAATGAAGGCGTTTATACGACACAACAAACAAATGAGAGTGAGCCTTATGAAATACAGGTATGGAATAATGTAGGTATGGTAAAACAGTTTTTTACCAATGAAAACAATTTCCAAATACCGATACACGATTTACCCTCAGGTTTATATTTCATACACGTAATAATTA
>CAYFUW010000131.1:0-3317 GCA_964346495.1 uncultured Dysgonomonadaceae bacterium
TTTTTAATGGCAAAATAATCTTGAAACTTTTTTCAAATATTTTTTGATGAAAAATGTAAATAGCTATAAACATGCCAGTTACATAAGCTCAAAAAAATCAACACTCGCATTTCGCCGCAATCCAAAAAACTCTTTTTTCAGAGCGAAACAGAATGCAAAGATAGTGCATTTTTATATTATTCTCCAAATATTTTCAAAATTATTTTCAGTTTTTATTAAAAATAACTGCCTAAGCCCTGAGTTTCTGCACATTACAACCACAACGCTAGAACTAAAACATTTATATCACCTATTTTGAGTTCGATTTTAAGCTTTAAAACGTGGTAGGTTTTTTTGTAAACGAGCAGACAAGTTGATGAGCAAACTAGTAAATAAGTTTGCAATAATTATTCATTGTCAAGTTTTCTCGCAAAGAGTGTACCCCCTACCCCCCCTAAAGGGGGATGCCAATCTTGCGAAGTGTTTTTGCGTTGCTTCAGCGCGAATCCTTTCACGTGATGTTTGTCGGAACAACAAATCCCTCCGACAATGCAATTAGCAATGAACAATTGACAATTGTTGTGTGACAGCCGCTATCCCCTGCTCGCGCCATTCTGTGAATGGTGTGTCGCGAAGCGAATAAGTTGACAAGTTTTTCGTAAACAAGCATGTAATAATTGTTCATTGCACTCAATACTTCGGTCATCGGACTTCCGACTTCGGACAAAATAATTCAACAAACAAGTCAATAGTAAACTAGCAAACAAGATTGCAATAATCACTTATCATTTATCACCCATTACTCATCAGAAACCCCAAAACGCGAAACAACAACCAAATTCCATATATAATAATGTATAATCCAAAAAAATACACTATTTTTGCCTCTCCTATATATATAATGTGTAAAATTCAGAAAAATGCGAATAAAAGAGATATTACAAACCATCGAACAAATTGCGCCACTACCACTACAAGAAGGTTTTGACAACAGCGGACTACAAATTGGCGATCCCAACCAAGAAGCTACCGGAGCACTACTATGTATTGATGTAACAGAAAATGTAGTAGATGAAGCCATTTCACTGGGATGTAATCTGATTATATCACATCATCCGTTAATTTTCCATCCGATAAAATCAATCACCGGACGCACTTATATAGAAAGATGCGTGATAAAAGCCATCCAGAACAATGTAGTAATTTATGCAGCACACACTAATTTGGATAACGCTGTAGAGGGTGTAAACTTCAAACTTGCCGAAATGCTAAACCTTGAAAATGTAAGAATATTGAGTCCACAAAAGAATGCACTACTCAAATTAGTTACATTTGCTCCTCAATCGCATGCCGAGCAAGTAAGAAATGCTCTTTTCAATGCAGGAGCCGGAAACATAGGAAACTATGACTCATGCAGCTTCAATCTTTCTGGGGAAGGAACTTTCCGCGCAAAAGAAGGCTCCCAGCCATTTGTCGGAGAAATAAACGAACTTCATTTTGAAAAAGAGACACGAATAGAGGTCGTTTTACCAAAATTTCGCCAAACAGAAATATTACGCTCCCTCTTAGCTGTTCACCCATACGAAGAACCTGCATATGATTTTATCCCAATTACCAACGATTGGAGTCAAGCCGGAAGCGGAATTGTTGGGGAGTTACCAGATGCTTTGCCGGAACAAGAATTTCTTTATCTGCTAAAAGATATTTTTAACCTGACAACCATAAAACACACCAAAATGCAAGGCAAAGAGATACGCGATGTGGCAATTTGCGGTGGGTCGGGAGCTTTCCTAATTCCTCAGGCTATTGCTTACGGTGCCGATGCCTTCATTACAGGCGAAGCCAAATACAATGATTTTTATGATGTAGATGGCAAGCTATTGCTCGCAGTTGTAGGACATTATGAGTCTGAAATTTGCACAAAAGATATTTTTTATGATGTTATTACAAAAAAAATTCCTACCTTTGCTGTTCATAAATCGGCATTCGATTCGAATCCGGTGAAATATCTGTAATAAAGCGGTCTGACTTAATCCCGCTTTTATGGAAAAGTGTAGTAATATAAAAACATGAGTTTTGTATTACTGCATTTTTTGTATAATAGTAATCATTAAAAACAAAAGGATATGGCAAAAAGAAAAAAAAGCGCTGAATTGGAAGTGTCAGTAGAAGACAAACTAAAGTCACTATACAAACTGCAACTCTATCTTTCAGAGATTGATAGAATTAGAACATTGAGAGGCGAACTTCCACTGGAAGTTGCAGACCTTGATGACGAAATTGCCGGACTTGGCACTCGCATCAACAATTATGAACTGGAATTAAAACAGCTGGATGAAAACACCAAACTACAAAAAGGCAAAATAGAGACCAGCAAAATGAAGATAGAGAAATATACTCAGCAGCTAGATAATGTTAGAAACAGCAAAGAGTATGACCATCTATCCAAAGAGATAGAGTATGAATCGCTTGAAATACAACTTGCCGAAAAGCACATCAAAGAGTTTGCCGAAGAAGCCAAGGAGATACATGAGCAAATAGCAATTTCAAACGAGACATTGAAGGAGAAAACAGCTGACCTTGAACATAAAAAAAGCGAACTAGACGAAATTATTTCTGAAACAAAATCTCAAGAAGAAAAAATTCGAGATAAAGCAAAAAAAACAGAAGAAGCAATAGAGCCCCGCTTACTAACAGCATTTAAACGAATTCGTAAAAATGCCCGCAATGGCTTAGCTATTGTATCTATACAACGTGGGGCATGTGGTGGTTGCTTTAACAAAATTCCACCTCAAAAACAACTCGATATTAAATTAGGTAAAAAAGTAATCGTTTGCGAATATTGTGGTCGCATAATGATTGATCCTGAAATGGAAGAGTAGACATAATAAATAAAAGCAGATAATTCTAAATACGAAATCGTAACCAAGAATTATCTGCTTTCTAACGGATATTTTTCAACAATTAACTCATAATCGTTAGGTAAACTTTAGCAGCAAATGAATATTTGCAGATGTAATCTTACCATATTAAACATAACATAAAAACATAGTTGTCCTTAAACGTGGGACATACACACCACATCTGATTTTACACTTTCAAATACGACCAACAAATAGAAGATTACAATAACCGTTAATAGCCTATAGATACTACTGATAAGCTGTGTGCAGAATAACCCGACAACTACCAACAATCAGACATCAGAGCATACACCGAAATGTTAAACATGTGGATTTATTCTACATTTTGACTAAAACTCACAAATATCAGTATTTACTTTTTGGGCTTAATGTTCAAAAGTAATGATGGAATCTTCTATAATTCCCATTATTACT
>CAYFUW010000132.1:0-3160 GCA_964346495.1 uncultured Dysgonomonadaceae bacterium
CTAATTATAAAATAAGTTTGAATTTTCCTTTTGATAAAGTTCTATATTTTATCCCTATAATTTTTATGGAGTTTATTGTATTGATTCCCGAGTATATCAATGAGGGTTTTTATCTTCATAATAATATGAGACTATTTGGTATAATATTTATTTTTACTTTAGCTGTAGGTTTTTCAGAGGAATTCTTCTTTAGAGGAATAATACTTAATATATTGAAAAATGATGGAGTTACTTATTCCATTATTGTTTCATCTGTGGTGTTTGGTTTATTACATGGAGCTAATTTGCTTGGTGGTGCTAACCTTATTTATACGATACTTCAAATATTATATGCTTTCTTGTTTGGATTGGTAGCTGCTTCAATTGTGATGCTTTCCGGGTCATTAACTCCTGTAATAATATGGCATTTTCTTCATGATTTTTTAGCCTTTTCTATGGGAGACAGGATATATGGTGTTGATATAGAGTTAAGTCCATCTATGATAGGACTATCTTTAGTTCAACTATTGATAATGCTTTTATATACTATTTATCTTAATAAACAAATAAAACAAATTGGTGTTTATAAGGAAATTTGAAATCAATAGAATCTATTTTTCATATCTCTTTATAGATGGTTGGTTTGGCTTAATAAAGAGTAGAAAAGATAAAAACAGACACTTAATAATAGAATATAATTATGACAACTGAAAAAGAAAAATTATATCAAGATGTCCTGGATAAAATAGTCGATGGTAAAAAGATTTTTGGAACTTCTTTTGCCTTTAAAAAAGATGATGCAATTTGGAGTGGAGCATCGGGCAATCTATCTATAGACCAACCTTATTTTATTGCAAGTACCACGAAACTGTTTACTACAGCAATTATTTTGCAACTCAGAGAAGAGGGTAGGTTAACACTTGAAGACAAAATAAATAAATATATTGATGCTTCAACTTTGTCAGGACTACATATCTATGAAGGGAAAGATTACTCTGAAGAATTAACTGTGAGGCACTTACTTTCTCATACATCTGGACTCCCTGACTATTTCCAAGACAAAGGAACAAGCGGAAAGAGTTTGGAAGACGAATTAATGGCAGGCAATGATCAGTTTTGGACTATTGAGCAAGCAATTGAAAGGTCGAAAAATATGTCGCCACTTTTTGCACCGGGAACAAAAGGAAAAGCAAAATATTCGGATGCAAATTTTCAGCTTTTGGGAAAAATTATCGAGTCAATAACATGCAAGTCTTATGCTGAAAATTGTCAAGAGCGTATAATTAAACCTCTAGGGCTTATAAAAACATATCTCTATCAAGATGCAACTGATGAGAAACCAAAGACATTATATTATAAAAGCAAGGAATTGATAATACCAAAAGCAATGACATCTTTTGGACCGGATGGCGGAATAGTTTCGGTTTCTTCCGAAATGCTTGTTTTTATTGAAGCATTTTTTACAGGTAAATTATTTCCGACAGCCTATATTGATGAGCTACAAGAATGGAACAGAATTTTTCCACCAATGCGTGCAGGTGTTGGTATTCATCTATTTAAGTTACCTTGGATATTTAACCCTACGGGTGCAATTCCCTATTTTATAGGACATTCGGGACTATCGGGCGCTTTGGCATTTTATTGTCCGAGAGAAAATCTCTACATTGCAGGTACTGTGAACCAAACAGCACATCCCGATATTGCTTTTAGAACAATGATTGCATTAACTATACAGATATTGAAGAATAAGAAATAATGGTAATTCGATTACAATTTTCTATGCCTGAAGAATTTGGTGCTTTTTTTCTGTTAGCATTTTGTTTGTGGTAATGGAAATCAACTTTACGGAAGTGCAAATAATCATAAAAAATGAGTAATAAAGTTGTTTTGATAATTGGAATATTAATTCTAACAGTAATAATAGCTGTTGGAATTTTCGCATATAGAAACATGAGCTACGATATCCTAAATGAAAACTTCTTAGAAAAAAAGGGATATAAGTTAGGCTTTACCGAAAATGTAGCCAAGTTAGACGATGGTTCTGAAATATATTATATAAAAGGTCCGAATAACGGTCCAAAACTTATTTTGCTTCATGGGCAGCAAGTAAACTGTTGCGATTATGCCAACGTATTACCAAAACTGTCGAAACATTTTCATATATATGCACTTGATTATTACGGACACGGAAAATCATCCAAAAATCCCGACAAATATAATGCGGTAGTGATAGGAAACGATATAGTTTGGTTTATCGAAAACGTTATTAAAGAAAAAGTTTATATATCCGGTCATTCATCAGGAGCATTACTTGCCGCTTATGTTTCTGCCAAAGCACCCGATTATATTATCGCCACGGTGTTAGAAGACGGACCTTTCTTTTCCACACTTCCGGGAAAAGCGGAAAATACAATAGCTTGGTTGGGATTTAAAAACATGTACGATTACCTTAACCAGAATGCGATAAGTACATTTATGGAATATTCATTGGAGAATGATTATATGAAGGATTTTTTTAATGTTAAAGACCCACAAGCCTGGGACAAAATTGTAAAAAATCCTGCCTTGAAATATTTAGCCAAACATCCTAATGAAATACCCAAAATATGGTATTATCCGCCAAAGTTAGGAATAAATTCTATCTATGCTTTGAATGCCAATATGCAGGATGGAAACGGAAACTACGACTTAAGATTTGGAGTTACATTTTATGATTTTTCGTGGTTTGAAGGATTTGAAACGGAAGAAATTTTGAGAAACATTCTATCGCCTACAATTGTGATGCATGTGGCGCCAGGTAATTTGACAGCTCCAAGTTATTATGATGAAAACGGGATTTTACTTGCTGCAATGGATGAAAAAGACGCGCAAAAAGTTGTTGATTTAGTACCAAACAGTAAATATGTCGGAGGTTTTAAATCCTATCACGATATACACGCAGACCTACCCGATGAGTATATTCATGTTTTTCTTGATTTAAAAGCTCAAATAGAAAGGAACAACTAGATAATTTTGAAATGAAAAGATTTTTTCTAAAGGAATTGTAAAAGCAGACACGATATGTTTGGAACTAAAAAAGATATTCTGCGGTTTCTATTACTTGTCATCCCGCTTTCGGTACCGTTTTATTTACTGAATCTAATTCCGGTACAACTGTTTCCTTTCGGCATGCCTGCGAGTG
>CAYFUW010000133.1:0-3155 GCA_964346495.1 uncultured Dysgonomonadaceae bacterium
ATACTTTAAACCTACATAAATTTAAATAAAAATAGATTATGAAGAATAGAATAGTAGAAGCAATTATTTTGGCAATAGGGCTTATAGCCTTAGGTTTGTCAATAAAAAGTGGCATCAGTTCATTTTCTCAACGCGATAGAGTTGTAAATGTGAAAGGTCTTGCCGAACGTGAAATGCAAGCTGATAAAGTTATTTGGCCCATTGTATATAAAGAGGTTGGAAACAATCTTTCCGAACTTTATGAGAATCTAAATAATAAAAATCGAACTATTATTTCGTTTCTTCAATCAAACGGAATAACATCTGATGAAATTAGTGTTGCTGCTCCACAAGTGGTTGATATGGAGGCGGAAAGATATATGCAAAATCAATCGAATTACCGATACAATATAACATCGGTAATTACCGTGAGTTCAGGTAATGTTGATTTGGTAAGAAAACTAATCAGTGAGCAGTACGAATTGCTAAAACAAGGTGTTGCAATTGTAGGTAGCGATTATCAGTACAATGTAATATATTCGTTCACAAAACTAAACGAAATTAAGCCCCAAATGATTGAGGAGGCAACAAAAAATGCTCGTGAAGCAGCAGAAAAATTCGCTCAAGACTCGAACAGTAAGTTGGGAAAAATTAAAACTGCAAATCAAGGTCTTTTTAGTATTATTGACCGTGATGCAAATACACCACATATAAAAAATATTCGAGTTGTCAGTACAATCGAATATTACTTAAAAGATTAAGACAAAATATAAAACATATATATTATTTTTTCTATATGAAAGCAATTCACTTCTATTTTCTACTGATTGTTCTTGTGATTTTATCATCTTGTCAAGGCAATAATTTAAAAGATTATTCAGACACAACAAATATCGTTCAATTAATCCCGATGCCAAATAAAATTAGAGTTGGTCAGGATTCGCTTGATATTACGTCGGGTTTGAAACTTAATTTTTCGGAAGTTGATTCTGAAATAGAAAACAATTTGACAACATATTTGGAATCCACTCCTTTGAATATTTCAGATTCGGGAATAGAGGTAAAGTTTTCATTAAATAATTTGCAAAACTCTGATTCTTTGGATGAGTCTTACAAGTTGTCTGTCAATAAAAAAGGTATAGAAATATGTGCCACAGCCGAAGTAGGACTTTTTTATGCCATTCAAACACTTATTCAACTTACAGAGCAAAATCCTGAAAAACTGCCATTTGTTGAGATAGAAGATAGTCCGCGATTTGCTTATAGAGGAATGCACATTGATGTTTCGCGCCATTTTTTCTCGCTCGATTTTCTTAAAAAGCAAATCGATATGATGGCACATTACAAAATCAACCATTTTCATTGGCATCTTACCGATGGTCCGGGTTGGCGCATCGAAATAAAAAAATATCCCGAACTGACAAACATCGCTGCATGGCGCACACATCCGCTTTGGAAAGAGTGGTGGGCTTCGGGACGAAAATATACAAGTGAGAGCGACCCGAATGCGTATGGTGGTTATTACACGCAGGAAGAGACGAGAGAACTGGTTGAATATGCAGCAAAAAGACATATTACCATTATTCCTGAAATAGAGATGCCGGGACATTCGGAGGAGGTTTTGGCGGTTTATCCACATTTGGCTTGTACTGAAAAACCATATACAAGCAGCGAGTTTTGTATTGGTAATGAGGAGACCTTTGTTTTCCTTGAAAATGTATTGGAAGAGATTATAGATATTTTTCCATCTACTTATATTCATATCGGTGGAGATGAGGCGAGTAAAGAACATTGGAAAAAGTGTCCCAAGTGTCAGGAACGCATAAAAAATGAGAATTTAAAAGATGAAGCCGAACTTCAAAGCTATCTTATCAGACGAATAGAAAAATATCTGCACTCGAAAGGCAGAGAGCTGATTGGTTGGGATGAAATATTGGAAGGCGGATTGGATAAAAGTGCTATTGTGATGAATTGGCGCGATGAAAATATAGGAATTGAAGCAGCACAAAGCGGACATAAAGTTATTATGACACCCGGTAAATATTTGTACTTCGACAGTTATCAAGGTTCGCCGGAAAAAGAGCCTGAAGCTATTGGCGGATTCTTGCCTTTGGAGAATGTTTATGCTTACAATCCTGTTCCCGATAGCCTTTCAGCCAACAATACAGATAAAATATGGGGTGTTCAGGCGTGTATGTGGGCAGAATATATTCCTACCGAACAACATGCCGAATATATGCTCTATCCGCGAATGTTGGCACTTGCCGAAGTAGCCTGGACAAATCCGCAAAACAAATCGTGGGAGTCATTCAAATATCGTGTTAATCAATCTATTCCTATATTACAACATAAAGGTTATAATACTTTCACTTTAAGTAAAGAACCTGAAATTTTTCTGGAAAATGATTCTACAAATAATGCAATTGCCATTACTTTAACATCAGAAATAAGTCCTGTAGAGATACGATACACAACCGACGGTTCTGATGTTACAAACGAATCAGCTTTATATGAAACTCCGATTTTGGTAAAAGATTCGGCAAATCTTAAAACTCAACTGTTTAGAGATGGAAAACCATTGGGTACAGTTGTCGAAAAACGAGTTGATTATCACAAAGCTATCGGGAAAAAGATTGAATATATCAATCCATATAGCAAATACTATCCTGCAAAAGGAGAGACAGCGCTGATTGATGGGTTGTTTGGAGGATTTTCGCATGGCGATGGATTTTGGCAAGGTTTTATTGGTGCCGACTTCGATGTGATTATTGACTTGGGAGAAACAGATTTACTCACTTATACACGAATCAATTTTTTGCAAAATGGAAATGCAGAAATTTGGCTACCAAAAGATATTACGATTTCACTCTCTAACGAAAGAAGTGGAGTTTTTGAAACTGTTGCAACATTTAATAACGGGAAGATAGATGAAAAAGCAGGAACATTTATGAAATCGTTTGAATGGAATGGTTCCCGACAAGCACGATATGTTCGTTTTACAGCAACTATTAATCCCGTTGTACGTGGTTGGATATTTGCTGATGAGGTAGTGGTGTGGTAGATTTTTTAGTTTAGAGTTCTGAGTTTCGAGTAGGTCAGGTTTTGTAATTTGACGAAGTTGTTTTTTGGGAATTTAGAGTGAAATTAACCAGACTTTTGAATATGAAAAAAATTGT
>CAYFUW010000134.1:0-3131 GCA_964346495.1 uncultured Dysgonomonadaceae bacterium
TCGTAAATCCAAATTTCATTCTCGCGAAAGCGGGAACCAAATTCGCAAATAAAATGTCCATACTACATACTAAAAACTGACTACTAACAAATCACAAAAAAAACTCCCGATAGGTTTCGTATCCTAATAATTATTTCTAACTTTGCCACGTATTTGGTAATAGTTCAGGTCATATAATAACAAATAGTAGAAATCGCTATTATATTGTCATATTATTAGATAATTGTCAGTAAGTAAAGTGTCTGTCTTTTAAGGCATTGAGTTAATTTGTTGTTTGGTATTTTCAAAAGATAAAACTTACGTCTAAAAAAACCGGAAGAATAGCTCCTTCGTGTGGTGACAAAATCCAGTGATTATAATACTTTTGTTTTTGCCTTTAGTTTAGGTAAAGTATAGCTTGTAACTATTGAAATGCCACAATCGGGTGTTTTTTTATGAACTTTACCCTATCTGTCAAATGTGACAGGTAGCCACGGAGTGTTGGAAAAACTCCGGCTTTTTAAGGTTTTTATAGATGGATACGAAGATAAAATCAGACGAAAAACAGTGGCTTGTAGCTTATGTAAAGATGCATCATGAGCGAAAAGTGAGAGAGCGTTTGGATAGTTTGGGAATAGAAAATTTCCTACCCATTCAAAAGGTTCTTCGTCAGTGGAGTGACCGCAAAAAAATGATTGAAAAGGTGGTAATCCCGATGATGATTTTCGTGCGGGTATCGCCCGATGAGAGAAAAACAGTACTTACCACACCATCGGTTCTAAGTTTTATGATGCTTAGAGGCACACGCAAGCATGCGATAATTCCCGATAAAGAGATGCAGATGTTTCGTTTTATGCTTGACTCTTCCGACGGCGATATCACTATAGAAAGCGAACTCCCAAATATTGGCGACAGAGTCCGTATTATAAAAGGACCTCTCATGGGGCTTGAAGGTACGTTGATAGCCAGCGAGAAGGGGAAAATGCGATTTACACTACAGCTAAATCAGCTTATCTCTGCCACCGTGCATGTCGAGCAATCTTATGTAGAAAAAGTATCTTAATGAATCTGTATCAACAGAGCCAAATACACTTTAAACAAACAATTAGAACTCAAATTAATTTATAAACAAAAAATAAATTAAACAATCATGAAACTTTTTAGAACACTATTTTTAGCTATCTTGCTTTTCACATTTGTAGCAGGAGTTAATGCACAAACAGAAAACACTACCCAAACAGGCAACGAAACAGAAACAGTTATCAATACACAACCGGACTACTGTATCCATATCTCGGGAAATTCTGGATTTGTACTGGATTCAAAACGTGACCGCAGATTTGGGTTGGGCGGTACTATCGCTTTTATGTTGAAAGATAAGTGGATTAACAAAAACGAACAAGGCTTCTTTACAATATCCGTAAAAGGGTTTAATAATCCATATGGAGATGGCAAGCTAATAGCAAGCATTTTAAATGATAAAGGTGATGCTTTCAATTATATTCAACTTCTTGCAGGTTACAGATATACACTAGACAGCATGGCAAATGGAGTGTATGTAGAGCCACGTATAGGATATACTAAATTGGCAGGCAGCTCGGCATTTACTATTGCTCCGGCTTTGGGTTATACTTATAACAATTTCGATTTTGCCCTGTTTTGTGATATGGGATTTGCAAGCAAACGATTAGCAAATCTAAAAGATGGTTTTGTAACACTTGGTGTTAGTGTAGGGTACAATATACCTTTTTAATATATAGAATGAGAAAACACTATTGCGGTTATTTTAACGAGGTTTTTAGCCTATACAACTTCGATAGTCTGATTACTGATAAAAGACACAATACGGCACTTGTTTTCGATTTCCGAATATGTGTTATCGGGATTGATGAAAAGGCATTAGTTCTCTCAAATACTTTTGCATCACGATTTAAAACGATAACATTAACGATAACTTTAGATAAACTATCCGGCCCCCAAAAAGAGGTTGTTTCCTATGAAAAATGGAAAAAACACAACCAAAAACGCAACAAGTTACCCGAAATATCTTTAGAAAATGTAAAGGATTGTAATTTCTATGTGGTTACTATGCCACACTTCGGCAGTGGCGATTTGGCTTCACTTTATCTGGAGAAAGTTGGTCAGGTTATAGGTGAAACTATTAGTGGTGGCGATATTATTCTATTTGAGTCTTCTGCAGATATAACCGATTGTATAAAAAAAATTGAAGAGATTTCGGGCTTTACAAGAGATGAGGAGTTCTTTTTGGCTTTTAGACCCACACTAAACAAAGTTGAAAAAAATAAACTTACGATATCTGCCGAAAGTGATCTGCCCGAAGTGGCTAAAATTGTTGATAGTGTTTACAGAGCTGTCGCAAGTAGTAAGGCGGTGAAATAGATATTTGAGTTACGTGGTTCCTGTTTCGTGTTGCGTGTTTCGTGTTGCGTGTTTCGGGTTACGATGTACGGAAACTTGTAGAGACGTCATATTATGGCGTCTTATCAAACGAACCGATTATTATATAACGAATTAAATATTTCGTTTGCCGCAACTCTCCACTTTTACAAAGGGGAGTATCCCGTGAAACGGGAGGAGGGGTTAGGTGATAGCTTTCAGTATGTAGTTCCGAGTTCTGTGTTCTGTGCTCGTGATTCTGGTCGGAGGGCGATATCATAAATAATATAATAGATTACAAATAATAGAAACTAAAATATGTGGTGTCGAGCCGTGGTATTAGGTGTTGTATAACTCGCATCTCGTAACACGTAACTTGCACCCCGAAACTAAATCAATGAAACAACAGTTACTAACCAAAATTGAAAATAAAGAGATTATAGTTGGTGTAGTTGGTCTTGGCTACGTCGGATTGCCATTGGCAGTAGAAAAAGCGAAAGCCGGATTTAAAACAATCGGCTTTGATGTGCAAGACCAAAAAGTGGATATGGTAAATGCCGGACATAACTATATCGGCGATGTGGTAGATAGCGATTTAAAAGATATTGTTGAAAAAGGGATGCTATCTGCAACAAAGGATTTTAGCTTTATAAAAGATGTCGATTTTGTAGCTATTTGTGTGCCGACTCCGCTCGATATTTATCAACAACCTGACATAAGCTATGTAAAATCTTCTGCCGAGTCTATAGCAAAAT
>CAYFUW010000135.1:0-3127 GCA_964346495.1 uncultured Dysgonomonadaceae bacterium
CCTATTTATAAGCATTAGACAACTGTTTCTTCTATTTCCTACGAAATGAAATTGTTTTTTTTGAAATTAATTTCAAAAAACATCACCAACCACACCCAATCATATATTAAACAAAAAGTTACAAACAATAATAACGCTAAAGATAATATATCACAAATGGTTATTGCTCCAAACAATATAAAAAAAGCCTACGAAGTGATTCGTGGACTTTTTGTTTTGGAAGAAAGATTTTCGTATAAAAATTATCTTGTCTTCTATTTTTTACATTTCGTCTTTTACAGCCACAGCAACAATTCTCGCTTTGGCACAAACAAATCCTTCCGCTTCCATTTCCATATTAAGTATAACTTTTCTCTCTCCAATATCTTCTGCCATGGATGTAACTGTTATCTCTTCGCTCATAGGCAGCGGCTTTTTAAAATCGACTTCTAATCTTGCTGTAACAAAACGAACTATTATAGTGTTTTCTGTAAGTTGAAGTCCTTTGTTATTATGAGCAAACCAAGCAGCAGAAGCAGTGCCATGGCAATCGAAAATAACAGCTATAATACCGCCAAAAAGATTTGCAGGAACGCCTCCTGTAAACTTATCTGCCGGTGTAAATTTACAAACACACTTATCACCATCTTCGTTAGGATAGCTTTTTATGTGTAATCCTTTATCGTTTTTTGCTCCACATCCCCAACAGTGCTGAAATCTCTCACCATAGGTGTCTTGAATAGCAATTCGTTTCTTTTCTGTGGTCATAGTTGTTGTCATTATTCACAATGCTGTCCGATAAAATATTATCCTTTACTCTGAGATGATTGGTTGTATAGGATAACGGAAAACAATCGAAACAAATGACTAGCATTAATATTGAAAGTTTTTGAGTTTTACAATACAACAAAGATAGTCAATTATTACAATAATGTTCTAATATAAATTTAAGGATTACAGTTATCAACTAAGACATTACATAGTTACTTTTTTAGCAAAACCTTTATTAAAAAACTCACTTCTATTTTAGGTTGGCAAGCTCGTATGTTTTTGATTTCAGATACTCTCCCAATTCGCTAATATCTTTATATTTATCTTGCTCTTCGGGCAAAATCGGCTCTCCAAATCTAATATTAATAGTTTTACCTCTCTTGTTTGTTATTTCGTGTAGCAAACGTACCGTACGAACTTTCCAACTGATGTGCCCAAGCAGTTGATAACAAAACGAATTTTTTCCCGAAATATATATTGGGATTACGGGGACTCTTGCTTTTTTTATTATACGAATTACTGAGCTTTGCCAAACGTTATCAACCACATCTCCCTTAATGTTTGGCAGTGATATTCCACCTGCCGGAAAAAATCCTAATGGATGCCCATTTTTAAGATGATCGATACACTCTTTTACTCCACCTATGCTCGATTTTGCATTTGCCATTTTGCTGTCATCAGGGAATGGATTGACACCGATAAAAAAGTTTTCCATTGTATCTATCTGCATCAGTAGCCAGTTCACCATTATTTTATAATCGCTACGCACACTACCAACCAAATCAGCAACCATAATGCCATCGATATGTCCGTACGGGTGATTCGATACTGTTATAAATGGTTTTCCTTCGAATTGCTCTAAAACTTCAATATTATCCACATTGCGTATTATGCCGAGTTTATCTAGCATATCGGTGGTAAACTCAACATCCGTGTAATGTTTTGAAGCATCATAAACGGCATTAGCTTTATTAAAGCCGGCAACTTTAAAAACAAGTTTTATCAATATATTTCCAAAACAACCTCTAAATACGGGATGAATTCCACGTACCATCTCTTCGCTAATTAGCTTCTCCTTCATTCTGTTTTTTTGCCAGTTTTTCTTTTTTCTTTCGTTCGCGTGCATCACGCTCATCGCCATGGTATAATAGATTACGCATCTCTTTTAGATTGACAATTAATAGAACAACACATGTCAACACACCCAAATACTTCAATGTTCCGGGATGCAATACTTCTATTACTAAAAAAAGAGAAATTAGTAGTCTGACTTCAGTTGGACCCATAAATCCGGAATCAATAACGTACTCTTTAGTGATTTTATATCGCAATAAAGCCATAATAATAGACCATCCGTAAAGCACAATAAAACCAAATCCTGCCCATTTCCATATCCCACCAACATATATAATATATCCGCAACCAATAAGAATATCAGTCCACCAATCGACAATAATATCTAATGAAAACCCGTACCATTTACGTGGAATTCCACGGTAATAGGCAATACGACCATCGGTTGAGTCTCCAAACCAGTTGATAAAAAAACCTACAACTCCAAGCAACAACCAATTTAAATTGACATAAGTAGCTAAAATAAAGGAAAGAAATGTAATAATGCTACCACAAAAACCTATAGCTGTTAACATATTTGAAGTCACCCAGCTAGGTATTCGCTGTACCAAATATGCAAGCAATTGTTGTTCCCATTTTTTCAACAAATTGGTTCTCTCTCTATCTTTAGATATTTTTTTTAAAGCTTCTCTGTTTTTGTTCTCTGTTTCATTCATAATAAATCAATTTAATTATTTTCATTATCTGTTTTTTTTCGCGATGAAAATGGATTTATTTTTCTAAAAAAACCTTTAATATCCCTTTCCCGATACACAAAAATTCGCTGCATGTTATAATTCCATAACCAGCCAACAATAATTGAGACAACTATTTTTGGAACTAAAAAAATATTATCTACCAATATCTTCGGAAGAGCATTTTCCGGGATATATTTCATTACATATTCGGTAAAAAGTATTGTACCTTGTGTGTTAAAGAGAATACTCCCAATCCAAATTAACACAAACTTAATCAGTACATACTTTATGGATTGCCCTTCTGCCTTAAATGTCCACTTATAATTGATGTAGCAGTTGACCAATCCGCCCGAAATGTTTCCAAGAAAAGTTGACAACCCGTAATACCAATTAAAAATGTTTACGCACAAAATACTGACAAGAAAGTCAACCCAGCTTGACACCTGCGACGAACACTGTGCACGCAAGAAAGTAAAAAGTCCTTTCCTGCTATTTATCAATCTTACAAATTTATTGTTCCTTTTTTTAGACAGCCTAATCCTCTCCTTCTTTTTATACACCTCATC
>CAYFUW010000136.1:0-2982 GCA_964346495.1 uncultured Dysgonomonadaceae bacterium
ACTTTTGTCATAATTTTTCCTGTTTTGGGTGTAAACCTATTTCAGGACGGGACAAGACTATTCTGTTTTGTAATATGTGTCCAAAGAATTCTGCAACCACAATATACTTAAAAAAACCTAAAGACATAAATTAAGTAGCAGCTAATTTGGAATTACCTGCTACTTATAAATTCCGATTCCGAAATCATTAATCTTCATTCATCAATATTTCTCTCGCTTTTTGCAGCATTTCGGGCGACTCACCCGGTGGAAAACGAAGATTCATCTTTTTAAATTCAGCTAAAATCAGATCTCCCACAGCAACACGGGCAAAATATTTTTTATCGGACGGGATCACATACCATGGTGCATAATCGGTAGAAGTTTTTTCGAACATCTCCTCAAACACTTTTTCATATTTATCCCAATCGGCGCGTGCTTCGAGATCGGCAGAACTAAACTTCCAGTTTTTATCGGGATTGTCGATACGTTTCAATAGTCGTCTTTTCTGTTCATCTTTTGAAACATTCAGAAAAATTTTCAAAATACGCATTCCATTGTCATGCCAATGTTTTTCTATCGCATTTATTGCCTTGTATCTATTTTCCCAAAACTCGTTATCAATTTTATCTACCGTTTCGTATCCGGGAATACGCTCATTAAGAATCCATTGCGGATTAACTCTTGTTGCCAACACATTTTCATAGTGCGAACGATTAAAGATTTCAATCATTCCTCTTTCGGGCAGAGCTCTGTAGTGACGCCACATATAATCGTGCTCCAACTCATTTTTAGTTGGAGTTTTAAAACTGTGTACACGACAACCTTGCGGGTTAATACCCGACATCACGTGACGAATAACTCCGTCTTTACCTGCCGCATCTCTAGCCTGCAAAATAACAAGCAGAGAATATCTGTCATCTGCATAGAACATCTCTTGAATCTCTTGCAGCTCTTTAATATTTTCTCTCACCTCTTCTTTCGCCGATTCTTTATCGAATCCGGCACTTAAATCGGTTGGAAACGTGTTAAGATGTACCTTTTCACCACCTTTTATTCGCAGTTTACTGTAGTCGTAATTCATATTCGGTTTACTTTATTATTAGTTGTGTTATTTATTATTTGCAATATATCGATAGCCAAAAGTAATAAATTTATTTTATCTTTCACTCTCAACTTTAAATTTATTACACCAATTAACAAAGTCTTTATAATTAATCATTTTTTCACTAATACTAAAAGCCTCAATCTTAATAAAATCGTAACCTATTTGTAGCTGCTTCGTAACAATAATAATAGACCTTTGCAACGAAATTTGAACCCAAAATACAATCTTGTGACAAAAAAACCATTTATTTTAATAAAATCGTTTTTCGCTATTTTATTGATTTCTACTTTGGCTAGCAATGTCGTTGCACAAACAGGAACAATAAAAGGGAAAATATTCGATTCCAAAACTAATGAACCATTAATTGGTGCATCAGTAGTTATTGAAGGAACTAATATCGGTGCTGCTGCCGACCTAGATGGCAATTTTATAATTTCAAATGCCCCGGCAGGAAAACACAATTTAGTTGCATCGTACGTGTCATATAATCCTATGACACAAAAAGAGATTTTGGTAAAAGCCAATCAAACAGTAACTGTTGATTTTGGCATGTCTTCAGACGATATGCTTCTAAAAGAAGTAGAAATTGTTGCACGTGCCAATAGAGAAAGCGAAAACATTTTGCTAATGGAGCAAAGACAAGCTTTAGTTGCAACACAAGCAGTTGGCGCACGCGAACTTTCAAGAAAAGGGATTGGTGACGCGCAGGCCGCAGTGGCTCAAATGTCAGGTATATCAAGACAAGAAGGCGTTAAAAACGTATTTGTGCGTGGATTGGGCGACAGATATAACAGCACTCTGCTTAACGGATTTCCAATACCTTCGGAAGACCCTGAATATAAAAATATTTCTCTCGACTTTTTCGGCACTGATATTATACAAAGTATCGAGTAAATAAAGTATTTAAAGGTAGCGACAATTCAGATGTTGGCGGTGCTATAATCGACATAAAAGCCAAAGAACTTGTAGGTGACTATGCACTTAGTCTTGACATTTCGGGTGGAATAAATATTTCAGCAATTGGTTCAGACTTTATTCGTCCGGCAGGATCAAATATTTTAGGAATTGCCAATAACACTCTCCCGACCGATGGTATGTACGATTTTCAAAACAGTTTGGACCCGAAAGGACTTTCTGCGCCAATAAACCATAGTTTTGGAATCTCAGGTGGCAAACAATTCCGATTGGGTAAATATAGCAACCCGTTATCTATTTTCGCGGTTATTACGCATGGTTCAAATTATTCTTATACCGAAGAAGCTGTACGTAATACAAATACAGCAGGTACTGTTTGGCAAGATCAAAAAGGTGATAAATATACATCTTCAATAAGTCAACTGAGACTTGCCAATATACATTATTTAATCCGCAACAAACACAATATTCAGTACAACTTTATGCTTGTTCACGATAATGACCAGTATATTGGAAAATATAGCGGATATAACTCTGAGCGTTATCAAGACAGCCCTAACTATATAGGGGTTTTAAGAAGACAACAAACCAACGACAACCTATTGTTGGTAAACCAACTGCTAACCAATTGGACACTTAACAACAGCTTGAAATTAAACGCAGGAGTTTCATATAATAGAGTACTCGGATTAGAGCCAGACAGACGTGAAAACTATCTATCTCAACTAGATGGAGACAACTATATCTTGACAGGTAGTAATCGTCAAAAGCGTTTCTTCTCCGAACTAAATAATAACGATTTGAACGTAAAAACAGAACTTGTTTACAAATTGAATGACAGATACAATACGAACAACTCGGAGATAAAAGCAGGATATGTTGGTCGCTTTGTTAGAGACAATTTCGAATCTATCGAGTACAACTTCTCGGCACTATCCGGAACATACTCTATAGACAATCTGCAACTAGATAATTTGTAT
>CAYFUW010000137.1:0-2936 GCA_964346495.1 uncultured Dysgonomonadaceae bacterium
AAATGAAACCACCGTTTTTTATCTTATTGAGATAGAGCTTATTGTATCTCTTTATCTATTGCTTCAATCTTTTTAACAAGCATTTCAAGCTCAGATTTCAGTTTTTCCATTTTATTATTCATATCGTCAAGCAATGAATTTCCTTTTTTGGATGAGATAGATAGAAAACCGATATTGTTTTCGTAAGTTTGCAATTCGTTTTTCATTCTTTCGTACTGACGTACAAGTTTATCTCTCTCTCTTCCTAACTGGCTTGATGCATTACCCGATTTTGCCATATCTGAAATATTGCTTCTGAAGTTGTCGAATCTGCGTTCTGCTTTTTCAATATTCAATCTTTCGAAGTGTGCATCTGTTGCGGCATGAAACTCTTTATAGATTTTGTCTTTCGATTTGAAAGGTACATGACCCACAGAGTGCCACTCGTCCATTAATGGACGTAATTGAGACAACAAATCATCGGCAGATAAAGATGTATCAAGATTATTTATTTTCTCTATTATCTCTTTTTTCAACTCTAGATTTTTAAGCTCAGTAGCATATTTCGATGAGTTATGAAGTTTTTTCTGTTCGAAGAAATAGTCACAAGCAGCGATAAAACGTTTCCAGGTGCTATCCATATATCTGCGCGGGATAATACCGATTGTTTTCCACTCTTTCTGGATGTCTATCATCTCTTGTGTGGTTGCTCGCCAATCCTGACTAACTTTTAACGCTTCGGCACGTTCGCATAGTGCTAACTTTTTCTTCAGATTTTCATCCATCTCTTTATTGATGGTTTTGTAGAAATCGTTTTTGCTTTTGAAGAAATAGTCGCAAGCAGCTCTGTAGCGTTCATATATTTTAGTATTCCATTTTCTTGGAACATAACCAATTTCGCGCCATTTAGATTGAATTTCCAACACTACTTTTATTTTCGCATTCCAATCTCTGATGGTTTTAAGTGTCGAAATATCAATAGCTTCCAACTGCTCACAAAGTTCAGTTTTTAATACAAGATTTTGCTCTTCTTTTTCCTTTTGTCCTTCGAAGTGGGCTTGATATTTTTTATTTATTACTGTTGAAGCAGTTTTAAATCTGTTCCAGATTTCTTCTCTGTCTTTACGTGCAACGGGACCTATATCGCGCCACTCTTGGTGCAAGCTTTGAAGTTGATGGAATGCGGAAATAACGTCCGGCTCTTCATCAAGGCGTTCAGCTGCCTCGCAAAGTTCTGTTTTAAGTTCGAAGTTTTTCTTGAAATCGTATTCGCGGAACTCGTTGTTAATTCTTACCAGGTCGTAAAACTTCTCAACGTGTCTTTGATACTCTTTCCAAAGCTCGTTAACTTTTGATTGCGGTATGAGTTTTATTTCGTTCCATTTTTGCTGTAATGCACGGAACTCTTGATATGTTTTGTTGAAATCTTCCTGAGTTTGGTCTTCAGTTAGAGCTTTTATTTTTTGTATAATTGCTGTTTTTCTGGCAACATTTTGCTCTTTTTCGGCTTCTTCACGAGCATTGATTTCGGCTCTTTTTTCTCTTATCTTTTGAATAAGCTCTTTACCTTCTGTAAATAGTTCCGATTCTTCCGCTACAAAGTCGATTGACTCGCCACCTTGTTCAATAAAAGCAGCTTTTTGTGCTTCTGTTTCGTTACGTAGCGAGCGATAGAATAGATTTTTTACCTCATCTACATCTTTTCTTTGTGGATTTTCGGATGCAAACAGGTCTCTGAATCTCTGTACAATCTCGTCAATAGGCGGCAATTCAGATGAGTCTGAGTCAGAAACATTGTTTTCGTCTATTTCATCCTCTTCTTCCTCCTCTTCGGGTTCGTCCTCAATATCATAATCAATTTCGATCTCTTTTTCCGTATCATCAGCCTTTGGCTCTTCGATAGTGGTTTTTTCAGCAGTTTCTGTAGTGCTGATTTCACTTTTCGA
Organism: uncultured Dysgonomonadaceae bacterium; assembly: GCA_964346495.1. Taxonomy (GTDB): domain Bacteria; phylum Bacteroidota; class Bacteroidia; order Bacteroidales; family Dysgonomonadaceae; genus JBGZFC01. The sequence goes on from CAYFUW010000137.1 coordinate 1,926, forward strand.
ATCGTTATCGGATACTACGTCTTTAGTTACATCGTTTTCCGTTTGATGCTCATTGGCAGATTCTGTGCCTTTAACTTCTTCATTGTCGTGAAGATTTTTACTTTCAAGATTGTTTTCGTTCATCTGTTCAACTTTCATTTATACTCCTTTCAAAACTGTTTTGAAGGAATTCTTATCAAAAAAATAGTTTTCTGTACAACAAGTTTATGCCTAAATCGTTTTATTCATAAACTCTAAAACACTAATTGGCTACAAAATAACGAATTTTTTTTGTAAATTTCATAGATTTTGCGTTTTATTTGTTTAAAATCTATACTTTTGTATTTGTAAATATTCGCTATTTGTTGCTAAATGTCTGATTATTAATTATATAAAGTAAATATATTAAAAATGAACGATTTAATTATAAACTATAAGTTACCTAACAAAATAAAAGTAACTTCTTTGGTGTGTGCCGCTTTCTTCGCGATATTGTCGGTAGTGATTTCTTTACAGCAAGTTTTTGCTAAAGAATATTCGGTTATGTTTTTTCTTGGAATAGCCGGAATTCTTTTCAGCGCTATACTCTTCATGGTTGTTTATTTTTATAAACCCGAATTTAAGATTATGATAAACAACGACGGGTTAACAATCAGACTTCGCAAACAACGTATAGACGGTACTATTCCATGGGCAAATGTATCGCATGTGGGTGTTGGTTTGTACAATCTGGTTATCACTGCTTCCGAAAAAACATACAAATTAGATTTGGGAAGTGTGAAGTATAACGACTTGAAAGCAATAAAATCTAAGATTGTAGAGATTTGCGAGGCTAAGAGTATTAATTACAGCAACTTGTAAAAATTTGTGGTGTCTTATAAGTACCAAACTGCTGTGTTTCGACAATCTCAACAATCAGTTACTTTCGATATTCGGTCTCAATCACGTACTTCCAGTATGCTCATTCGACCTCAATCTCAGTGCCTTGCATTTGAACACTTCTGAAACACCTTGTTGTTTTTTTGAAATATC
>CAYFUW010000138.1:0-2809 GCA_964346495.1 uncultured Dysgonomonadaceae bacterium
AGACAAAAGAAAAAGTATGACAAAATGTGTAAACTTTTTTTAGGACGAGACATTTACCTTTATAAGTTTGCAAATCTCACCGACGAAATATTTACAATTTACAATTTATGCTCGCGCCATTCTGTGAAGAATAAAACCACACGATAGAATCGTGCGGGAGCAATGTTGCGAAGCAAATAATTGCCTTCGGAGACACACTTCGGTATTTCGACAAGCTCAATGACCGCGTGTTCAATGACCGCGCTTTACAAAAATGCGCTAGCAGGATACTCAAAGCTACATACTAAAAACTCAGGACTAAAGCACTTTATCACGAAGCCAAAGGCATCGTGTTCCGATAGTAGAGACATCATAATATCACGTCTCAAAAAATCTAAACCACATAGACACATAGTTTTTCCTTACTTAGAAATACAATAGCTACACTATAGTATTAGTAGCACAGCTACTATGTGTAAAACATGTTTTCTATGTAATACTAGTATCAATATTTTCTTTCTTTACAAACTAGATTTTCCTATGTACCTATGTGGTTAAAAATCCAGACCGTACAGTTTTATGCACAATGCGGATTCAAACCGCAATGTGCTTTTTCAAAGCCAATAGCCAATTGCTACAGAGTAGCAAAATATTTGTATCATCGTCAATTATTGCAACCATAAGGTACAGAGTACCGTAATATTATTCAGCAGACAAATTAATAGAAAACTAGTAAACGAATTTAGAGACAAATGGCTAAATGTTTTCTCACAAAGAGTGCACCCCATACCCCCCCTAAAGGGGGATACAAAGTTCGCTAAGCATTTACTAACTAATTTTTATGATTGGTAGTAGAGACGCCATATTATAGCGTCTCAAATTTAACCACATAAGTATAATAGCAATGAGTTAATCTGTGTTGTCGGGATTCGAGTAGAATTGTAGAAACGTGGTGATTTTCGATTGTATATGTATATAGCACTCGTCCCTTATTTTAAGAGAGAGCCTGTCCCGAAGCATTTCGGGAAACGAAGCGGAGGGGTTAAATACTCGTACCCCGGTAACCCGTAACACGCAATAGGCAAACTCGCAACCCGAAACCCGCAACACTCGTAACTCTCAACCAAGTATGAATTTTTCCACAAAAAACATCAAACTTTAATAGATTAGTTTGTCATACGCAAATATTTTTTAACTTTGTCTTTCATAGAAATCAAGAAAAATAATAGAATTATGTTCGACAACGATAAGCGCGCTTTTATAGCCATAAACAATGAGCACGAGGTATGCCTTATTCCTAAAATGGCAAACCGACACGGATTGATAACCGGAGCTACCGGAACAGGAAAAACAGTCACTCTACAAACTCTTTCCGAAACATTTAGCGATATGGGTGTGCCCGTTTTCGCAGCCGATATGAAAGGAGATCTGTCGGGTGTGGCAAAAGCCGGAGGGAACAAAGAGAGCGTTACAAAACGAGTAGAAGGTTATAAACTTGGCGAAAAAGGTTTCGAGTTTAAAGCTTTTCCGGTAAGATTTTGGGACGTTTTCGGTGAACAAGGGCACCCCGTACGTACCACCATCACATCCATGGGACCGCTTTTGCTGGAAAGATTGTTGCAACTAAACGATACGCAAGGTGCTATTCTCTCTATGATTTTTAGAATTGCAGACGATAACAACCTGCTGCTTATCGACCTGAAAGATTTACAAAAAATGTTGCAATTTGTGGGCGACAACAGAAAAGAGTTTACCACACAATATGGAAATATTTCGCCTGCAAGTATTGGAGCGATTCAGCGTGCACTATTGCGCCTTGAGAGCGAAGGTGCCGATAAATTCTTCGGTGAACCCGACCTTGAAATTACCGATTTCATCCAAACCGAACAGGGAAAAGGTGTTATCAATATTCTCGCTGCCGATAAACTGATGAACTCGCCACGAGTTTACACTACATTCCTGTTGTGGTTGTTAGACGATTTATATGAAACTCTTCCCGAAGTTGGCGATATGGATAAGCCGAAACTGGTTTTCTTTTTCGACGAAGCACACCTTCTATTTAACGATATGCCAAAACCGTTGCTGGAAAAAGTGGAGCAGATTGTACGACTGGTACGCTCCAAAGGTGTAGGTGTATATTTCTGCACACAAAACCCTGCCGATATCCCCGAAAGCATTCTGGGGCAACTGGGCAACAGAGTTCAGCATGCCCTAAGAGCTTACACTCCTAACGACCAAAAAGCTGTTCGAGTAGCAGCAAATACTTTCCGAGCCAATCCTGCTTTCGATACCGAAAAGGCAATAACTGAACTTAATACAGGTGAAGCGCTTGTTTCGTTTCTCGACGAAAAAGGTGCTCCGCAAATGGTGCAACGTGCCAATATTCTTCCACCGCAAGGACAAATCGGTCCTATTACTGAAGGCGAAAGAGAACAGATAATAAAACAATCGCTTATCTACGGAATTTATGAAGATTTCGTGGACAGAGAATCGGCTTATGAAATATTATCACAAAAGCAGGAACTGCTGGAAGAAGAGCGCAAACTTGCCGAAGAGGAGAAAGAGCGTATCAAACAACAAAGAGAAGCCGAAAAGCTTGCTCGTGAAGAAGATCGTGCTCGTAGCGCAGAAGCTCGCCGCAAAAAAGAGGAACGCGGTTTCTTGGGCGATATGCTTGAACAAGTGGGCAAAAGCACTCAACGACAAATAAGCTATGAGATAGGCAAAACCATTAAAAGAGCGATTTTTGGAGGATTATTTAAAAAGAAATAGAATAAATGAACCTATGTTGTCGGAAGTCCGATGTCGGAAGTCCGAAGTTGGGCTGAGA
>CAYFUW010000139.1:0-2684 GCA_964346495.1 uncultured Dysgonomonadaceae bacterium
GTTCGATGTAAAATAAAAATTTAAAAATCAAGAAATAAGGTAATAAGGTATCGCTATGTGTAACTATTATTGCTACTAAGGTTAGAAACACAAAAATAAGGTTTAAAATTAATAGTAAAAAACCTTATTTTGATACAAAAACACCTTAGTAGAATGATAATACAAAACGCCCATAACCTTATTACCTTATTTATCAGCCAAATATACAAGTAATTATATCAAGTTCACGTTATTAAGCAACTGTTTCACTTAAAATTTTGGCTTATCAATTCTAATTTTCTAAAAAAATAAATGCTATTAGGGTTAGAATAGTTAAAAATAATGTTAACTTTGTCCAGTTTAATTTATAGAGAATGAAGTATGGAAAATAAAAAGTCGCTTACTCCTTTCATGAAAACCGTTGTGGGAGTACAATTTCTTTTTGTAGCCTTTGGGGCTACGGTCTTAGTCCCATTGTTAGTGGGCATGGATCCGTCAATAGCACTATTTACAGCAGGTGTAGGAACATTAGTTTTTCATTTAGTAACGAAAGGCATTGTTCCTATTTTTTTGGGCAGTAGTTTCGCTTTTATAGCACCAATCATCAAAGCCACCGAGCTGTACGGTTTGCCTGGAACACTTTCGGGATTGGTTGCAGTAGGGTTTGTCTATTTTATAATGAGTGCATTGGTAAAATGGCAAGGTGTAAAAGTTATAAAACGACTATTTCCTCCTGTAGTTATAGGTCCGGTAATTATGCTTATCGGTCTTTCTCTTTCCGGAACAGGTGTAAATATGGCATCAACAGATTGGTTGTTGGCAATTGTTTCGCTGATTACTGCTATTTTAATAAGCATGTATGCAAAAGGATTACTAAAACTTATTCCTATCTTTGGCGGAATAATTGTGGGATATGCTGTTGCTTTGCTTTTAGGTAGAGTAGATTTTACACCGATTGTTGAAGCTCCATGGTTTAGTTTACCCAAATTTGTAACACCCGAATTTTCGTGGCAAGCTATTCTCTTTATGGCACCTGTAGCCATTGCACCAATTATTGAGCACGTAGGCGATGTGTATGTTGTAAATGAAGTTGCAGGAAAAGATTTTGTGAAAGATCCGGGATTGCACCGTACAATGCTGGGCGATGGTCTGGCATGTAGTGTTGCAGGACTTTTCGGCGGCCCACCCGTAACCACATATTCCGAAGTTACCGGAGCAATGATTCTTACCAAAGTTACCGACCCTGTTGTATTTAGGATTGCAGCGATAACAGGTATTCTCTTTTCGATGGTAGGAAAAATTAGCGCATTCTTAAAAACAATTCCAAGTGCGGTATTAGGTGGAATTATGTTGCTGCTTTTCGGTATGATTGCTGCGGCAGGAGTAAGCAATATGATTACCAACAAAACCGATATGGGCAATACTCGCAACTTGATTATTGTATCACTTATTTTGACAACAGGAATCGGCGGAGCGGTATTAAATATCGGAGATTTCACTTTTGCAGGAATAGGATTAGCTGCTGTAGTAGGTGTTGTGCTGAATTTGATTTTACCCAAACAAAAAGAGAAAAAGGCAGAAGCCTAGTCAAAATAAAATCTCAATAAAACACTACAAGGTGTTTAAGAACAAATAACATGAGTTAATCTGCTAAGCTTTCTTTTTTTTATAACTTTGTTATTTAAAAACAAAACAGTATGAAGATTGCACTTATCGGTTACGGAAAAATGGGGCATGAAATTGAAAAAGTTGCTCTCGAACGCGGACACGAAATCGTCTGCATCATTGATGAAAACGAAGAGCAAAAATTCGATTCGCCACATTTTAAAAGTGCCGATGTAGCCATTGAGTTTACATCGCCAAAAAGTGCTGTAGGTAATTATCTGAAAGCATTTGCGGCTAACGTTCCCGTAGTTTCGGGTACTACAGGATGGCTGGAGCGTTTAGACGAGATTAAATCGGCATGTGAGAACGAGAATAAGACGTTTTTCTACGCATCCAATTTTAGTTTGGGAGTGAATATATTTTTCGCATTGAATAAACATTTGGCGAAAATAATGAATCGTTTTCCCGATTATGATGTACGAATGGAAGAGACACATCATATTCACAAACTAGATGCGCCAAGCGGCACGGCGATTACTCTTGCCGAAGGTATTTTAGAGAATTTCGAAAACAAAACATCGTGGAAACTAAACGAAACCGACAACGAAGAAGATTTAAAAATAGAATCGTTTCGTGAAGGAGAAGTGCCGGGTATTCATACGGTCATCTACGAATCGGAAGCCGATACAATTCGCATTACTCACGATGCCAAAAGTCGCAGAGGTTTTGCTCTAGGTGCTGTACTCGCTGCCGAATTTACAAAAGACAAAAAAGGTTTTTTGGGAATGGAGGATATGTTGAAGTTTTAATATTAAAATCCATTCATTTAAAAAAATACATATTTCACTCATAATAAATTATGACACAACAAAAAAACAATACATCCAACTCTGGTAAAAGTTTCAAAGAAAGAATCCAATCCGCCTCACGCAAACAATGGATATGGTTTACCGTATGGACATTAGGAACAATTATGTTTACGGTTTGGGCTGGTAGTCCGCTTGTACTGCTGCTTATCCCGCTGTTTTTCGATATATATATCACAAAATATGTTCCATGGTCGTGGTGGAAAAAATCGAAAAACAAAGCTGTCCGCAAAA
>CAYFUW010000140.1:0-2636 GCA_964346495.1 uncultured Dysgonomonadaceae bacterium
TATTTAAAACAATTATAAATAATAAACAGGAAAAGTGTAGCTTTTTAAGTTAAAAATTCGTTCCTTTGTATTCTGATTATTCCACAGAGATTTATGTTACTTTCAGAATTACAGACAGGAGAGAAGGCATATATAGTAAAAGTTAGAGGATCGGGAGCTTTCCGTAAACGGATTCTTGAGATGGGATTCGTTCGCGGACAGGAGGTTACGGCTATTCTCAATGCGCCGCTCAAAGACCCGATTAAATATGGAATAATGGAGTACGAGGTTTCGTTACGCCGCAGCGAAGCCATGCTGATTGAAGTTTCGAAAGATAAATGTGATATCACTTTCGATAATTCACATGGAGGAGAATCTCATAAAAGTTTCAGAGGAGAAAGACGTCGTTTGAGATGTTGCGAAAAAGGAGATTGTCCACATGTGATTACTGCAGCATTAGTCGGAAATCCTAACGCGGGAAAAACATCTATTTTCAATTTTGCATCAGGTGCTCACGAGCATGTTGGCAATTACAGTGGTGTTACTGTTGAGTCGAAGATTGGTCAGATGCGCCATAAAGGTTACACCATTAAGTTGGTGGACTTGCCAGGAACCTATTCACTTTCAGCCTATTCACCCGAAGAGCTTTATGTTCGCAAATATATCACGGAAGAAAATCCCGATATCATAATAAATGTCGTTTCAGCATCAGCATTGGAGCGAAATCTATATCTGACTACTGAGTTGATAGATATGGATGTGCCCGTTGTGGTGGCTCTTAATATGTATGATGAGCTGAAAGAGAGCGGTCGTAAATTCGATTACAAAACTTTGGGTAATATGCTCGGAATTCCGTTTGTTCCCACAGTCGGGCGAACGGGAGAGGGAATTTCAGAGTTGCTGGATAAGATAATAGAATTACATCAGGAGCCGACCGAAAGCAGAATAGATGAGGTGAAAATCCCTTATGGTCGGGTAATGGAGAAATCGATTGAAGTTATAGAACGGGAATTGCAGGAGAAAAAGATAGAAATTCCCGAAATGTCATCCCGATACATTAGCATCAAAATGTTGGAGAAGGACAAAGATATGTGTCAAAGGCTCCAACAATTTCCAAAGGCTGCTAAATTGGAAGCGGTTTGCGATAAAGAGCGACAATATATCGAAAATATGTTGCAGGAAGACCCTGAATCGGCTTTTACCAATGCCCGATATGGATTTATTGCAGGTGGACTTAAAGAGACATTGACCGAAAAAACCAAGTTTTCGGATAATACTCGTCTGCTCGATGCTATTTTAACCAATAAATATATCGGATTTCCGCTTTTCTTTATCTTTTTATGGATAATGTTTGAAGCAACTTTCCGTTTGGGCGCCTATCCAATGGAGTGGATAGAAAGCGGTGTGAGTTGGCTTGGAAATCTGGTTCGCACTCAAATGCAAGATGGTGTTCTGAAGGATTTAATCGTCGATGGGATCATTGGTGGAGTAGGAGGCGTTATTGTTTTCCTGCCCAATATAGTAATTCTATATCTCTTTATCTCTTTTATGGAAGATTCGGGCTATATGGCTCGGGCAGCTTTCATTATGGATAAGGTGATGCACCGAATAGGGTTGCATGGAAAGTCGTTTATCCCGCTTATTATGGGATTTGGCTGCAACGTTCCGGCTATTATGGCTACCCGCACTATCGAAAGTCGCAATAGCAGATTGATAACGATGCTTATCGTGCCGTTTATGTCTTGTAGTGCGCGACTGCCTGTATATCTGCTTTTTGCCGGAGCATTTTTCCCGAAACATGCAAGCATTGTATTGATGGGATTGTATCTGTTTGGTATTTTGTTGGCAGCCATAACCGCACTTTTTCTACGCAAATATTTTGTAAAAGGTGAAGATACGCCGTTTGTTATGGAGTTGCCGCCTTATCGTATGCCAACGCTCAAATCGGTATTGATTCACATGTGGGATCGTTCGTGGCAATATCTGCGTAAAATAGGAGGTATTATCCTTTTGGCATCAATAATAATTTGGTTTTTGGGATATTTTCCGCGAAATACCGAGAATGAACAAATATTCGATAATCGTGTTACAGAGATAAATGGTCTTACCGTTGATAATGCTGAAAAAGAGGAGTTATTGAATGAGGTTGAGCATTTGCGAAATACCACTCATCAAGAAAACTCTTATATCGGGAAGCTCGGAAAGTTTATTGAACCGGTAATGCGTCCTTTGGGATTCGATTGGAAAATGTCGGTTAGCCTGGTTTCGGGAATGGCGGCTAAAGAGATTGTAATTAGTACAATGGGTGTGCTTTATACGGGCGATAGTGAAGACCAGCAGTCACTACAAACCCGATTACAACAAGAAACATATGCCGACGGCTCGCCTGTATTTACACCGCTTGTAGCTATTGGTTTTTTGCTTTTTGTGCTTATCTATTTCCCGTGTATAGCAACTATCGCGGCGATAAAAGAGGAGTCGCACACATGGCGCTGGGCGCTGTTTAGTGTCTTTTATTCCACAGGATTAGCGTGGGTTATAGCATTTTTGGTTTATCAAGTCGGTAGTCTGTTGATAGTTTAATTGTCTTGTCGGATAGGAGAAGATGGCTATGCTTTCGTTATAATAGACACAAGACACAAGAATCAAGATGCAAG